>NZ_JACHIF010000013.1 GCF_014203045.1 Prosthecobacter dejongeii
ACCATGAGGGTGAAGCATGCCATAGGTGTCAATCCCACACAGCGTCAATACCTTCGCTCACAACACCTCGCGCCTATTGCATCATCCGGGTTGAACGTCCTCAAAAGCCATACCACCTCGGAAAATTTTAGATTCTCTACTTTTCAAACATTTAAGCATTGCGTTAAGCACGACGATTCTGTTAGACGATGTTTCACCTATTCCTTAAATCTTATGAAAAACCCGCTTCTTTTCCTTATTCTAGCCAGTTCCATCTCTGCTTATGGAGCTGATGCTTTGGAACTCAAAAACGGCGATTTTGAAAATGGAAAGCAGTTTTGGCGCGGTGACGGTAAGGTGGTCACCACCAAGGAAGGCAGCAAAGTCTTGGAACTGAAAGCATCTGAGCGATACGGAGACGAGATCACCCAAGAAGTGGACATGGGCAAAAACACCCAGTGTGAAGTCACCCTCAAGGTGCGCAGCGAAGGCTACACGGGAAATGGACTCCGCATTGCCATGCAGCGGCGTGGAGGTGGAAGTACCTTTGGAGTTCGCCCCGTCTCCACCGATGGTAATTGGACGGATCTCAAGTGGGTGTTCTCACGCAATACGCCCGATGAGAAGTTCACTTTCACCCTGACACCGACGATGGGCAAAGGGAGCATTCAAATTGATGATGTGAAGATCACAGCAGCCAGTGCCAACTCCCCGAATATCAAAAAATAACGGTAGCGAGCTCCGTCATTACAATTTTAGAAAAATGAAGCCGGGAACCTTTGATTAGGTATCGGCTTCATTTTTTTAAGGCCAAAGGCGAGATTTGACAGAGCCCTGAAGTCTTCAGGCGATGGGTGGGCAAAAGTTAAGAAGCTCGATCTCAACTGCGTGTTTTTTCTCTGGCTGGACTTCGACAATGCTCAGGCTGCCGTACTCAATATTGAAATGAGCCATGTATTTCAAGGGCTGCTCCAGCAGCAGGGCCAAGATCACGCGGATGATGCCGCCATGGCAAAAGATGGCTACACGCCGATGGGGATTCTCTTGAAGGATCTTGAGCAAGGCAGGCTGCACCCGCTGGGCAAGTGCTGCTGCCGTTTCACCCTGGGGGATGCCTGGGTTTTCGATGATCTCTAGCCAATCAAAGGCACTCACGCCAAAATGCTCCTGGATGCCATCCCAGCGATAACCGGTCCAGTCACCAAAGTCCACCTCACGCAAATCTGGCACAAGGGTGGGTTGCAATCCTTTGGCCGCCGCCAGAGGGGCCAGTGTCTGCTGAACACGGACCATCGGGCTGGCGTAAATGGCATCCAATGGGGTATCTGCCAGCCAGCTCGCCAACGCAGCGCCATGCTGGTGGCCTAGAGGCGAAAGCTCCATATCAATGCGACTGCCGCCAAAGACACGGTGGTAACGCTCCTCCACTTCACCGTGGCGGATGAGATAAAGCTGGGTGGGATGGTTGGGTAGGTGCGGTTTCAAAGCACGATGTTCATCGTCCAGAGCTAACAAACGATCAAGGTTCCAGGGCACAAAAAAAGCGGTGACTCGCAAGAGCCACCGCCATGAATTCCGAAAGCGCGACTACTGGATGAAGTAGAACTGGCGGGTGTTGAGTGCGGCCCAGAGAGCATCGCCTTTACCCACCATACCTTTACCCTCCACCACTGGTTTCAGCAGCTCTTGCTCCTCTGGGGTAGCCTTACGGCTGAAGAGCGCGAGATAAACCGCATCCACGGTCTGCTCAGTGGTTTCTGCCCGGCGCAGGGCGCGCGAGATCATCGTGTAAGGGTTCAGCAGTTGCGTGAAGGTCTTGCCATTTAGCAGCATGAGAGCCTGGCCCACGCTGGCTTCGTCATTGCTGTTTTCCACCAGCTCACGGTCACTCTGGCCAAACTCACGAAGGAAGTGACCATTGGGGGCTGGGCTGCGCAGATCAGCCGCGCGGACCATGTAAGTGTCGCGGTAGTTTTCCCAGGCTTTGAGGGAGGTCAGCTCTTTTTTATCGTCCACTTTCAGAGCTTCAGCATCCCGTTTCAGGCGCTGCTGCTGCTGGGCGGTGAGGCGGGCACGCTGCTGCTTTGCCATGATGGCGAGGGCTTCATCAATGCCCAGATCTTGACCTTCTTTGCTGCGAATGACGCTGGTGATTTCTTTGGCAAACTCCACATCATCCACCTGCTCCTTCAGCTTCCCTTCCCGGGCTAGCTGTGCAAACTTTTTGAAGCCCATTGAATAGATGATCTCCTCGGCGGCTTCGTCAATGGCCCGGCGCTGATTGGCCACCACTTTTTTGGCAGCACGGATGGCGTCCTCATCCTTTTTCTTGTTGGCCGCAGTGAGCTGTTCCTGGGCCTTGCGCACATCTGCGGCGAGCTGTTTCTGCACAGCGACTACTTTAGCAGCGCCTTCAGCGAGTTCCTGGGCAGAGAGGGCATTCAGCGCGCGGTCCAGCCACTCCACGCGGCGGATGGTGGATTCACGCTCAATGCTAGCGGTCATGCTCGGTGTATCTGGGGAAGGTTTATACAAAGCCACCATGCTGTCCCAAATCTGCTCTGCACTCATGCGGCGAAGGATAGGACCAGGAAAGTGGTACACTTCACCCAGTTCCACATCTTTAGTATAGGCGGCACGCTGGTAAGTGCTGCTGTTGTAGATGATGCGCAGGTAGGCCTTCATGTCGTAGTTCACCTGCTTCATGGTGTCTTCCAGAAAGGCCATGAGCTGCGGATTGCTAGGCACACTGGAATCAGTGATTTCATCCACCGGCTCGATGACACCCACGCCCATCACCTTTTTCCAAAGACGATTGGCGATGACCAGTGTGAAACGTGGATTCTCTTTAGAAGCGACCCAAGAAGCATAAGCCTCGATGGGTTTCTGCCCGTCTTTGACGATCTTGCCATCCTTCGAAAAAGCGGCAGGTATCACAGGCTCCACCACGCTTTTAGGCTTGGCATCCGCATACTGGTAGTCATGGGGCAGGCGCAGAGGCTTTTTATCCGTTTCATCCAGCACGGTGTTGTAGCGCAGCGGGCGTAGGATTTCATTCATAGCGCGGCCCACGTCTTTGCGGGCCAGTCCAGCCATTGCCTCTCCCCCCATCATCATGGAGTCCATGGACTTGTCTCCTTTGGCCGCTTTTTTGCCTTTAGCGCTGCGTCCATAAAAAGCCTGGGCTAACAAAGGATTCGAAAGGCCATTGCTACCGGTCATGCCATTGCTGTGAGCGGCCATTTGGTAGTAGTCCATTTGGGTCCACTTATCAAAAGGATGGTTATGGCACTGGGCACACACCATGCTGGTGCCGAGGAAGACCTGCGTGGTGACGGCCATGTTATCCAGCGGCATGTTGTAGTCGCGAATGTAAAACCCCACGGCCCCATTTTCATAAGTCTTGCCCTTAGCCGTCAGCATCTCCTGCACCATCTTGTTATAGGGCTTATTGGCCTTGAGCGAATCACGCACCCAGTTGGAATAAGCGGCACCCGCAGGTTGACTGTTACCCATAGTGAGTTGCGACTTCACGCGCAGCAAGTCACTCCAATAATTCGTAAAGTTTTGCACGTAGCCATCGGAGGCCAGAAGTTCATCAATCAGCTTGGCCCGTTTATCTGGGGCCTGATCGGCCAAGAAATCTGTGGTTTCCTTCAGCGTCGGGATACGGCCGGAGATATCCAGATAAATACGACGCACAAAAACCTCATCCGATACTGGAGCCGTGGGCTGGATTTTTTCCTTTTCAAGCTTGGTCAAGACGAGCTGATCCATCTGCTTCGCTTTGGCTTGAATATCTGCCGGGGACATCTCTTTCGCCTGGGTCAATCCCGCCAGCGCACAGGCCATAGCTGCCAGCGCCGCAGGTAAACGGTAGCCCGGATTTTTAGGAGTGAGGGAGGGTTTCATGGGAGTCTTTTTCATACACTGCGTGCCAGACGCGAGAACTCGCGCTGCGTTCCTGGGGGGCAGGACAGGGGCGGAAACGATGCACTCGAAGGCATCTTTCACACCGAAGGGTGGAAAAAATTCGATTTCAAACTGGAAGTGGGCTCACTCCTCAGCCTCCCCCACTTTCACGAGATGGGTAAACCGAATGCGAAATCATGACTTTCCCTTTTTCAGAAAAAGGTGGGCGTACTTCTCCATCCAGTCCTCTGGAAGACGCATCGGCTTGCCCTGGGGCATCTGGACGAGCGCCAGAGACTGCCGACAAGAAATAAGTATGGTTTCCTCTCCCAGCCGACGCACTTCAAAGGCGACCCAAAAGCGCACCCGCTCCACGCTTTCAAGACGACCGGAGATGACGAGTTCATCCCCGAGGGTAGCCGGTTTACGGTAGTCAATCTCCGTGCGAACGACGACGGGGTAAACCTGTGTCTGCGCCATATCACGCAGTTTCATGCCCAATTTTGCCGCGAGTCTTGTCCTCGCAGTCTCGATCATGCGCAAGTAGGCGATGTTATGAACCACACCGCCGATGTCCGTGTCGAAAAACATGACTTCCTCGCGCGTCTCAATGGTGGTGCTATCGTCGTTCATGGGATGTTGGAGCTGTCTCCTTGAATTAAGGGCGACCAGCGGAATTGCAACTTTCCTGAGCAATCGCTTTTCTCCTGGTGTCTAAACGAGTAACCAGTCTGCTTTTTTTTATGCGCCGCGCCATCTACCCTGGAAGTTTTGACCCCATCACCAATGGCCATTTGGATGTGCTGCAACGCGCGGCGGGTTTGTTTGATGAACTCATCGTCGCCGTAGCCCAGGACAATGCCAAGCAAAGCCTCTTCACCGTGGAAGAAAGGGTAGAATTGCTCATCGGTGCCACGGAACACATCCCTAATCTGAAAGTGATGCCGTTCCAAGGCTTGCTGGTGGACTTTGCCAAACAGCAGGGAGCCGTGGCCCTCGTGCGAGGGCTGCGAGCGGTAAGTGATTTTGAGTTTGAATTCCAACTCGCCCTGATGAACCGGAAGCTGGAGCCCAATCTAGAAACCATGTTTCTCATGCCCCGCGAAGAGCTGACTTACATCAGCAGCCGACTGGTGAAAGAAATCTCTCGGCTAGGTGGCAACGTAAATCAATTTGTGCCCCCTCATGTCGTAGCAGCCCTGAAAGCACGGCAAATGAAAAGCTAGACCTCTTGAGGCCCCTTTTTACCTTTTCCCATCTCGAACCTTATGAACCCATTCCATTTCGACATTCGCAACCTGCCTGTGGATGGCAAACAAGTGACTGGCAGCCTGCCCGCTAGCTTTTTCCAGTTGCCAGAAAATGACCTCGTCAAAGCAGAAACGCCCGTGGTTTATGACCTGACTTTTCTTCGCGATGACAAAGACATCATCGTCACAGGCAGTCTTGATGCCACCTTCAGCCTGGAGTGCGGTCGCTGCCTCCAGCGCTTTCAACAGAGGATTCACCTTCCTGAATACCAGGCCGAAGTGCCGATTGAAAAGGAAACAACGATGGACTTGACAGACCTCGTTAGAGAAGACATTCTGCTCACCCTTCCGAACTTCCCGCGCTGTGAAGACGGCAACGTTGATCCGCGCGACTGTCCTGCTGAAGGCGACTTCGATCCGACTGATGAACCTCTGGTGAACGAAGAGCCTGGCGCTGACGGCGGAGTGTGGAATGCCCTCGATCAATTGAAATAGCGACCCCTTCCGAACATGGCCAATCCAAAACGCAGACAATCCAAGAGCCGCCAACGCCTCCGTCAGGGAGCTAACCGCTGGCGTGCACCCGTCCTCAAGACCTGCCCTGAGTGCGGCACTTCTGTTCCTGGCCACGTGGCCTGCCCTTCTTGCGGTTACTACAAAGGCCGTCAGGTGCTGAATATCACCGCTGGCGAGTAATCGTAGCGACTGAGAGGCTCATCTTTCCAACCCCGCCTGGGAAACCGGGCGGGGTTGAGTTTTTGCATAGTCAGAACGCCGCCAACTTCAGAAGATCCTTAACCTCTGAAGTCCGATCAGGAATGCGCCGTGCAGACCTAGACCTACCTCAAGGATTTAGCTATGTCTCGAGAAAGCCGGGCCAGGGCTTCATTCATAGCGGCAATGCGACCCGATACAGGAGGAACGGTCAGCTCAATCGGCACTTCGGTGCGAAAGCTGCGGAAGTCTGTATCCCCACCCTTCACAGGTTGCACCTTCCAGGTGCTCTCCAGCACCAGAGCACCGGCGGGTGAGGGATCAAACTGGGCGATTCGGAGTTCCACCAAAGAAGTATATTCCAAGGTCACAAAATCCTCCACAGGCAATATGCCCGTGGAACCGGTGAGACGGCTAAGATTCGCCGCGATCACCCGAGCAATCGCTGGCGCAAGAGGCTCAGACCAGAGATGATTGTCCTGCACGCGAACGGCCCCAGAACCATCACGAGCAACCAACTGCTGGCGGTCCAGATAGGCAGGCAAAGCCGGACGAGCAATCCCTAAAGCAGGGCGTGCAGACGTCCCTGCCCGATAGGGTATAGCAGGGTCCAGGAGATGCCTCGAAGCCGGATCTTTAACCGGCTTGAACGTGCTGCATGACAGCAACAAGAGCGGCAGGCAGAGCAAAAGAGCGTTTTTCATTCTTTGTTATCCTTACCCATGAGCAGGGCGTTGGGGTTGCGTTTCAGGTCATTGGCCAGTTCCGTGATGGCCCGGGCTGCGCGCTCGGTTTCTTGAAGCACTGCCTGAAGACGCATTAAAACCGGACCACGCGGATTGGTCACTTTAGTAATTTCTCCACCAGCTTCTTCGATTCGAGTGAGACTTTCGGCCGCCTTGTCTGCCACCTTGGAGAAGTCTTCGAGCAAAGGATCTACCCCCTGATTGACCTTAGCACTCAGGTCTCGAAACTGAACCAGGGCTTCGTTAAGATTATCCACAGCCAAAGACAGCTTTTTATCCCCGGTGAAGTTTTTTACGTCCTCGGTGATGACGAGTAGGCTATCGCTGATAGCCTTGGTATTCAGATCGGCCAACTGTTTATCGGCGGATTTTAGAACATCTCTTAAATCCTTGACGATGCCATCCAGGTCCAGAGCATTGATCTTTTTGAGACCATCCGCCACACCTGCTATCAATTCATCAATCTCGGTCGCAATCGTCGGCACCGTGGGATAATTCGCAATGGTGGGACCATCATACAGAAAGCCGGGCTCGTCAGGCACGATGTCGAACTCAATGTAGAGCAGGCCAGTGAGCAGGCTCTGCTGCTTCATCCCCGCCCGCAGGCCGCGCTCGACCGCGCGTTCCACCCCTTCCCTCCTGGAGAAATCAATGGCCACGCCCGTGGTAGTGCCAATGGCTTTCAGATCTTTTTCCCCTAATTCCACCACGACCGGGATGATTTTGCGGTTCTTTTCAGTATCCACCATGACATTGATGGAAGCGACGCGACCGATACGAACACCGCCGAAACGCACGTCCGAGCCGACCATGAGGCCGATGGCACTCTTGTCGAAGTGCAGGAGGATTTTGTGCGAACGTTCAAAATACTTCCCTGCACCAAACAACACCACCGCAACTCCGGCGATGATGAGTCCGACCAAGGTGAAGGCACCGATAAGAGTAGGATTGGCTTTCTGGCTCATGAAATAACTTCTAGTTAGGCGTCCTTCTTGACGGCAATTTCTTCTCCTCGATTCAAAAAACGCCTGACATTGTCATTCTCCGAATGGTCTCGTAGGTCCGATGGGTTCCCCACGGCCCCCAAGGTCCTGGTTTCAGTATCGAGAAAAACACTGTTGTTGGCGATGGCAAAGATGCTGGCGAGCTCATGAGTCACGATGACGACCGTGGAACCCAGACTATCCCGCAACCGCAAAATGAGATCGTCCAAACGACGGGAGCTGAGCGGATCCAGCCCTGCCCCCGGCTCATCAAGAAAGAGAATATCTGGGTCCAGAGCCATAGCGCGGGCGATGCCTGCACGTTTATTCATCCCACCACTGACTTGGCTGGGGTAATAATCCTCATACCCGGAAAGTCCCACCAAAGCCAGTTTATAGGAAACCAATTCCCGCACGGCCTTAGGCGACATTTGAGTAAACTCGCCCAGAGGCAGGGCGATATTTTCCGCCAAGGTCAGCGAAGACCAGAGAGCGCCGGACTGATACATCACGCCAAAACGACGAATGAACTTCTCACGCGACTCAGGCTCCGCCTCGGTAAAGTTTTCTTCTCCATAATACACGCTCCCTTTCGCTGGCTCTCTGAGGCCGATGAGATGGCGGAGCAAGGTGCTTTTGCCACACCCACTGCCCCCCATGATGACAAAAATATCTCGATCCTGGATATCAAAGGTCAGGTCCTTCATCACCACAAAGGAACCATAAGCCATCGTCAGATCTCGAATGGAGATCTTGGCTTTCGATTCTTTGGCGGGCACGCTCATGAGTTAGATTTCCAGCAGGGTGAAGATGGCGGCAAAGGCGGAATCCAAAATGATGATGGCGGTGATGGAAATGACCACCGCCCGGGTGGTAGCCTGCCCGACAGCAGCCGAGGAATTCCCCGCATTCATGCCCTGCATGCAGCCACTGATGGCAATCGCCGCCGCAAAGAAAAAGCTTTTTAACACCCCCAAAGAAGCGGTGGTGAGATTGATCGCCAGGAGGGTTTCATTCCAGTATAGCACGGGCGGTATCCCCACCACCGCACCCACCAGCATGCCCCCCAGAATACCAATGATGTTGGCATACACCGTAAGCACTGGCATCATCAGCAGCAGGGCCAGAAGGCGAGGCAAGACGAGAAAGTCGAACGGGTTCAGGCCAAATGTGCGTAGGGCATCTATCTCCTCATTTGCCTTCATGCTGCCCAAATGCGCGGCAAAGGCAGCCCCCGTGCGTCCACTCATGATGATGCCCGTCATCACCACCCCCATTTCACGAACCATGGCAATGCCCACCAGATCCGCTACGAAGATATTCGCACCGAAATTCGTGAGCTGAACATTGCCCACAAAAGCAAGGATCAGTCCGATCAAAAAACTGATCAGCGAGACAATGGGTAAAGCCTCAATCCCGCATTCCTGGATCGTCATCCACAGATCACTGCGGCGAAAGCGAGCCCGCCCGGTCAACAAACGACCCACGGAGAGTAAAGACTCCCCCACGAACTCTGCCATGCCGAGGATTCCAGCCCAAATGCCGAGCGTGATCTTCCCAAGAGCTTTGAGCTCCGAGGGGGCTGCACTACGTGTCTTAGCCTCGCTCCGCTCCGGCACAGCCAGTGCCAGCTCCATCAGCCCACGCAGATTATCAGGCAGTCCTTCCAGCGAAGGGGGTTCTACTTCAGCTTCGCCCGAAGGAAATTCACGAAACAGCGATAGAAGAAAGGCAGGAAGAGTTGAGTCGAAAGATTTCAATCCTTCAGTCTGAAAGTGGTCGGGCCACTGAGTCGGCGTTGTCCCTTCGATCTTTGCCTCCGGTCCTTCTCGATTCCACACACCCGCCAGAATCAAAGTCACAACTGCACCCTCCTGAGTCCAGGAAGCAGAAGGGGGTGTGGCATCGGCGCGTTCGCTCACTGCGGCACTATTCGCCAGAACAGAACGGGAAACAAGAAGCGGTTTAGAGGGAGACATCATTCTGCTTGAGAATCATGAGCAAGCAGATTTTTTCGCGCCACAAGCCTGTGTTGGTCCCTTCCCGATTGTACTTTCCCGCCCTCATCCATCATGCTGGAATGAATCCGCATTTGCAAACTGACCGAGCCACGCTTTACACTCAGGCTTTCCAAATTTTGAAAACCACAGCTCCTGAGGCATGAAAATCGCGTTGGATGTCATGGGTGGCGACCACGCCCCGCAGAATCCCATGGGCGGCGTGAAGCTAGCCCTGGAAACCTTGCCGCAGATCGAGAAAATCTTTCTCGTGGGCGTCCCGGAACTCATCGAACAGGAGATGCACAAGCAAGGCATCCCCGCCAGTCCCAAGCTGGAAATCGTTCCTGCCAGCCAGGTGGTGGACATGAGCGACAGCGGCCTGGATGCTGTGCGCAAGAAAAAGGACAGCTCCATCGCCCGCGCAGTGGACTTGGTGAAGGAAAAAACTGCCGATGCCGTCGTCAGCGCCGGCCACACCGGGGCCGCCGTCACCGCCAGCCTCATCAAGCTACGAACCCTGCCCCATATCGAGCGCCCCGCGATCGCCTCCGTCATGCCTTCGCAGACGACGACTTGGCTGCTGATTGACGCGGGAGCCAATCCCGACAGTCTCCCCGAGCACCTCGTCCAAAACGCCCTCATGGGCAGCGCCTATGCCAAGCATGTCATGGGCCGCCCCAACCCACGCGTGGGCCTCATGTCCAACGGCACCGAGGAGGAAAAAGGCAATGCTCTCTGCAAAGAAACGGCCAAGCTGCTACGCACCACCCCCGGGATCAATTTTATCGGTAACGTGGAGGGTCATGATCTCTGGGAAACTCCGCCTGATGTCGTCGTCTGCGACGGCTTTACTGGCAACATCATCCTCAAGACCTCCGAAGCTCTGGCTCATGCCCTTTTTGGCATGATCAAAACCGAGATCATCAGTTCCACCCGCACCAAAATCGGCGGCCTGCTAGCCAAGCCAGCTTTCAAGCGCATCCATAAAAAAACCAGTGCCGATGAGGCCGGTGGCATGCCACTGCTGGGTCTCAATGGCATCACCATCATCGCCCACGGCGGAGCCAATGCCTACGCCATGAAAAATGCCATCCGCATGGCTTGCGACACCATTTCCCACCAGGTGAATCCTCACATTGAGGCCGCCATCTCCCAACATCTTCTCATCCATGCCCACGCCTAGTTCGCAGCCCTTCTGCGCCTCCAGCATCATCGGAACCGGCAGCTACATGCCGGAAAAAATCCTGACCAATGACGACCTGTCCAAATTTGTGGACACCTCCGATGAATGGATTACCAGCCGCACGGGCATCCGGGCACGGCGCATCGCTGCAGATGACCAAGCCACCAGCGACCTCGCCAGTGAAGCCGCCCGCCGCGCCATGGCCGCTGCGAACGTGCAGCCGGAAGACATCAATCTCATCGTCGTGGCCACAGTTACGCCAGACATGTTCTTCCCCTCCACCGCTTGTTTCGTCCAGAAAAAGATCGGTGCCAGCAACGCCGTCTGCTTTGACATCAGCGCGGCCTGCTCCGGCTTCCTTTACGCCCTGCAAGTCGCCCGTCACTTCATCAATACCGGCAACCGCACCACCGCCCTGGTCATCGGCGCAGAAAAACTCAGCAGCCTCATCAACTGGCAGGACCGCAACACCTGCGTCCTCTTTGGGGACGGCGCAGGAGCCGTCGTCATCCGCCGGGCCGAAGAAGGCGAAGACGCCCCTGGGCGCGTCCTTTCCACCGTCATGGGGAGCGATGGTAACCTGACTGATCTCCTCAAAGTCCCTGGAGGTGCCAGCGCTTGCCCCATCACGCCTGAAAACGTGGCCAGCCGCCCGAACACCATCCACATGGAAGGCCGGGAAACCTTCAAGCATGCCGTCACACGCATGTGCCAGGCCAGCGAGCAAGCCCTGGAAATCGCTGGCTTGAAGAAAGAAGACATCGCCATGGTGATCCCCCACCAAGCGAATGCCCGCATCATCACGGCCATCGCCGATCGGCTAGGCGTGCCTCCTGAAAAAACCTTCATGAACCTGGATCAATACGGCAACACCAGCGCCGCCACCATCCCGGTGGCTCTGGATGAAGCTCATCGCCAAGGCAAAATCAAACGCGGTGACATCATCCTCCTCGTTGCTTTCGGCGGCGGCTTTACCTGGGCCAGCTCCGTGATCCGCTGGTGATTACGGCGTATGCATACAATAGTATCTGGTAGATCACACACACATTAGACACCGGAAACTTGGACATCTGGTCCATCAGTGGCGAGGACCAATGACTATTTTTATAACCCCTTTTGGGGGGCGTATTTCTTCGTGAGGACTAATTATCAAAGGTTTATATCCAGAAGCGTGAAATGCAGCCAATAGTGCATTGGAAGCTGTGTCTTCCACGAAAGGTATTTTGCCTGGAAGTTCATCACTTGCAAACGTGATTGCCAAGCCAGATATTGAGTTGGAGAAAAGCAATCCCGCCTCCTGCATCATAAATGTTCGGCTCACATCTTTTAAAGACACCCCCTTTGGCATTTCACGCAATAACCACCCAGTCTTAGCTATTTCACCATAAATACTCTCAGCAAACACATAAGACTCCGAATGTTCAGCAGCATAGACGATTTGGACTTCCCCAGTTTTCCTACCCTCGAGAGCTTTAGAAAACTCGTTTCCAACAAGACGCCATTTTATTTCTTGTTGTAATCTGACCATTTCTAATTCTGCTAAAGCTGCACGTTCTTTAGCCTCCTGCGCTTTTAAATTCGCTTCTGCGATTTGAATTTTAGATTCAGTTTGGTAACGCTCTAATGCTTTCTTTTTGTTGTCAGAATCCCTGTCTGCAAAATACCAAGCCGCTGCACCTACAAAAGCCAACAGAGCTCCCATAATCACACTAGCAACAGCAAATATTGACGACATTTTCTCAACAAGTTCAGAAGACATAATTTTGGACTGTTTGTGAATATTTGCCTTTTCCACCATCGTTACCTTTCTTGATAAAGAAATAATTTTCTATTTACCTTCAGTGTAAAATCAAAGTAATAATCTAACTAGTAACGACGCATTTGAATATATGTAAATTACACCACTTCCTCTAAAATGTAATCTTTCTAACTCGCAATCGAAAGAGGAGGAACTTGGGCCTGCTTCCAGAGCTCAGAACAAAAAAGAGGGTTATTCCTTCTTTCTGGCATTTCGGACAAACAAAAAAATTCCCTCAAGGTCTTTTCTAGCATATTTCACACCGTCAAATTTCCATTCCTTCGAAATCGCAGAATTTTGATAGCTCATGATGGAAATGTCTGGACTGGAGTCCCTTTAGCTTTCGTTCGCGTTTCCCTCATAGCCATTTGAACCCGACCAGCATGGGCCATGAGTCATCCATTCCCCCATCTGAATCAGGCAGGATTTTGGGGTCGGCGGGAGAATTTGAGCGACTGCTGGCAGACCACTCTGCATCTGTTCGCCTTTACGTGCGGTCCTTGATGCCAGGTTATGAGGGGGCCGATGATTTGGCTCAGGAAACCCTGCTTAAGCTTTGGGAAAAACGTTCCCAATTTGTTGCAGGCACTTATTTCAAGGCTTGGGCCTTTCAGATCGCCAAGTTCCTGGTCATGAATCAGCGCCGCAAACTGGCAAGATCTCCGGTGGTATTGCTGGATGACGAAATGCTGGAGCTGATTGACCGGCGATGGATGGAAACAGAGACCGTGCGGATGGAGGGGCATCACTCGGCCCTCAACCAGTGTCTGGAACTTCTGAAACCGGAGGACCGTCACCTTTTGCATGCGCGTTATGCAACCGACACCTCCCTGGAGACATATGCAGAACAGGTGGGCACACGGCCAGGCACGCTCAAAGCCCGCCTGTTCCGCCTCAGGGATGCCCTCCGTGATTGCATTGACAGCCGCCTTGGAAATTCATGACTCCCCATCCTCCAGAAGATCCCTTCAAATTGAACCGGGCGCTCGATCAACTGATCGAAGGTAGCCTGACGGCGGAGGAAGCGCAGGAGGTGCAAGCATGGATGAAGGAGGACCCAACGATCCTCTCTCTCTATCTGGACAAAATGCGCATGGACTCGCTGCTGAAGGATCACGCTTGGCCTGCGAAACCTAAAGTCGCAAAATGGCGAGTCGCGCCGCGTCAGAGTCTGGCCTGGGCGGCCGCAGCGGCAGTCCTGATCTCTGCACTCGCTCTGCTGTTGCGTTATGACAAGAGCAGCGGACCGGGCCTTGTAGATAGGACGCCACTGCCGAGTATCCAGTTTTCAGCGGCCTCCGTCTTTGATACCACACTGGCCCGCCTCCCGGATGATGGCAGGCTACAATTTGGCGATGGCGTTATCATGAATGACGGCTCGGTCTCCATCCGGCTACCCAGCGGCGTGGAGGCAGTGCTAAAAAGTCCTTCTCGCTTTGCGATCACAGGCCCCAACCGGCTGAAACTGGACGAGGGCGCAGGGTGGTTCCGCGTGCCTCTGGCGGCGAAGGGATTCACCGTGGATCTCCCTGAAATGGAAGTCGTGGATCTGGGAACAATATTCACGGTCAGCGTAAATGAGGGTGACCATCAGGTGCAGGTGGAGCAAGGCTTGGTGGAAGTCCGCCAGCGGCAAGATGGAATTCCCGTCCAGCGTCTAAAGGTCGGCGAAAAACTAGTTCGGCAGGCGAACCAGCAGACCATCCAAGTGGTGAGCGGCGCATCTCTGCTCAACCCAGAAGCCATGACGGAAAAGCCGGAGATCGTCTTCCAGGAATCGCTGGCATCGGTGCCCGATCAGTCTTTCGCTGATAGGCAACCCCTGAAAGGCACTTGGACAATTCTGAAGGGAGATCCACAAGTCAGCAAAGGACGCTTTGCGGCGAAGTCGAGCTTCACTCACCTCATGGGCCGTTTTACACGCGCCATTGAGCCCACGGAAAAGGCGGTGATCATGGTCAGCTTTAGGTCCGTCTCTCCAATGACTCTCTTCCATTCCAAAGGATTCGCCGGCATCAGCCTTTTCAACGGTGACGGCGAAATGTTTTTCTTCGGAGACAAGTCACGGAACTCCTACTCGTGGGAGTTCCTGGTCTATGGAAAAAACTACTGGCGGCCCGGAAGTCCCAGACGGGCCTATGACCTAGCCATCCAGGGCAGTGAAGAGACTTTCACTCTACGTTACAGACAGCGTAACGGAGCCTTCGAAATCTACCGTGGCTGGGGGGTGCAGGGACTTCCACTTCTACGGGGAGTGACGGATCCGGGCCTGCGTTTTGATGGTGTGCGGGTGGCCAATGGCATGGGCGGAGATTTCTCATTTGAGGACCTGCAAGTCTCCGTTGTCAAAGATACGGCGGAGTGATCCGGAGGTCAGCGCCGACTACTCTGCAGTGCTCCGAATTTTTTTGGAGAAGCTGTGCAACCGAATGGCGGTTCAGAACATTTGCGGTCAACCCAACCGCTATGAGAACCCTTTGCTCAGTCGCCTTCGTCATTCTCTTTATCCTACCAGTCCGGGGCGAACCCTCAGGACAGGAGATCACCGCACGCCAGGACCGATCCCGCATCCTCACAGCCGCAAAGGAGGCACTAAAGATGGCGCCCGTGAGCATCACCCAGCACCGCTCGCCCCTCAGCGAAGGGCGGCCTAACGAGTTTTTCTCCATGAGCGACTACTACTGGCCGGATCCTGAGAAACCGGACGGCAAACCTTACGTCATGAGGGATGGTCAATCGAATCCAGGGAACTTCAACCAACACCGCGAAACCCTGATGGCCATGCGAGATGCGACCTCCGCTCTGGCTGCAGCCTTTGCACTGACGCGGGATGAACGCTATGCGAAGAAAGCAGTAGAGATGCTGAAGGTCTTTTTCCTGGATGAAGAAACACGTATGCACCCCAGCCTGGATCACGCGCAGGCCATCGTGGGCAAGGCGACACCGGATCGCGGAACTGGGCTCATTGATAGCCTGCATCTAGTGGAGGTGCCGCTGGCCGTGCTGACGCTCCGGCCTTCCAAGGCGATGGAGCCTGCGATCTTCGATGGTCTGAGGCAATGGTTCGCGGATTACACATCCTGGTTTGTCTCCAACTCCAAGGGCAAGAATGAGGCGAAGGCCAAGAACAACCATGCGGTGGCCTACTGGTTTCAAGTCGCCGCTTTTGCCACACTCACCGAGGACAAGAAACTGCTGGATGAGTGCCGCCGCCAGTTCAAGGAGGTCTTTGTGACGGTGCAGATGGCCACGGATGGCGGCTTCCCCCTAGAGCTAGGCCGCACCAAACCTTATGCCTATTCGATCTTCCAGTTGGATAACATGACGGGCCTTTGCCAGTTGCTGTCCAATGAGTCTGACAACCTCTGGACCTTCACCACTCCAGATGGCAAATGCATGGAGAAGGCTGTCGCTTATCTCTATCCTTACTTGGCAGATAAATCTTCCTGGCCCCTGAAGCCGGATGTCAATGCCTGGGAAGGCTGGCCGGTGAGGCAGCCTTCCTTGCTGTTTGGAGGCATCGCCTTTCACGAGGACAACTACCTAAAGTTGTGGCGGGATCTCAAACCCGACCCGACGGACTTTGAAATCCGACGTAACAATGCGATCACGCAACCGCTGCTGTGGACGACGCTGTTCGATCATTCCTCAGCGACTCCCTCGCCGAAGAAAATCCGCGCCCATCATGTGTTTCAGCCTAACCAGAAGGTGATCTTCGAGGATGATTTTCACAGTGACTCCATTGATCGCTGGAACATCTCTGAGGATGACCGCTACGCCCTCCCCACGCCGTCACCGGAACGCATCCAAGTGGTGGATGCACCTGATCTGCCGGAAGGGGCCAAAGCCGTGCGTTTTGTCGTGAAGCGTGCGCCTAACTCCTTTCGCTCGGAGATTTCACTGCCTCACGAGGAGGGGTTTCAAGAGCGCTGGTATGCTGCACGCATCCTGATTCCAGAAGACTGGATTTTTGATCCTTCGAAGGCGAGTGACATCGTTCTGCAGTGGCACGGAATTCCCGGCAACTGGAAGCCCACACATCCCAACTTGGCCATCTACGTCGCCAATGATCGATGGTCCATCAATCAAAGCTACGGCTCTCCGCAACAAGGCCCCACCCGCCACAGTGAACACCTGGAAGAGACTGTAAGCAGAGGCCAATGGGTGTCGTGGATCATCCATGCTAAATGGTCCCCTGGGGCTGAAGGGTTCCTGCAGATCTGGAAGGATGGAAAGCTGGTTTTCGATAGGTCTGGGCCAAACGTATATGGCAGCATCGGTGTGGAATACACCCCCTACATGAAGACGGGTATCTACCGCCCCGAATGGCATACGGACACGGATAACAAGCGGCAAGCCTTCGAGGCTGAAAAGACCGACATCACGAGCAAAACTGTTTACGTCACCGACATCAAAATCGGCAGTGGAAAGGCGAGCCTCAAAGATTTCATCGTCCCAGCCAAACCCTGAACACCCGCACCTTTGCAATCCCTTGCCTAGCACCCTTCCATGTACACCACCAACACCTTGTCACGCCGCCATTTTCTCAAAACAGCCGGAACGGGCCTCTTTGCTGGGCCCTTCATCACCCGGGGGCTTCGCGCTGCCTCGCCTAACGGGAAGCTTCGCCACGCCGCCTTCGGTGCCGCCGGCATGTCCTGGAGGGATATTGTTTCCCTAGCTGACCATCCCATGCTGGAACTGGCGGCTGTCTGTGATGTCGATACGCGGCAGTTTGCCAAGGTGAAGCAGCAGTTTCCCAAAGCCCGCCTCTACCAAGACTGGCGCGAGATGCTGGAGAAGGAGGGGGACAGCATTGATTCCGTCAATGTCTCCACCCCTGACCATATGCATGCCCCGATGGGGCTGCGATCCATGGAAATGGGCAAGCATGTCTATGGCCAAAAACCCCTGGCACAGACCCTGCATGAATGCCGGAAAATGATGCTGAAAGCCCGCGAGCAAGGTGTGATGACCCAGATGGGCATTCAGGCCTCGTCAGACTTTACGGAACGTCATGCGGTAGAACTGGTGCACCTCGGACTCATCGGCAAAGTGAAGGAAGTGCACACGTTCTCCCACAAAAAGTGGGGCGATATGCAGCCCGTTCCTTCCGATGCCAGCCCCGTGCCTGGAGAGCTGGACTGGAAGCTGTGGCTAGGCTCTGCCAAGGACCGTCCTTACATTGACGGCTATTACCATCCCAAAGAATGGCGGAAACGCCGCGACTTCGGGACAGGCACTCTAGGAGACATGGGCTGCCACATGTTCAGCGGCTGGTTCCGCGCCCTGGATCTGGCTGCACCTATCGCCGTCAAATCCATCGGAGCAACACCCGCCAACGCTGTAAACTGGGCCACAGACTGCATCGTGGAATACACCTTCAAAGGCACCGCCCGCACAGAAGGTGACACCGTTAAAGTCACTTGGTATGACGGCGATGCGCGGCCGCCCGCCGAGATCATGGCCTTGGTGTCCCCCTCCAAGTTCCCAGAGCAAGGCAGCATCTACATCGGTACGGAGGGGGTGCTCCTCCACCAACACACCAGCACGCCAATGCTATACCCTCGTGAAAAGTTCAAAGGCTTCCGTTATCCAAAACTGGAGCCGCGGAATCACTGGTTCGATTTCGTGGACTGCTGTTTAAAAGGAGGCTCTGCGCGGCCCTCGGCCCATTTTGACTATGCAGCCCCTCTCACTGAAGCCGTGCTGTTGGGTTGCATCGCCACGGTCTTTCCGAAAGAGAATTTGGTCTGGGATGCCGAGGCGCTGAAGATTGCCAATAACGAAGCGGCTCATGGCATGGTCACACGCGAATATCGTCCTGGCTGGGAAATGTAAGTCGTTTACAACTTTGGTTATTCCTTTGTACTCACCTTATGAAATCTGCCAGGGCTCTCAGCTTGTTCATGATCATGATCCACATCGGCTGGGTCTTCGCACCCAGCTCCAGCGTTCTAGCTGAAGAAGCTCGAGCTCACCCAAATGTGCTGTTGATCGCGGTAGACGATCTCAATGACTGGATCGGCTGCATGAAGGGGCATCCTCAAGCGAGGACACCTAACATGGACCGACTGGCCGAGCGAGGAGTGCTATTTACCAATGCCCACTGTGCGGCCCCGGTTTGCCTGGCCTCCCGTACCGCCCTATTCAGCGGGCGTTATCCAGATCAAACCAGGGTTTTCAGCAACTGGGGGAAGACCAAGGGCAAGCCCCCAGCCAAGTCATTGCAAATGCCGCTGCACTTCTCTGGTTCGGGTTACGAAACGCTCGGTACAGGCAAACTTTACCACTCAGCGTCTCCCGAATTCTTCGATGACTACTACGATACGGAAAACCGCTGGAGCCCCTTCACGCAGGAGCAGGCCCGATACACGGATGAGGAACAGCCCAGCAAAGGCAGCGCAAACCCGAGGCATGTGATCAAGGGCGGCCCCGGCGGTCACGACTGGGCGCTGCCACTCAACGGACTGCCGAGCGAACGCAATGCGACGGGCAAAGAAGGCGAATCGTTTGATTGGGGACCTGTTGATGTGAATGACGAAGAGATGGGGGACACACGAGTAACCAACTGGGCCATGACGAAATTGGAAGAACCCAGAGCTAAACCGTTCTTTCTTGGTGTCGGTTACTATCGGCCTCACATTCCCCTCTTTGCTCCACAGCAGGACTTTGATGCCCTGCCACCCGTTGAAGCCATTGAACTCCCTGCACATAGGCCTAACGACTTGGAGGACCTGGGTAAGGCGGGAAAGAAATTCGCCCTGGATCCTATCACCGCAGGCACCCACAAGCTGGTGGCCGATCATGATCAATGGAAACAGGCTGTGCGAGCCTATCTGGCCTGCATCACTTATGTGGACCGGCAGATCGGACGGCTGATTTCAAAACTGGAGGCCAGCCCTCATGCTGACAATACCTGGATCATCCTGTTCAGCGATCATGGCTGGCAGTTGGGCGAAAAGCAGCACTGGGGCAAATGGACAGGCTGGAGGGCATCCACACGCATACCCCTCATCATCGTCCCCCCGGCGAACTTTCAAGCCGCACACGGACAGATCTGTGCCGAACCCGTTAGCCTGATGGATCTGTACCCCAGCTTAATCGAAGTCTGCCACCTGAACGAAAAGAAAAGCATCGTGGGTCAGTCATTGGTCCCTTTGTTAATGAAACCGGAAAAAGCCACGGGCCGAGCTGTCGTCACCGCCTTTGATCCTGGCAATCATTCACTCTCCACCCGGGACTGGCGTTACCTTCGTTATGATAACAACGAAGAAGAGCTTTATGATATCCAGGCGGATCCGCATGAATGGCACAATTTAGCATCAGATCCGAGCTACCAGACCAAACTTCTCGAACTGCGGAAAAGCCTCGACGAAGAACTGGAGAAAATCCGTACCACTGACACGCCATGACAAAGTTCCTGTTTTTGTTTTTGGGGTCCCTAGCGTTTCTGCCCGCACAAGCGGCACAGCCCGCCCGCAAGCCTAACATCCTTTGGCTCATTGGCGAAAACCTGTCCCATGATCTGGGCTGCTATGGCGCAAAAAATGTCCACACCCCCAACCTCGACCGCTTGGCGACTGAAGGCGTGCGCTATAGCCGCGTCTTTTCCACCAACCCGGCATGTGCTCCGAGCCGCTCCGCCTTCTTCGTTGGCATGTATCAGACTTCGACCGATACACATCCCATGCGCTCGCACCGCACCGATGGCTTCAAGCTGCCTGAAGGTGTGAGGCCTGTGACGCATCGCCTTCGAGATGGAGGGTATTTCACAGCCAACATCAAGACCGTGGGTAACGAGAGTGTGGGCACGGGCAAACTGGACCTCAACTACGTCAACGAAGGCCCCATTTACCATGAAAACTCCAGCCAGTGGGAAACACTGAAAACCCGACAGCCCTTCTTCGCTGTCGTGAATGCAGAGGAAAGTGAGTACGACATCTATGATCGCAAGAGCGCCGAAAAAGACAGGGTCGAGTGGGTGGGGGAGCGCATCCACGCCCAGCATGCCAAGCCAGAGACCGTCACACCGCCGCCATACTATCCAGAGCACCCCGTAGTGCGACAAGAGTGGGCACGATATTTAAATTCAGTCTCCGGCATGGACCTGCGCTTTGGCAAAGTGCTGGCCCAGTTGCGACACGATGGTCTTGAAGACGATACGATCATCATCTTCTTCGGCGACAATGGCCGCCTGGAACCACGCGGCATCCACTGGTGCTATGACAATGGTTTGCGAGTGCCCATGATCATCAAATGGCCCAAGAACTTCCCTGCCCCGGACCAAATCAAACCGGGAACCGTGGATGACCGCATTCTCAGCTTGATTGATGTGACGGCCACCACCCTTGCATTAGCAGGACAGTCGAAACCTCTTCTGATGCAGGGGCGTGTTTTCCTGGGAGAGCAGACCGAGGCCCCCCGCACATTTGCCTTTGCCGCCCGCGACCGCATTGACGAGACTCAGCAGCGAATCCGCTCCGTGCATGACGAATGCTATCACTATATCCGCACCCTTTCGACTGGCCCCACCTTTTCATCCCTGAACCGTTACAAGGAAAAGTGTTTTGCCATCATGCCTGTGATGCATGGCCTCCATGCACAGGGGAAACTCACTGGACCGGCACTGGAACTCATGCAGCGGACCGGTCCCTGTGAAGAGCTCTACAACACCCAGATGGACCCGCACGAGGTGAAGAACCTTTTGACCTCACAGGAGCCCGCCGATCGCGAAGCCTTGACCCGACTTCGCGCTGCACTCGATACCTGGATGACAGAAACCGGAGATCGAGGAGCCATTCCAGAACCCGCAGAGGTCACCGCCCCGTTTGCCCAAGAGATGCATCAATGGTTCGGCACGCCATCCTGGGCACTGCCAGCCAAATAGGCATAAAAAAAGCGCCAACCGCTGCTTTCAGCGAATTGGCGCTTTTCTAAAATGGTGGAGGCGAGGGGAATCGAACCCCTGTCCGAATAACCGTAAGTTGGAGCTTCTACATGTTTATCCGGTTATTTAATCTCGATGAGAGGTCTTCAACTGGCAGAATACCTTTCACCCAGCGTCCTGTTGAATCTCGCTTTCGACCCGGTCGCCCGGTCAGCCAGCCAGCCTGGTAGTGTCATCGTCGAGGCTACCAGACATTGCCTCGAAGATGTTGCGGTGCTTAGGCCGCAAGAGCGAGCTCAGAAGAGTTTGCTTTTATTTGTTTGATCCGAAGATTAACGAGGCCAACGAATCATCCTCGACATGCCACCCCGACCGCAGACTACCCGTCGAAACCAGGACGCCCCCATGTCAGTATTGACAGTTTAAGCATCGCGTTATTTGGCGGAACAGTCAAGTTTTCTTTCTTGGCCTAGATGACCGCAGCCTGAGTAGCTCTGATCCAAACCATGCCCTCACAAACGCCGACCCCATACTTGAGCAAAGTGATGTGCTAGACGTAGCTTTTGGGCGACTTTAACAGGAATCACAAACGGATATAAGGCCGACTCGCCTAGGCTATTGGAGATCTCATTGAGCACCGTAGAAAGACAAATCCAGCGCTGGAGCCAAGCCAAGAACTCATCGTTAGCGACGGGATCATGCTTTAAAATCGTGGGTAAAAAACCCGCCTCCACTGGCATCAAGACCAGGGGAAGCGCCACGTGTTGCACCTGGATGCCCAATCCTTCGCAAGTCTCGAGACCATCGGCTATCTGGAGATAGTGAGCCCAGGTTTCTGCCCAGTCTTCCCAAGGGTGAGAGGCTGCATAACCCGTGATGTAGTTTTGCTCCCAACCCGTTGAAGGACCTTTTTGATAATGCGCGCTCAAGGCTCCGGCATAGTCTAGCCATTCGTCTCCGAAACGCTCACGAAAAGCCATACGCAAGGGGTCTTCCCAGGGCAGATTCGAGAGAAACCGCTGCCAGAGGTAATGTGCGCTTTCGTGACGAAAGTGGCCTAACAAGGTGCGACTGTTTTCACCCAACTGCTGCCGATTGATTTGCCGATAGGTATCATCGGCCTCTTCTAAATTCACCGTGATTACGCCATTGAGGTGCCCTGTTGTAACGGTGGGATTTGAAACGGTGCTGATGATGTCAAAGGCGAGTCCATCCGCAGGGTTTTCTGATTTCAAAGGCAGCGTGATGCCAATGTGCAGAAGTGTGTAGATAAGCCGTTTTTTAGCCATCTCCATGCGCCCCCAGAGGATCAGGTTACGCTCTGAATTCAGATCTGGAATGGTGCGATTCATCAGACACCCCAGACAGAGCTTCTGGCGAGAATTCGCCGGAACCAGCCAATTACACACCCCATGCTTCACGCCATTTTCGCAGAGTTTCATGCCCACGGATGGCTGGATCCGTAGCATTTCATTGGTGTATGGGTCATAACCCACCTCCTTTCCACATTTTAGACAGCGAGAACTGCCAAAGAAGATCACATTGCCACAGTCACAGTTGAATCGTTGCATGGAAAAAAAGGCGGCATCTCCTGAATGAAGCTGCATCTCCCTTTCGCCCCTTTTAAGCATGCTGTCATGCAAAGGTTACCCTCACCGCGAGAAGGCGCTCACCGGATGCGATCATTTGTCAAAGTCGCTGATCTGTGTAAGTCATCTCCGAGTGAATCTCATCCACCCACGCATCGAAGTCTCTGTCGGCACCCAAACTTTGGAACTGTGGGACGGCATCCGCCAAGTGAAGCGCTGGCCATGCAGTACTTCAAAATTTGGTTTAGGCTACACGGAAGGGAGCCATAAGACGCCTCTTGGCGGTTTCGTCGTCCGGGAAAAGCACGGTGAAGGGGCGCCTTCGGGCACGATTTTTAAATCTCGTCAGCCAGTGGGGCTTTGGACAGAAGACTTCATAACTCCGGATGATCTCATTTTAAGCCGCATTTTGTGGCTGGACGGGGTGGAAAAACGCAATTCCAATACTTGGCAGCGTTACATCTACATTCATGGAACCAATGACGAACGCAGCATCGGGCGACCAGCTAGCCACGGGTGCATTCGGCTGAAAAATGAGGCCATGATTGAACTCTACGATCTGACACCTGTGGGAACAGCGGTCTGGATCTGTGAGTAAGCAGCCGCTTACTCCACATCTCCAAAGCCGGAAAGGACGAGTTCCTCCAAGTCTGCCATGGCAGCCTCGGCATCCACACCTTCCGTTGTTAGCTTGATCACTTCGCCGCGGCCAGCCGCCAGCATCATGAGCCCCATGATGCTTTTGCCATTCACGGGCTCTTCGTCTTTTTCCACCCAGACGTCGCACTTATATTTGCTAGCCCTCTTAACAAATTGCGCCGCAGGACGGGCATGCATGCCCATCTTGTTTCGGATGGTGAGGTCTTTACTGAGAGTCATGCGGGTGGGTTGGCTAGGCGCGTATTAACCTATCTGGTCGTCCGCCATCTTTTTCAACAATCTTTGATCAAACTCTACTGCGCTGTTGTAGCCAAAGGTGCGCAATTTGTAATTTAAGGCCGCTAATTCGATCAAACCCGCCACGTCGCGGCCTGGGGCCACTGGAATATCCACTTTGGCGATGGTCATTCCCATGACCTCAGTCGTCTGATTTTCCATGCCTACTCGCTCCAGGTCATTGGATTCCTGGAGGTGGACGAGATTCACTGCTAAATCCAGCCTTTTGCTCATGCGGACAGACCCCACCCCGAAAAGGGCGGCTACATTGAGAATTCCGAGGCCACGAATTTCAATCATGTTACGGGTCATTTCGGGGGCAGAACCCACAATTTCACGTTCTTCGACGAGGCGTAAGCGCACGGCATCGTCCGCCACGAGGCTGGCACCGCGCTGCAAGAGCCCAATGACACTTTCACTTTTACCACAGCCACTTTTCCCCTGCACCAGAACGCCAATGCCCTGCACATCCACCAGGCACCCGTGCACGAGCATGGTGGGGGCAAAGGCCCACTCCAGCTTGATGGTGGCTGCATTGATGAATTTCATGGTGATCATGCTGGTCTGGAAAACGGAAATGCCGGCTTCATTCGCTATGGCTACCAATTCCTCACTCAGACGATGTCCACGGGCCACGATGAGGCAGGGAATCTCCCAACTGCACAATTGGCTGAAGCGGGCGGCTCGCAATTTAGGCTCCAGTCCCTCCAAAAAGGAATGCTCAGAATTCCCGATGATCTGCACCCGTTTGTAAGCGAAATAGGTGAAAAACCCCGAAAGGGCAAGGCCTGGCCGATTCACCGAAGGCTCTGAGATCTTGCGTTTGAAGCCCGCATCGCTGCCGACCAAACGCAGCTTCAATGCCTTTTCGTTGGTTCTGAAAAACTCCTCCACCGTGATGGCGGAGGGACGTTTCATTTTTGAAGACGGACTCATGGCTGAACATTTTAGCGGGAGAATGAACCAGCCCAAGTAGAATCCTGGATTTTGCGTTCGTGCTTTTTAGAGCTGGCGACCAAACTGCCAATGAGTAGAAGCTTCACCTTTACCTGTCAGTTCGATGAATTGGATCTCCAGATCCGACAGGGTTCCTGCCGGAGTGATCCGCAAATGAATCAGCTTTCCTTGGATGGGCAGTGGCAGCTTTACCTCCTGCCAATCTGTGCCAGCAGGCCACTCAAAGGAGGTTTGATTCGCTGGGGTGAAGTCCACTTCCGCTTTCGTCCTCCAGCTTACCGTTGCAGTCCCTCCTTTCCGTGCTCGCGCTCGCAGAGTGAGTGTGACCGGGCCTGGAACGGAGAGACCTGGGCGTGTGATGAAGACACGGGAAGCTTTAGCCCCCCTGCCCTGTGGGATGATTCGCAGCCCCGTCTCTGTTTCTTCAAGACTGCCATTTCGGCAAATCCAGCCTTGCACGCTTCCTGGTTCTGCGGCTGTTGCTTTAGGAACCACTGGTGCCAAAGCCGACTTTACATGATCTGCAAAGAAAACCACATCTTGAGGATGCAGGGGTTCAGCAGCTCCAGGACGTTTTAAGGTCTGACTCCAAGCTTTGAGTTTTACATCCAACCGAGCGGCGATTTCTGGATGCTTGTCTATGAGATTTTTCGTCTCGCCAGTGGGCACAGAAACATTGAAAAGAAAGGTCTCCTTGCCCCCCAGATCAATCAACTTCCAGGGGTGCTCCAGCACAGCGGCTTGGCTGCGCCAACGCCAAAAAAGAGCTTCATGGGGAGATGCTTGGGTTTCTCCTAGAAGGTAAGGCATAAGATTCACCCCATCCAGTGCTTGGTCATGAGGCAGTCCAGCCAAGGCCACGGCAGTCGCTGCCACGTCGAGGTTCATCACCGGCTGCTCATACACTTTTCCCGCTGGAATTTGGCCAGGCCATGCCGCGACAAAAGGCACCCTGACACCGCCATCTGTCAGCATGCCTTTTTCACCCACCAAGGGGTCATTCAGAGAACCATTCCACGCTCCACGTTTAAGCGGAGCCCCATTGTCTCCGATAAAAAAGATCAGTGTGTTTTTCTCGGCACCCATCTCCTTGAGCTTCGTCCGCAGTCGCCCGATGCCGTCATCCATCGCGGCGATCATTGCCAAGGCCTGACGACGTTCCTTCGGCAGATGTGTGGGTGTCTTGGCATACCAGGGTTCCGGTGACTCCAACGGCACATGAGGCGCATACCAAGCAAGGTAAAGGAACCAAGGCACCTCCGGCTTCGCCACCCTTCGATCCAGGAAACTCAGTGCGGCCTCCGTCTGCACCGTGATGCGAAAACGATCATCCAATACCAATCTTGGCGCACCCTCAAAGGGCTGTCCGTCGAGTCCATGAGAGGCATAATACTGGCGCATCTCCCCACGCCAGTATTCATCAAAACCGTGCCTGTGCGGCATGTGGTCAGGCAAGATGCGCAGGGTCTTTGGACCATCTTTTTTATTCCCTAGATCCAGATGCCATTTGCCACACATGCCGGTGACATAACCTGCCTGTTTTAGCCTCTCTGGTAGAGTCAGCACATCTAAAGGTAGCGGTCCCTTGTTATTATCATCCACTCCAAAACGATTTTGGTGAGTGCCTGTGATCACCCCTGCACGGGAAGGCACACACTGTGGGGCGCTAACATAGCCACGAGAAAAACGTACTCCATCCCTCGCAAGTTGGTCCAGGTGAGGCGTTTTAATATCTGGGTCCACCCCTTGCAGCCCTAGATCCGCCCAGCCGTGATCATCGCTGTAGATCAGCAGGACATTTGGAGCCGCATCAAGACCATGATGAAAACTGATGAGTCCAATGAGCACAAATAAAACAATCGCTTTCATGAGTTTTCGAAATCTAGGCTAACCATCTTTACTTCAAATCATGGCTTCTTGTACGGCAGCCATACTTGCAACACCTTGCCATCGCCCCCCATTAGAGAAAGATTGGAAATCTCTACCCTGCCCTTTCCCTGAGCGGGATCGAGCCGCAGAGAATGGAGACTCTTCACCGGTAGCTGAACAGACTGCTCATGCCATTCACCGTCAGGTTTCCCTAGCAAAGGCACTGTGCGCTCTTTGTGGAAAGGCTGCCCTTGAATAGTGGTGTAATAAATCAAAGGCTGCCCTTTGGCCGTGCACCGCCACCGGATCTTCACCGTCATGGAATCATGCTTACCTTGAGGCACGAGTGTGGTCGCCAACCAGGGATCTCCTCCTGTGCAGTCGATGATCAGCGCGCCCTCGGGCGTGAGCTCCAGCTTCGCATGCTCGCTCGATTTCCAGCCGGCGAACACACGCCCTTTCGCAAAAGGTTCACTCTTACGCTGGTAGGCTGGATTAAGCTGCGGCACCACGGCTTCCGTGCGCTTCAAATAATCGCTGATCAGTCTATTGAGGTCTGAAACCAACTCGGGCATTTCTGCCGCTAGATTTTTAGTTTCCCCCACATCCTCTGCCAGATTATAAAGCTCCAGTCGATCACTCCCATCCTCAGACGCCGCAAAAAAACGTATCAGCTTCCAGTCTCCACGTCGAACCCAGGTGCTCGGTAGAAAACCCTCAATATCCGATCTACCACCATGGGGAAAATGACAGAAAATGGATTCACGCTCCACCTTTCCGCCCTTCATTGCGGACGCGATACTCACACCATCTAGAGGCTGCCCTTCCGGGGACTTTAAGTGGCATAGCTCCACCAAGGTGGGGAAAAAATCCACACTTTGCACCACCTCAGCACTCTGACTGCCTGGCTCCACATGGCCAGGCCAGGCAATGAGTAAAGGCACCCGTGTGCCGCCTTCATAATTACTCGCTTTACCGCTTCGGAAAGGGGCATTGCTAGTCACAGGCACATTGGAATAACTGCTGTTTTTACCCATCGCTTCTTTCGGCACATTGTGCCACGCGCCATTGTCGCTGGTGAAAACCACGAGCGTTTTTTCACTCAAGTTCAGCTCATCCAAAGTTTTTGTTAGGCGCCCTACGGCCTCATCCAGACTGCGAATCATACCAGCATACATGGGATTACGCTGACCGCTGTTTGGGTTGGCATGTAGCGCAGCTTCTGTGATGTAGTCTGCTTTGGCCATCCAGGGAGAGTGCACGCTGAACGCCCAGTAGTTGAGAAAGAATGGGCGATCCTTGTTCTCACGCATGAATTTCACGGCCTCTTCGGCCATGCGGTCTTCGATGTGGTCCCCAGGACTACCTTCATTCTTCCAGAAGGCCCAGGGAGCAAAGTAGCCATTGCCCCCCCCTGGCCCTGGTCCAGGTGTATGAGGCAGATCCACGTCAAAACCCTGCTCCAGAGGCGAATAAGGAGCGGGTCCAAGATGCCACTTGCCAAAATGTCCCGTGCGATAACCTGCCTGCTTCAAGAGCTCTGCAAGGGTCACATACTCCGTCCGCATGCGTGTCACGGATTCCGCGCCCAAGACCCTCATTTGGGCCCCGCCCTTCATCAGCCCCTTTTCTAAAATCACCTGCGGCACATGACCAGCTGGCGCTGTAATCCCCGTGCGGGCAGGTGCCATGCCTGTGAGGATGCTGCTGCGAGTGGGGGAGCACAAGGGGCTCGCCGAGTAGGCTTGGGTAAAAAGCATGCCTCGTTTCGCCAATGCATCCAGGTGAGGAGTTTGATGAAAGGTGCTGCCATAACAGCCGAGGTCCTTACCCCCTAAATCATCAGCGAGAATGAATACAATGTTAGGCCGGACCTTCTCTGCGGCCTGAGCGACACCACCGGCCAACAAGGAGATGAGAACAAGAAGAAACTTCATGATGAATGGAAAAAAAATGACGAATCAGTGTTTCTGGACTGGGAATGGGGGAGGCCCTCCAGCACGATGCCCGTGGGAAGCTTCCATTTTCCATTTCGACGACAGGATCTTGATCTCATCAGGAGTCGGGATCTTCCACGATGGAGATCGTGGGTGAGCAACTTCAAGAGGTAAATCATCACCTAATTTCGCCTGCAACTCGGCCATTTTTTTCAGCATGGTTTGTTTGCGTTCCTGAAGCTCTGGCTGGAGCGAAAGATCCTGCATTTCTAGGGGATCACTTTCCAAGTCAAAGAGCTGCGTGACACCTGTCTGAGGATAACGAATTAACTTATAACGCACATCCCGCAGACCGCGTTGTTTGTCCATGTAGGTCAACAGCAGTGCCTCACGCATGGTTTTATTTTTTCCAAGAATCACCGGCTTGAAGGAGATTCCATCTATCCCCGCTGGCTGATTTGCTCCGACTAAATCACACACCGTGGGATAAATATCCAGCAGGTGAACCAATGCAGCGCTCTTCCCCTTTGGAATACCGGGCCCAGCTACGACCAATGGGGCCTTGGCACTGTGGTCATAGAGGTTCTGCTTGCCTAACAAACCATGGCTGCCAATAGCGATCCCCTGATCCGCTGAAAAAAGAATGAGAGTGTTCTCCATCAAACCACGCTCCTGCAAAACTTTCATTAAGCGGCCAATCTGTGCGTCCAGCCCAGTGATCGTCGCATAATAATCTCGCCAAGTGCGGCGAATCTCTATCTGCGAGCGTGGCCAAGGAGAGATCATTTCATCTCTCACCATCATCTCGCCATTATCAAAGGGGTGAACTGGCAAGTAGTTTCTTGGCAAAGGCATTTGCGCCTCCACATAGAGATCTCGATAAGACTGCGCTGCGACTCGGGGATCATGCGGATTGCTGAACCCCAAATACATAAAGAAAGGTTTCGTATCTGAGCGCTGACTGACAAATTGAATGGCCCCATCAATGATCTCACGGCCTGGTTCTCCATGCTGACGATCCATGTGATCTTGCTCCAGGTAATGCACGTGATCAAACTTCGCCTGGATGAGGTTCGCCGAATTCCCCTTTTTTCCGAAGTGCCAAGTTTCGTAACCTGCGTCCTTCATGGACAAAGGAAAATTGGGTCCGTCTCCAGGACTCATTTTACCCCGACGCGCTTCTGGCGCACCAACTGGCAGATAGTCTTTCCAGCGTGTGTAAGCACGACCACTCATCATCATGTTCCGGCTGGGCATACAGACCGCCGGCGAATTGCCTCCCAAATTGTAAGCATTGGTGAAGATGAATCCACGCTGGACCAAGCCATCTAAGTTCGGTGTCTTCACCACAGGATCGCCCAGGGCTCCCAGGGAATCTGAGCGCATATCATCGGCAAACAAAAACAGAACATTCGGCGGTGCAGCAGATGCCAAGCCACAAAGGAGGAGCAGGCAGAAGAATAGCAGTGATTTCACAAGCGGGTAACGTTGAGACAACGTCCATGTTTCCAGTCATCTGGAAAGTGTGTCTGTTTAAGCAAAAAGATCCGCCACTGCCTTCCCTTTGCCATCTTCTGTCACATAAAAAGGTCGACCTTCGATGAGGTATTCCGTCTTCGGACTGATGCCCATTGCGGTCATGATGGTGGCGTGTAGATCCATCACACTCACTGGATTCTTGGTCGCCACCAGGGGGCGTTCATCCGCCGTCTCCCCATAAACAAAACCTTTCTTCACACCACCCCCGAACATCACCACACTGGTCCCTGCGGTAAAATGCCGATGCAGACCGTAATGTTTCATCTCCTCCAAGCGCTCCACCTTAAAGGTCGCTTGGTCATTGGCATTGGATCCAGGCTTGCCCTCCATGATGGCATCTCGACTGAACTCACTAGCAAGGACAATCAATGTGCGGTCTAACAAACCCCGTTCTTCAAGATCTCGCACCAGGGTGGCGATGGGTAAGTCCATCTCCTTGTGCAGTCCTTCCACTGTGGTGTGGCCATCCTTGTGCGTATCCCATTGGAAAAAGGGCACATATTCCGTCGTCACTTCGACGAAACGCACACCGGCCTCCACCAGTCTCCGAGCCAGCAAGCAGCCGCGACCGAAACGACCTGTGTCATATTTGGCATAGTTCTCCTTGGGTTCCAAAGTGATGTCGAAAGCCTCCCGCTCTTTCGAACTCAACAAACGATAGGCATTGTTCATGCTGCGGATCAATGACTGCTGCTGGTGATCACTCATGTAATCACGCTGCGGACTTTGATCCACCAGTTTGCGGAACAGCTTATCCCGACTGGCAAAGCGCCCCGCATCCATGCCTTTGGGTGGCCGCACCGAGGTCGCAGCATCTTCTGGATAAGGCAGGTTCATGGGCCCATATTCGCTGCCAAAAAAGCCTGCCGTCGTAAAGGCTTTCAGTTCCTCACTTTCACCCACCCCTTCCAGCCTCTGACCGATGTTTACAAATGAAGGCATCACCGCATTTCGCGACCCCAGCACCTTCGCCATCCAGGAACCAATGTGCGGGCAAGCCACCGTCTGAGGGGGGACATACCCTGTGTGCCAATGGTATTGATGACGGCTGTGCAAAATGCTGCCCAAATCAGGCTGCACCGCACTGCGGATGAGCGTGGCACGATCCATCACTTGGGCGATATTCTCCAGACCTTGACAGATTTTGACTCCATCCACAGCCGTATCAATCGCCGGAAAGGTGCTCAGCATTTTCGCCACTTCGACACCCTTTTCAAAGGGCACATAACGTTTCGGGTCAAAGGTCTCCGGTGCGGCCATGCCACCAGCCATCCAGAGCAGGATGCAGGCATCCGCCTTCGCTTGGGGATGTTGCAACGCAGCGCCTTTCACCATTTGTGGAGCACCCGTCATCCATGCAGCCGTTCCAGCCGCTGCCAGTTGCTTGATAAAATCCCGCCTAACAATGGATGTCGGTGCCTGGGTATCGAATTCGAGGTTCATGATCTGGATTCCTCTAAAAGGTTAACGAACAAACAGAAACTCAGGCTGCATGACCACAGCCCATAACAAATCTTGGATCGGAATCACCGTCGGCTTTTCGCCGATGGCTTCCAAGGCAGCTTGCAATTCCGTGCTGGTCGGATCTCGGGAAAGAACTGACTCATAAATCCAGTTCACAAGCGCCTCAGGAGTTTTCCAGTCACGTGCAGCCAGGGTCTCAGCACCACGTGCGAGCGTGGTCGTCAAGGCCTCACCATTGGATAGATCCAACGCTTCCAATGTGGTAATCTCGTTTGGACGCATGGAGACGATTTGATCCCGATTGGGTCGCCCGAGAGAGCGCATCAGAAAATCGCTTTTCAGCAAACTTGCCCGCACCATGAGGTGACCATTTTTTCCACCTTGAGCCAGCAGGGCCGGGCCCTGTGAATCCAGCCGTTGCTTCCAGGCCCCGAGAGTTTTCACCACCACCACAGGTTTCCAGCTCTTGGCCGCCACGGCTCCCAGTCGGCCTTCTTTGCCTTCCGGAATGGTAGCATTCCACTCCCAGGTGTCGTCGGTAGTCACAGAGATCTCTTTTCCATCCGCCAACTTAAGCCGAGCCTCAAAATACAACCCGGCAGGATTGGGTCCTTTGCCAGCATTGGTGGCAATGACCACGAGGGTATTTGGCCCAACCACAAGTTTGTCAGCCAATGGAACAGCGACAATCTGCTCCCAGTTTTCGCTTCCTGTCACTTTGCGCCCGTTGATGTAGAGAGAAAAACCATTGTCACAGGTCATGATAGCAGATCCTGCAGCCACGGCTTGATCCAGTTTCAGAATCTTCCGCAAAAGGATCTTCTCTCCTGCGGGTGGGATATTTCCAGGCAGCGCCGAGTCTCCCCAAATCCATTTACCTTGAAGTTGAATCTGCTGGGCCAGCGCGGGATCAGGCTTCCCACGGAACACGGAAGCATCCATTTTCGAGGGTGCTGCTCCGGTCAATCTCCAGACTGCATCGAGAAACTGCTCCGCCGTTAGTCGCTTGGACCGCACACCTTTGAAGACGTAAGCTGCATCTTCGGCTTCGCCAGTCATCACATCTCCCCGGGACTGATAAATCTGAGAAGTGGCGATGAGTTGCAGAGTCTGCTTTAGATCATATTCATTTTTCTGCAAATGAGTCGCTAAGAAGTCCAGCAGATCCGCATTCCATGGAGGTGTGTCCATGGCATCCAAAGGATGCACGATGCCACGCCCCATCAGACGATGCCAAAGACGATTCACGATGGTGCGAGTGAACCGCCCGTTTTCAGGATGGGTCATCAGGGCGGCCAATTGCTGTAAACGTTCTGCCCTGGGCGCAGAGGCTTCTACATTTCCGATCTCTGGAAACAACCAACCTGCTTTCGCCTGACGTCCCACGGGCTTGTCACAGCGATGAATGTCCAGAGGTTTCTCGGCATAGATCGCGGCCAGTCCATAGGCTTCATCTAATTTCCAACGGTCCACAAAGCTGTCGTGGCAGGAAGCGCACTTCAGGTTGATCCCCAAGAATGACTGGCCCACGCTCTGTGCAAACTGGATCTCCACCGTTTGCCCCGCACTCACCTCGCCACGCCATTTGATGCCATCAATGAAACCCCGGCTATCATCGGTGGGTGGTGCGATGAGCTCACGCGTGAATTGGTCAAACCTTTTGTTATTCACCAAAGATTCATACAGCCATTTGCTGATCTGCTTTCGGCCCCCGGTGATGAATCCGGTACCGCCGTAATCATTGCGTAGCAGGTCGTTCCAAAAGGTCAGCCAGTGTTCGGCATAGTCCACATCCCGGGCCAACAAAGATTGCACCAGACGTTCCCTCTTACCCGCTGTTTTGTCCGCCTGAAAATCCGCCAATTCTTCCGGCATCGGCAACAGGCCGATAAGATCCAGATAGGCGCGCCTCATGAAAGCGCCGTCTTCTAACATCTTTGGACGAGCCAATTTCCGCTCTACAAAGTAGGCATCCACCAGGCGATCCACTGGATTTTCACGCCCATCCATGGCAGAAGGTAAGTTCACCTGGCGTGGTTTCAAAGGCGGCTCATAAGCTGGCTTTTTAAAGGCAAAACCCGCTTCCCAGGGAAGTCCTTCCGCCACCCACTGCTTCAGCAAGGTGATTTCATCTTTGGTTAGCCCCGGCCCCTTCGGCGGCATGCGCAGCTCTTTATCCTCAGTGGTTACCACGTCTAACAACATGCTCTCATGCGGCACTTTGGCATTCACCACCAGACCTTTTTCCCCACCCGTCATCAGGGAACCACGATCATTCATGGAAAAGCCCCCTTTCTTTTTATCTCCCATGTGACACTCAGCGCAGTGCTTGCGCAAAACGGGCACAATCTGATGCGCAAAGTCAATCGCTGCCCAAGCAGGGACAGCCGACAGGAAGAGAATGCAGAGCGACTTTTTCATGCAGTTGGTTGAGCAGCTTGCCCCTTTCATGCGGTTGGGCACAAGCCTGTCACTCGTCCGAAACGGACTGCGGACGACTAAAACATCAGCAAAGTTTGTGTCGGATTTGGCAAACCTTCAACTTTCAGCCTGCGCGGCCATAGATGGAAAATTGTAAACTCAAAACACAACTCTGCCGCATTCGTCCCACCATTGCCCACGTTCGTCCAGCATCTCCCTTGAGCTTACTCACTTCAAATGCTCCAACAAAAAGCCAAAGATGTCCGGGTGTTTCACCTCTGGACCTCCGGTATAATTCAATTCATAAGGAATGCCCACCTTCTTCAGTTTCTCTTCCAGCCCCACCCCGAAATTGGCGGAGTGTGGCGGGTCTTTGGCATCCTTGCCCATGGCAGGTACCGAGTCATAAAACAGATATACGGGGGGGTCATCCGAGGTCGCCAGAGCATAGGGCGAAAACTTTTCAATCCAGGGCATCAGCGACCCGCGCTTATCCACAAACTCCTGGTAGCTGGCCAATAGAAAAGCGTGGTGACCATAATCATTGTTAGAAATCCAATCACGCATCTGCTGCGGGTCCAGGGATGTCTGGGGGACAAAGCCTAACGTGCAGGTCAGCCGGGTAGATTCACGGGCCACAGGGTCTGCACTTTTGGCATCGGCCATGTCCGGGTGAAAAGCCAGCCAAAGAGCATTGAATCCGCCTGCCGAACCACCGCAGCCGCCGATGCGAGTTTTGTCAATCTTCCATTCCGCGGCCTTGCTGCGCACGAATTGCAGAGCGCGGGCTGAATCATCCAAACAGGCCTTCACCGGCGGCACACTTTTGTCCGCACTCACGTCTGGGATGAGGCGGTAGTTGATGGACACCACAGAGATCCCAGATTCCAGGCATTTCGCCAGAAAGTCAGGATTGGCTTTATCCCCATTCATCCAGCCACCGCCGTGGATGAAAAACAGCAATGGCACCGGTTGGTCTGAAGCCGCCTGATAGAAATCCAGCACCTGCTTTTCATGCGTGCCATAGGCGACATTCGCCAGCGTCGGCTTGGGTGCGGTAGGGGTTTGGGCCAGAGCCGAGCAGGTCCAAAAACCTCCCACAAGCAGCATTATAATCGGAAAGAATCTCATGAAGTCGCTCAGTCTAGTCCTTCCCTCATTTGAACAAAGGTCAAAAGTCATTTTTTATAAGGCTTCAGTGACCGCCATCGTGGCATGGAACTTGCCTGAAATTTGCCCGAAGAGGGATCCGCCAAACTGCTTGACCGTTCCTCCTGAAACAGGCTTACTGGATTCTTTACCAGCGGTCTGCATGCTTGCGTTTCGATTGCCGCCTGCCAGTCCACGGCCAGTTCTTTCATCCCCCTCGATTTTCCTGCATGAACTTCACCTCTTTCCGGTCTCAGGTCCTCTGGCTCGTGCTTTTCGCCAGCATGTTCCTCAGCCCCTTGGCTCAGGCCTTTGACACCGTGATCCTGGATGCAGGACATGGAGACCATGACCGGGGTGCTGCCATTGGTTACGTTTATGAAAAGCACCTCGCCCTGGATACTGCCCGACGTGTGGAGCAGCTTTTGCGTAAAGAGGGCATCAAGGTCATCATGACCCGCAGCCGCGATGTGTTCATCCCCCTGCAAGACCGCTCCGCCGCAGGCAACCGCTATGGCAATGCCATCTTTGTCAGCGTCCACTATAACTACAACCGTGGCGGCAGCGGCAGCGGAGTCGAGACCTTCTATCACTTTTCCCGGGGCTACACTCTGGCTGCCTACATCCAGGCTTACTTGGTCCAGCGCACCCGCATGACCAACCGTGGGGTCAAGCACGCCAGCTTCCATGTCATCCGGAAAACAGAGCGCAACCCCGCCGTGCTGGTGGAGTGTGGTTTCGTCAGCAATCCCACGGAACGAGCCCGTATGATGACGGGTGAATTCCGCGCCCGCATCGCCGAAGGCATCGCCCAGGGCATTGTGGCTTACAAACGTGCCAAATAAGCTCTCACGACCATGCTGGTGACATGCCGCCAGATGCAGGAGATGGAAGAAGGTGCGTTTGCCCAGGGCGTGCAGGCATCCGATCTTATGGAGGTGGCGGGCATAGGCATCGCCCAGGTCATCCGCCATTTTTTTCTCACCCCCGGCACGCTCATTCTCTACCTGGGAAGCGGCAACAATGCCGGCGATGCCCTGGTGGCTGGACGCGAACTCCAAAAACAGGGATGGACATTGCTGGCCCGTCTTAGCGGCGAGCCGGGTAACATGAAAGCCCTGCCGCTGAAACATTGGAACGAGTTAAAGGGCATGGAAAGGCTCCATCATCCGCCTCTTTTAAATCTCCAAGCTCCCGTAGTCTTGCTGGATGGATTGCTAGGCATCGGCAGCCAGGGGCCCTTGCGCCCCAGTCTTTCTGCGCTTGCACAGGAGATGAACCAGCTACGGATCAGCCACCGGGCCGTCACCGTCGCCATGGACATTCCTTCGGGTCTAGATGGTGATACAGGCCAGCCCCACCCAGACTGTGTGGTGGCGGACATCACGGCCACCGTTGCCGCCTGTAAAAAAGGCCTGGTAGCTGATGCAGCGACGCATCATGTGGGCAGGTTGGCGCTGGTTCCCCTGCCTCAACTGGCCCCGTTCATGCCCAAGGAGGCAATTCAAGAAAACCTGCTCACCCCAGAGTTTTTGCGCCCTCACCTTCCGCGACGGAACTTTGATTTTCACAAAGGCCAAGCAGGCCGGGTGGGCATCCTCGCTGGCTCGCGTGGGTATTATGGGGCAGCCGAATTGGCCTGCCGCGCTGCCTTGCGTGCTGGGGCTGGCCTGGTGACTTTGATTGTCAAAGAAGACGCCTACGACATCCTCGCTTGCCGCGTCCCACCTGAGGTCATGGTGAAATCCGTCCAAGATTACCGGGAGGTGCTTAACATGCGTTTTGACGCCATAGGCATCGGCCCCGGGCTGGGTTTCACCGATGAAGCTGAATACATCGAGATGATTCGTCAAACATCAGTGCGCTGCGTCGTGGATGCCGATGCCCTCACCGCACTGGCACGCCAGGAACATGAGACTCTGGATGATTGCGTTGCCTCGCATCTTTTCACGCCTCATCCCGGTGAAATGGCCAGGCTGCTGCCTAACTGCGCCAACTTCACGCGACGTGAACAGGCGGCAAGCTGGACCACCGACCATTTAGGGCATACTCTTCTTCTCAAAGGGGCCCGCACTGTCATTGCGACCCACGGGCTGGACACTCTGTATAACACCACCGGTCACCCTGGTATGGCCATAGGAGGCATGGGGGATGTGCTCACGGGCGTCTCCGCAGCCCTCATAGGCCAGGGTATCCGTACGCATTTTGCCGCAGGCCTCGCCGCCTGGCTCTGTGGCAGGGCCGCCGAGATCCACGCACGTGCGCAAGCTGCCGAAAGCACGCTACCGACGGATGTCATCCGGCACCTGGGTCAGGCCTGGGCTGAACTATAACGTCACTTCTACTCATGCCCCACCCACTCTCTCATTTCGTAGAGTTTGGGATTTCGAATGGGTGCGCGCCCCCCCTGAACCATCTTTTTAACGGTCGCAAAAAGGTCCACATCTCCCGCTTCTCCCAGCCCGCCAAATTCAGAATCCAGCTTTTCTGGATCTTCTCCTGCCTCCAGACGCTTCACCATCTCGCGTAACTCTGGAGGTGTTTTGTCCCCCATCAAATCGGTCATTTTCCGCATCAGATGGCCCAATTGCCTAGGATCGGGATTGTCTTCATTCATCGCCCCCATCTCGCCTTCCATCTCGAGCATCAGAGCATCCATCTTTTCCTCATCCAATCCAGCAAAGGGGTCCCCCTCCAGATTTTCCTTGGCCTTGCCAATGATCGCAAAACGCGAAACCTGTTTTTGCAGTTTAAACGCAGGGTTGTCCGGGCAGGTCGGCACTTTGTCTCCATAGGCAAGGCTCCGCGCGAGGAACTGGTAAACCGTGTTGTTCTCGGGGCAGTAAAACTCGTAAATGGGCATGATCTGGGGAGAAAGTAGCGAGATAGGCGGGAAGAGCACCACCTCGATTTTGCAAAAAGATCCACTGAATACATCATCAGATTCGCATTCCATAGATCACAAGGACGTCAGCGGTGTCTCATAACAGTTCTAGCAAGACTTCCAGAAGATGCCCACGCCAGGAGGAACGCTCTCTGAGGAAATAACTGTGTTTCTCCAAGAGCGAAATCATCCGTATCATTGCTTGTGAAATTTTTCACAAATTCGGGTTGCCCCTCTCCCGACGGCTCCGATAATCCCCAAACTCCGCTTTTCCGCCCATGTCTGCTCCCGCTGCCGCCGCTACCCCCACCGCACCCCCACCTGTTGACTTGGTGAATGTGCAAATTGACGGCGTCTGGTACAAGTTTCCCAAGGGCACTCGCATGATCGAAGCCTGCAAGCAGGTGAAGAAAGAAGTGCCGCATTATTGCTACCACCCGAAGCTTTCCAGCCCGGGCAATTGCCGCATGTGTCTCGTAGAAATGGGCATGCCGCCTCGCCCAGCCCCTGGCCAAGAAGCAGAAAAGGACGAACATGGCATGCCGAAGATCGGCTGGATGCCACGTCCCGTCATTGCTTGTGCCAATACCATCGCTGAAGGCATGGGCATCCGCACGGAATCCGTTTTGACGCAGGAATGCCGCAAGGGAGTGATGGAGTTCCTTCTCATCAACCATCCACTAGATTGCCCCATCTGTGACCAGGCTGGCGAATGCCGCCTCCAGGAATTCAGCGTGGAGCACGGCAAGGGCGAAAGCCGCTTCCGTGAGAACAAGGTCAAAAAGCCGAAGAATGTGGACATCGGCCCACGTGTTCGTCTGGACGACGAGCGCTGCATCATGTGCAGCCGCTGCATCCGCTTCACGGCGGAAATCGCGGACGAGCCTGTTCTGGGGTTCACCGAACGCGGCAGCCACACCACGCTGGCCGTTCATCCTGGCAAGCGCTTGGAGCACAATTACTCCCTCAACACGGTGGATATCTGCCCAGTGGGTGCCCTCACCTCCACGGACTTCCGCTTTCAGCAGCGCGTCTGGTTCCTCAGCGAGACTAACAGCGTTTGCACAGGCTGTGGCCGTGGCTGCAACATGGAAATCGGCGCCCGCGGTGATACCATTTTCCGCCAGACCCCGCGTGAAAACAACGACGTCAACTCCACGTGGATGTGTGACCGTGGCCGTCTCGACTTCCACTTCGTCAACAGTGAGTTCCGCCTCACAGATCCTCTGGTAAAATCCGGTGGCAAGCATGAGATCAGCACTTGGAAAAAATCCATCCAAGCCGTGGCGGAAGGTCTTTCTGGCCTGAAGGGCGAAGAAATCGCCATCATCGCCAGCGCCCGCATGACCAATGAAGAGCTTTTCTTCGTCAAGCAACTTGCACGGGTGCTCGGCACTGAAAATGTGGACGTCATCCAACGTCAAAGCGAAGGAGACAACTATCTTTTCGCTGCCGACAAAAACCCCAATACCCTCGGGGCCAAAGAGATCCTCGGCATTGAGCCTGGCAGCCGCCTTGCAGGCATCACGGAACTGATGAGCCGCGGCCGACTTCGTGCCGTCCTGGCCCTGGGAGAAAACCTCCTCAAAGTCGGTTTCGAACGCCGTGACATCGAAAAAATCGGTTTCCTCACCACCCTGCACATTCTCGCCAATGCCACAGCAGAGCTTTCCAACGTGGTGCTTCCAGGCACAGCCTACGCAGAAAAGCGCGGTAGCATGATCAATGTCACAGGCCGCCTGCAAAAACTGAACAAGGCAGTCAACGCTCCGGGGAACGCTCGCGACACCTGGGAAATCCTGCGCGATCTCGTCGTGGCTTGCGGCGGCTCCAATGGGCTTTACAGCGTTGAAGATGTCTTTAAAGGACTCGCCAATGACGTGTCTGTCTTCAATGGTCTTACTTACGCGAAGATCGGCGATCTCGGCATCCCGCTGATTGAAACAAGCGAGGCTATTCCTCTCTTAGAGCGCGAAAAAGAGCGCAAATCAAAAGGTATCATCGTGGGTTAATCGGCTCACCCGAATGGATGGATAGCATCGAAAACCCTTCGATAGCACTTCCATTCATAAACAAAAAAGCGCCAGAGTCTCCTCTGGCGCTTTTTTGTTGGATGACGGATTAGGCTTTAGCGCTTGGGCTCCCATTCGGAGATGGGTTTCACCGGATTCACCGGGGGGGCTTCGCCCAAAGCAAAAGCGATGCTGATCGTCTGAGGCCCTTTTACGGCACCCAGATTGACTTTGAGCACCTTGATCCCGGTCAGCTTTTTCATCTGCTCACTCTTCGGTTCTGGAGCATCTTCCGTCGTAAAGGTTGCTCCGGCAGGAGATAGAATCACCGCGTGCAGGGTCTGCTCCTTGTCCTTCAGAGTGGCCTTCCCGCCTTCTACGGTCACTTCAGCACGCGTGTGCATGGACCATGTCACTGGGGTGGTATTTTTCACCGAAAGATCATCTTGCAGCACCACATAAGGTTTGGCCCCGCGCACCATCATGGCTCCACGAAAAGCATCTTTGGCGGCCTTGGAGTAGCCTTTGGAGAGATCCACGGCCGTGATACCCAGAGCTGGTGTGCTGTGGCTGACGATCACGGAGGCTTTGGCATCCAGTTCCTGGTTTCCGCCTAAAGAAATGGTGTTTTGCCCCGGAGTGCCTTCCACATAAAGTTCGTAACGTTTGGTCCGGTCCGCAGCAGGTTTAAAGCCGGGAGCCCGATCACTTTCGCCGCCCAGTTCAATGCCCCAGCGTTTACCACCTGCTTCTAAAACGAAGCTGCCCAAATCAAGCTGCGCAGTCGGAATACTATTGTCGCCACCTTTGACGGCAACGTAATAAGCATCCTTTTCCCAACTGCTACGCAGGGCAGCCACAGAACCACCTGGGAAGGAATAATCCATGCTGTCCGGCGCACCGTCCCCTGCGGCATGCGGATTGTAGTACATCAGGTGACCGGCCAGATTCAAAAAGGCCGTATCCGGTCCAGGAGCAGCGCCGGCGGTGAGGGCCTTAGTCCCCATGTTGCCGTGGGCTCCGGCTAACCAAGTGGAAACCCAGGGCCGAGTGAGGGCGGAACCCTGTGCATCCCCATAATTGAACAACTGGTTGGTAGGTCCCACCAGATGTACACGGGCTAAGCCCGCTTGAGGCAGACCTTCCAAAAGACTGAAACCGAGGTCACTGCCTGCGTTTGCCTTCAAGGTCTGCAAAACCAGGATGGCGTAATCTAGCACCTGCTCTCCAGACTCCATGCCTTCAGGCCAGATACCCGCCGGGGCAAAGCGCAGCATGCCTTTACCAAAGACCTTACCAGCCGCATCCATCGCCTGCTTAGCCGCGCTAGGGTCTTCATCACTCAAACAAAAAGCGGCTAAAATGAGGGCCGAAGCCGCTGCCATGTGTTCAGAATCAGGCTCCTCTTCAGATTCACCTTTCGCCGCAGCTTTCGGCGCTGCCTTAGGTTTCGGTGCCGCATCCGAGCCTGCGGCTTTGCCACGGGCAGATTCTGGCACGGGCTCTCCTTTGAGAAAAGCAGCCAGAGCCCCGATACCTTTTTCAATCATGTAAGTGCGGGCATCCGTCGCCTGTTTTTCATTCAGACCGTCCCGGAAATAATCATAGCCCAAAGACGCCGCGATGAGGAAATCTGCCGTCACAGGCGGCTCGTCCACATACCAGTTTTGAAACGTTGCTGGATCTGTGATGGCGATCAATTCACGCACCCCACGCTCTTTCCAGCGAGGATCACCGTCCACAAAATTTAGAGTGCCGAGTGTCGCCATACGGAAGATGGCTTTAGAGCCCGGTGTCACGGTGCCACGCTGCTCACCAAAAATACGCGTCAGTTCAGGCGCTTCCAGAAGCTTTTCACCCCCAGCCTTGAGATTCTCCAGCATTTTAGCCGCCACAGGATCTGCCGCTGGCAGTCCCTTCACATAGGCCCAGCCCTGTGCTGCGTGGACCAAACGAGGACGGGTTTTCAACACCGTACGGATGTAGTCAGCACTGTTTGGCACCTTGAATTTATTGGCCGGGGTGATGGCCAAAACAGGCCGCGCAGGGGCTGGCTTGGCACTGGCGGTTTTAGGGGCTGGAGCACCCGGCGCAGGGGACGTGGGAGTTCCTGGCGCAGCCGCAGTGGCAGGGGCGGCAGCAGGCATGGACTGCATTTTTTTCCACTGCTCTGCCGCAAAGGCTTTGTCCTCATCGCTCAGACTGTCAATTGGGATGGTGAAGGTCTTTTCATCCGCACGCTTGATGGTGATGGTGCGTGCAGCCACATCCACAGCTACCATTTCAGCCTCAATGGAGACCCCGGCCTTATTTTTCCAAGCACGCATCTCTGCCGTGGCCATCAACGGTATAGTCAGGCCGAGCAAAAACGTGGTGAGGGGACGGTGTACAGCAGCATTCATGATAGATGGGAAGTCTTAAGCCTACGAGTGTGAGTTTCGTCCGTCTCGCCGACAAGGCAAAAATGCGGCTTCGAGAGAAAAGAGAATCTCGTCAGGCCACAGCCGATTACCCATTCGACAGGGGCGCTTCCTCCGTGTAGCAAAATCCCCATGTTCACAGGCCTCATCGAATGCACCGGCACCGTTCTTTCTCTGGAAGCGCGCGGCGAAAGCGCACGCTTGACACTCAAAGTCGGTCCCTTAGCCGCCGAACTCACCGAAGGCGAAAGCATCGCTGTCAATGGCTGCTGCCTGACAGTCACCGAATGGGACATCTCCCAGCAGACAGCCTGTTTTGATTTGCTCATGCAGACGCTCAAAGTCACCAGTCTGGGAGATTTAATTCCCGGTAGCTTAGTCAACCTGGAGCGGGCCATGAGCATGAGCGCCCGCTTTGGAGGGCACTTTGTTCAGGGGCACGTGGACGCTACCGTCACCGTTTTAGACTGGAGTCCGCATGGGCAAGATTATCGTCTAGAGGTCGCGTTGCCCGCAGAGTATGCTGGCTTAGTCATTCCCAAAGGGTCGATCTGCCTGGATGGTATCTCTTTAACCGCAGCGGAAGTCACCTCTCAAAGTGTTGTCTGCTGGATCATTCCCCACACCTTTCAGGTTACCAATCTCCACACCAAAGCGGCAGGGATGCGGTTAAACGTGGAATTTGATCTTCTGGGCAAATACGTGCGAAATCTCATGCAGGCGCAGACGGGAACCTGACGTGTACCTTGACGGGGGAGGGCTCACCCGGCATCTTGTGGGACGTCCCTGTCCGCCGGACGAATGCCCACCCTCATGCAGACTGTGTTTTATCGCCCCTGGCAATCGCTGGCTCTCGGCTATTGCCTACTCTCTACCATCCCTGCTGCCTCCGCCCAGGAAGCCCCCAAGGCTGTCCCCGTGCAAAATGTGTCTGTCGGCAATGAAGGAGAAGAAAAGAAAAAGGGCGATCTCTCTGCCACGCTCCTGACGCAGAAAGAGGCACGAACCATGCGGCTGAGCATCCCTGCCCCGCGTGGGCAAATTGTGGATCGCAACGGTATTGCCTTCGCCACCAACCGAGTGGTCAATTACCTCGCGCTGAATTTTCCCTTCATGGAGAAGGCCACTCCAGAAAAGATCCTGAGCTTTGCCAAAGGCAAGATTGATGCGGCAAATCGCGTCCTGGGGAAAAATTGGTCGCTGCCGGACGAGCGCCTGCTGAGCCATTACGAGCATCGCCGCTGGTTGCCTTTGGTGTTTTCGGTGGAGGACAACCTCAATGTGGAAATCAACTCCGAGCAGCAAAAACTGCTCGCTCCGCTTTTAGAGGATGGCCTGCTTCTTCAGCCCGCCTACATCCGCAATTACCCCAAAGAGGATAGCGCTTGCCACATCGTTGGTTATACGGGCAAGACACGCCCCCTCCCTCAAGGCCCCATTGCCGATGGCGATCAACTGTTTGAAGAAATGGAAGGGCGCGATGGCCTGGAAGTAACCTTTGATTCCTGGCTCAAGGGCATTCCAGGGGAGATCAACTTGCTGTTCGATCCGGATGGCAAACTGCTGGCTGATGAAGTGCTGCGCCGCCCTGCCCCAGGCCGCACAGTGGTTACCACCCTGGATTTCAATCTCCAGAAACACGCCGAAAACGCCCTCAAAAAAGGGGCTCGCAATGGTGGTGCCATGGTCATCATGGACATCCGCAATGGCGATATTCTAGCGATGGCTTCAAATCCAGGATTCAACCTCAACGAGTTTGTCCCTGGCATCAGCAATGCGCGTTTACAAGAACTGCAGAATGACCCACGCAAACCCACGACGGATCGTTGCTTTCGCGGCGGTTACCCACCTGCCTCCACTTTCAAAATTGTGACCGCCCTGGGCGCTTTAGAGAGTGGCAAAGTGAGCGCCTCCACGAGTTATAATTGCGGCACATCGTTCCTGGTCGGAGATCGCTACTTCAACAACTGGAATACGAAGTCGGATGAAGGCCCGATGAACGTCATCTCCGCCATCAAACGCTCCTGCAACACTTGGTTCTACCAAGCAGCACTCGATACCGGGGCAGATCCCATCACGAATATGGCGCTGCGACTGGGTTTCGGCGAACGCACCGGCATTCCTCTGAAAGGGGAAGTCGCAGGCAACGTGCCGACCAATGCAGATCACCGCATTCTAGGCGGTGAACTGGCCAACATCGCCATCGGCCAGGGTGCCGTTTTAGTGACTCCCCTACAGGTTTGCCAGGCCATGGCAGCGATCGGTGATGGCGTGAACATGCCGCAACCACGCCTGGTGAAACAGGTGCAGACCATCGGCGAAATCGTCGTGGATGCCACAGAGCCTCGCGTGCGCCGCCAGATCAATCTCGACCCAGGACACCGAGACACCGTGGTCAAAGGCATGGTGGCGGTGGTATCTGGCAGCGGGGGTACAGGCCGCAATGCCGCCATCAAAAAAGCTCAGATCGCAGGCAAGACCGGCACGGCCCAGTGGGTGCCTGCCAAGGAGCAAAACCTGGCCTGGTTCACTGGCTTCTTACCTGCGAGCCAGCCCGTGCTCGCCTTTGCGGTGGTGTATGAGGGCCGCCCTGGAGAAAAAGTCGGCGGCGGGGCCATTGCGGCACCGATCGTGAATGAGGTTTTCACCAAATACTTTGAAGGTGCCCCTACCGATGATCCCCTGGTGGCTGCACTCAAAGATGTGCCTCAGGCTTTGGCGGTGGATGAAGGCGAGATGGAGGGCATTCCGTCCCAAGAAACACGCCCAGCCGAAGCTGCCCCCCCCCCACCACCGCCTGAGCAAAAAACGCTGGGTGGATTCTTCCGCAAGCTCTTCAAGCGCGGCTCTTAGTTCCCTGCCTTTTCCTGACAGACATGACGGTCCAACTCGCCACCCTTTGCGACTCCGCGTCCGATTACTCTGGAAAACTCTGCATTTTAGGCGCATTCGACACGCTTTGTGCCCGTGAGTTTCCCGTGGTTCACCCGCATTGCTCCCTGGTTATCCGGCTCATGTTTGAGCCCATGGATACGGGGCATCACGCCTTCCTTATCCGCTGCATTGACCCTGCCGGCCAGGAGTGCCTGCCCCCTTTTGACCCCGCAGTGGATGTCAGCTTCCCATCGAATTTCGTCCCCTTCGTCACCCGAAATATCGTCCTAAACTTGCAGCGCTTGCGTATCGAAAGGCAGGGCGTCTATCGCTGGGTGCTGGAACTCGCAGGCAATGTGCTGTTCACCATCCCATTGCGCGTGACTCTTTTTGATGAATCCCGCTCCACCATCGGCCCTGCGGGCTAGTTTCACCTCTACCCCACTCCATCATGCAGTCAAACTCTCTGCAAGAAACCCCTGCCGCCACCGCCAAGAGCAGCCCCATCCGCCAGCTTTCGGTCTTTCTACCCAACCGAGTCGGTTCTCTCATGGCTCTGGTCAAACTCCTCCAGGAGAATGCCATTGAAGTCTTGGGCCTGTCCATGCAGGACACGACAGAAATGACCTTGGTACGCTTGATCCTGAGCGACCCTGAAAGCGCAGCCATGCTCTTCATTGAAAAAGGCATTCCTCACACCGATTGTTTCATCATCGTCGTGGAACTCAGCGAGTCGGATCGTCGGCTTACCGAATGCTTATCAGTGCTGCTAGCGGCAGAATTGAACATCGAATTTTGCTACCCGTTATTGGTTCGCCCCAGCCTATTCCCACTCTTCGCCCTCCATTGCGATGACGTGGACATGGGGGCCGATGTACTTGGCCGGGCAGGCTTCAAAGTGCTCTGCCAGGGTGACCTCAGTCGTTAATTCCCGTTTTCTCAGCGCCGCTCTGCATCCTGTGATGCAGACCGCAAGCAGACACTTGCAAACGAGCGTGTGACTGGCATTCTCCACGCCCTCCCATTCATCCATCATGGCTTCCTCCAATCTGCTCATTCACCTCGACGGCAAACTCGTTCCTGAATCCGAGGCTAAAGTCTCGGTCTTCGATCACGGTCTGCTCTACGGAGATGGCTGCTTTGAAGGCATCCGCATTTACAATGGTCGTGTTTTCCGCCTGACGGAGCACTTGGTGCGCCTGTATGAAAGCGCCCGTTCCATCTGCCTCACCATCCCGATTTCCATCGAAGAAATGGAAAAAGCGACCGTGGAAACGGTAGCTGCTAACAATCTTCGCGATGGTTACATCCGCCTCGTCATCACCCGTGGCGTGGGCTCCCTGGGGCTGAATCCTTACCAGTGCCCCAAAGCTGGCGTCATCATCATCGCCAGCGGCATCACCTTGTACGCCAAGGAAAAGTATGAGACCGGGCTGAACCTCATCACCTGCGCTACCCGCCGCCCGACTCCTGCAGCCCTCAGCCCCCAGGTCAAAAGTCTGAACTACCTGAACAACATCATGGCCAAGATCGAATGCATCCAGGCCGGGTGTGAAGAGGGCATCATGCTCAATGAACAGGGCTACGTGGCCGAGTGCACGGGAGACAACGTGTTTGTCATCAAAAACGGCATCGTTTATACCCCGACCATCGCCAGCGGTGCCCTCAATGGCATCACTCGCCAGGCAGTGATCGAAGTCATGACAGAAATGGGCCTGCAAGTGAACGAAGTGACCATGACCCGCCACGAAATCTACACGGCGGACGAATGTTTCCTCACTGGCACTGCGGCGGAAGTGATCCCGGCCGTTCAGTATGACCGCCGTCCTATCGGCGATGGCAAGCCCGGCAAGCTCACCGCAGAAATCATCAAGAACTTCAAGGTGCTGGCCAACTCCACCGGCACTCCAGTCCCTTACGCGTAAGGAACCGTAGGCCATCAAGGGTCAAGGAGAAGCTCTCCTTAACCTCTCAGCACAGCACTTTCCTCTCTCGCATGCAAGAATACCACCGCCTGCTTCAAAAGGTGCTCACTCACGGTAGTTACCGCGAAGACCGCACAGGCACGGGCGCGTATTCCGTTTTTGGCGAGCAGAGCCGTTATGATCTGAGTGCAGGCTTTCCTATCGTTACGACAAAAAAACTACACCTTCGCAGCATCATCCACGAGCTGCTTTGGTTCCTCGCGGGTGATACAAACATCCGCTATCTCCAGGAAAACAAAGTCTCCATCTGGGACGAATGGGCGAATGAACAAGGCGAGCTCGGCCCAGTTTATGGTGCTCAATGGCGGCGTTGGCAAGGGGCACCCAAGGCAGCCCCCATTGACCAGATCACCCAGCTCGTGGAAGGCATCCGCAAAAACCCATTCAGCCGCCGCCACATCGTCAGCGCCTGGAATGTCGCCGTGGTGGATCAAATGGCCCTGCCGCCATGCCACTGTCTGTTCCAGTTTTTCGTGGCGGAGGGTAAGCTCAGTTGCCAGCTCTACCAGCGCAGTGCCGACCTCTTTCTCGGCGTGCCGTTCAACATCGCCAGTTATGCTCTACTGACGATGATGGTGGCCCAGGTTTGCGATCTCCAACCCGGTGATTTTGTCCACACTTTTGGGGATCTCCATCTCTATAAGAACCACCTCGACCAGGCCAAAGAGCAGCTCAGTCGCGAGCCGCGCCTCCTGCCTGTCATGAAGCTGAATCCTGAGGTCAAAGATCTCTTCGCGTTTCGCTTCGAAGACTTCACGCTCGAGGGTTATGACCCGCATCCAGCGATCAAGGCTCCTATTGCGGTTTGATTTTGAGAGTCTCGCAGGCTCGACAAAGGCCTATCATTGCATGGGTAGCATGAGCGTTTTACGCTCTTTCCCACGAAGGAAAGTCACCTCCACGACATCGCCTAACAAACGTTTTTGGAGCAGATGCCCCAGCAAGCGACTTTCTGTCATGCGTTCTTTGAGTCCATCGCATTCCACGATGACATCCTCTTTTTGAAAACCCGTCTTTTTAGCGAGGGCATGCTTTCCATGCATGCCCAGCCCTTTCACCCAAAGAGCCAAGCCGTGCAGGTCCAGTCCGCGTGCCTGCCGCTCCTCATCAGTGAGGTCCACCAGGACCATTCCACCTGTCGCCATACCCCGCATGGGCCAGGCTCCTACACGACCGGTATTATCTACACCATGCTTCCAGCCGGCAGGTAGTGTCAGCTTCACGGGCATCTCCCGCCCGTCACGTTCCACCGTCATCTCCAGCATCTTATTAACCGCATCTTCTGTGCGATGCAGTGCCCAGCTTAAGTCCGCGACGGAGACGAGCGGTTGACCTGCGACCGCAGTGATTTGGTCGCCTGTTTTAACTCCTGCCACTTCAGCCAGAGATCCCACCGCTACCATCGTTACTTCAGCCACAGGGTCCACGGCCAGAGTCAGTCCCAAGGTTTCCGCAGATGGCATGGGATAGATCCATTCCGTCGGGATAGGCTGCTTCTTTTCCCGGTAGGAGGCACGCAGGGAATCTCCCAGCATGTGACAGTGGATGCAGCTCTGCATCACTTTGCCATCCCAGTCGAGCTGGGCCTGATATCGCCCGGCTAGATTCGGCATGTCCAGAGGATTAACAAAGGGCAGCGGGGCCCCCTGTTTACCTGCCAGCTTTGCCTTGTTACCTGGATACCCCGCATGAATTTTCAACGCTGCCTCCAGGGATCTTTTGTAGCCTGAAATCGTCGTATCCGCCGAGTTCTTCTGATGCGTCCATGAGCCGTAACGGCCATAGACAGTGCCATCTCCATTAAAAAACAGCGTGGAAAAAGACAGATCAAAGTCGAACTGAAACTTGGTTAGGTCGAGCGCATTTGCATTGATCACCCGGACGCAGACAAACTGGTCCAGCAGCGGGGCCAGTTCCTCCCCCTGCATAAGTACCGCACTGTCCAGCCCCATGCACGAAAGACATGGCACACAACGCAGCACCACCAGCAAAGGTTTGCCTGTTAGCTTTGCCTGCCGAAAACCACTTTCAAGATCATTGTATGCCCAGCGCTTGTCATTTTCCATCGCCGCTTTGTCAGCGCGCACGGCCCCTTCACGATCTTTCACTGTCGCTGCATAACTCCAACCAGACAGCAGCAAAGCGACGAAGATGAATGATTTCATCCAACGATGCTGGCAACATTCAAACCTAACCGCAAGTCTAGAATTCAGCGCGCCAGCTTGCTGATCTCTGCCTCTGTCAGCACCCGAGAGAAAAGCATAAACTCATCCATGGTACCGCTGAAATGGCGAATGGCCACACGATCACTGCGGCCTCCTGCATTCCAGTTTCCCAGATCTGCCACGCCTAGAGTCACGGGGAAAACCTCCACTCTAGGCACACGCGCCGCTAGATCGCCATTCACGTAATGCCGCACTTCTTTCGCCGTAGGGTCAATCACGGTCGCTAGATGCATCCATTGTCCGAAACGTTCCGGGGTGAAAAGCGCGGGAGTATCATGATCTCGAGAGGATTTCTCATCTCGCCCTGCAATACCCAGGCGCAATTTCCCTTCACGAGTGATCTGCCAGTGAATGCCACCGTTTGAATACCCCTCGACCATGAACAGGGAATTGTAGGCACGGTCCAGTCCATGCACTCGCACCCAGGCACTCAAGGTAACTGCCATTTGTTCCCCCGGAACACTCAATCTGACGCGGTCACTCACATTGCGAAACTCGAGCGCTCTTTTACCCGGCCAGCGGCCTTCCGTCCAGGCACAGCCGACGATGCTGCCCGCGGGCACCTGTGGTGCATGGCTCGCCAAATTTCGCAGGCTGCGCGTATCTGTGCGGTCTTGAAAGTCCAGTCGCATCAGCAAAGCTGGTTCCTCATTCCACACCGCACTTCGGGATAACCACGTCTCAAAGGCCACCCGTTGAGATTCCGCCGTACGTTCATCCACCGAGCCCAGTGAAGCGAAAGCGGCCTGATTCGCCAAAATAGACCGTGTCTCATTCCCCAACGTCATCCCCTGCCCCTCTCTCAGCGGTTTCATCTCCGCTCCAGAGGCATGCAGTTCCACCTCCCCTTTGAAGACGTGTAACTCTGCGGCAGAGGTGTTCAAATCCAGACCAAAATCCGTTCCTAGATCCACAATCATGCCTTTTGGCGTATCAATGCGAAAGCCTTTGGCTTGGGGGGGAACGTGAGCACTGAGCTTTCCTGCCGAACAAAAAGCTTCGCTAGGTGAGATCAACTGAAAAGCAGCCGGCCCCTCGAGGGTTACTCTTGCTCCTTGATAAAACTCGATCTGTGCTAAGCCTGATTTCAGTCGCAACCACCCCGGGGCCAGCGGGCTGCCAGGTGCATGAGGGTCCCCTTCCCATTCAAGATTCACACCCCTCGTCAAAACAGCCACCGCCGTCGTGGTATCCTCATCCGCCTCTGTATCGGCAGGCGTGATTAACCATGTCGCCGCTAGGGTGATACAAGCCGCCAGTGCAGCCACCGAGGCCAGCACGGTAAAACTAAACTTGACCCCGTTGCGCCTTTTCGCGGGCATCGGGCCCCTCATTGGCACTGCATGGCTAGCCTTCCTTTCTCGCAACATTGCATCCATGGAAAGCTGGGATAGAAGCTTCTCATGCAGCTTTCCTGAGCCATCTTCTCGCCTTTGCAAAAGCATGAGCAAGGCCTCAGCCTCCTCTTCGGTCAGGCAATCTTCCAGATAACGTTGGATCAGGACATCGGGATCAATCATCGGGTCAGACATGAGCGGCACCTCCCTGCTGGATCTGGCGCTGGATGCACTCCCGCAGCTTCTCCCGCACGCGGGATAGAGCGCGGCAAACCGTGTCAGCTTTCATTTCTAGCTGCTCGGCGATCTGCGGGGTGGATACATCGCTGTAATAATACATTTGGATGAGGTCGCGGCTTTTCTCCGGTAGTTTCTGTAAGCACTCCCGCAGAAGTCCGACCTCTTCTTCATATCGCGGTGGTAACTCACTTTCCTCAGCCAGCAGGCGAATGTGGTCCGCCAGTTTTTGCACCACTTCAGGCCGTTGGCGTGTGCGGTCACGCCACAGCCGCATGGCCACATGGCGGGTCATGGTAGCCAGAAGTGGGCGCAGATCATTTTCCAGATCCCACCTCTGCTCCTTCGCCATGAATTCTAAAAACACTTGCTGGGCGATGTCCTCCATCAATCCTGGCCAGGGAGCATACTTCAGCGCCACCCCTTTCACAAAGTCGTGATGGGTGAGAAAGATTTGGGCAGCGCGTGTCTCCTGCGTGTTCATACAGTCTTATTATCTCACACCACCCCCCAAAACCGGACAAGAAAGTTCGACCTCATCCGTTCGAACTTTAGCAGCGGGAACGCACAGTGACGAAAAGCTTGCGGGCCGGGACTCGATCCGGCATTTCTTGAGCGGCTGATTATTATTTAAAGTGTCCATGCCTCCTCAAGATCCATCCGATGACTTCAGTCAGCTACCCACGGCGGATGGCGGCTCCCGACAGAATGGGCATGCCCAGTCCCAGGCACCCCGTCAGCAAACGCGGATCGGCCCACGTTCCAACCAGCCCGCACCTCAGGCTGCGCCTCCAGAAGAAGCCCCCATTCCCCTCTCAGACGACTGGCAGGAACTGCTGCAAAATCCCGCAAGCGAATCCACAGACGCAGGCTGGATTAAAAAAGCTTTTCCAACATCCCTTCAGGAAGATCTAGATCTCCCTCAGCAGCCGCCCGCACCGCGCCGCACTATCGTTGGCCGCCGCGCCCCTCTTGTCGAAGACTCCCCCCCACCCGTAGAGCTCCCACCAGAAGTTCCAGTCCCGCCTAGGCGCACCATCGTTGCTAAACGCAGCGAAGAGACACCGCTAGAGACACTCACCCCAGCCGCTCCGGAGCCTCCTTCACAATCTAAGGAAATACAGACCGCCAACCCCAAAAAGGAAAGCACAACCAAAACATCTGCCTCAAAAGGCCAGAAAGCAGCCTCAAAATCCGCATCTCTTCCTGAATCAATAGGCCTCTCGGAGAACCAAGCACCATCCCATGCGGAGATTCCAAACACTGCGGAGGTCAAAGAGGCGCCCTCAACAACCGAAACCAAAGTTCCTGAGAAGCTGAGTCCCGTCCGGCAATACTGGGAACGCTGGGGCGGGAAAGCCCTTAGCCTCAGCGTCGCTGTCCATGCGCTCCTCCTACTGAGCGGGGCCTTGATCGTCGTCAGTCAAGTCGCCGATAAACAGGTGGACTTTCTTCCCGGTGGGGGAACACAGCAAGGAGCCGAAGCCTCTCAGGCCCTTGAGCACAAAATCCAGCAGAAAAAAAGCCCCTGGCTCAAGAAGGCCATGCCCGTGAGAAAGATCGCCGCCGTGGGCTCCATCTCAGACATTGTGCTTCCAGACGATGTCCCAGATCTCCTTGATCTGCCCAAGTCCAAAGACTTTCTTTCTGACAGCAAACTCACCGCAGGCATGGGGCTAGCAGGATCTGGAAACGGTTTTGGCAAAGGCATCGGCATGGGAGGAAAGACCGGCCTCGTCTTTCAACCCTTCTCCATGTTCGGCATGCAGATCAAGGCCAAGCGTCTCGGTCTTGTCCTGGATGTCTCCACCTCCATGGCCCCCCATCTTCCCCGCGTCATTGAGGAGGTGGATAAAGTAGCCAAAGGCAGCATCGTCATTCTCTACTTCGGCTGTGGACTGGAAGCACCGCCTCCACAGGGCATTGACGGCGATGAAGTTTACTCCACATCAAGTGTCGAATTTGAAAAATTCTGGCGCCTCGGTGGCGCGACCCTTTTTGAGACGCGCAAGTTCCGCATTGATCCCAAAAAAGAAATTCAGAGCGAAGCCATCTACCGCATTCTCTCCAAACGCCCCCAGACCTATTTCATTCACAACACCGGTCTCGGATATACCTGGTTAGCATTGTTGAATGACAAACTTCGCACAGCCGATGGCATCTACTGGTTCTCCGATTTCCAAGACCGAGTGGACTTCAAACAGGTCACCATCGTCCGAGAAAACCTAGAGCGCCGCAAACAACGACTCTATATGCACGCCTACATGCGTGGCTCCGCCTACGACCTCGTCAAAACCCAACTTGTGGATCCCACGAAAGGCGACGTGAAACTGGAGGAGTGACACTCCCTTCCACAGTGTGCGAAATCATCCGTAGCCCTACTTAATCAGGCCCCAATGCTCCGTCAGAGGCCAATAACAGAAGAGGGCTGAGCCCACGAGATTTCGCTCCGGCACAGAGCCCCAGGAGCGCGAATCACTGCTGCTGTAGCTATTGTCGCCCATGGCAAAGTATTGCTCTGCGCCGAGGTCAATTTTGGAAATCCCGCCGCCAATGGCACCGGGGTCGGAGTAACCGCGATACCCATCCACAGGGGCTTCATAGGTGCCCTGCATGACACGCTGGAAACCTGGCTCTTGAGCTTCCACGCCATTGATGAATAGCTTGGGGGACTTCACTTCCAGCTTATCGCCAGGCAGACCTGCCAGGCGTTTGATGTAATGCTGAGAACCGTGACGAGGGTCAAACGAGGAAGAGTTCTCAATGCCACGAATGTGCTTGGTGGTGAAAACAAAGACTTCACCACGATTCGGGCTGCGGAAGTGATACGAAAATTTGTCCACGAGAACATGATCCCCGTTTTGAACGATGCCACTGGCCAGCAGTTGCCCTTTCTCCACCTTGATCCCACCCTGAATGACCACGCGATACTTCATATCCGGTGTGTCATTTCCCGTGAGCACCGGCTGTGAGCGCAGGTGCTTCGCTAGCTGGAGCTCATTAGTCAGCTGCGAATAGGGTGCCATGATGTCAATCGTATGCCCATCCTTAAAATGGAGTTTGCAGTAAGGCATGAAAATCAGCCAATACTTATGCTCTGTGACAGGCTCTTCATCCCGCAAATAACCGCTGTGGTCGGACACCACATGAATTTGCCGACTGCTGGTGAGAAAGGACCCCAAATAGCCTAACAGACCAGGACGCGGATCCTCCGCCGTTGCCTGCGCGGTGATGCCATTGAGCGTCGGCTGCATGGAACCCGTCGGGATTTGGAACGGCTGCGCAATGTATCCTCGGATGCCTAAAGCAATAACGATAGCTACAAAGAAGACCTCTACATTGTCTGCAATCTCGCTAGGGGCCGCTTCAGGCAGGGCTTTTTCGCAGACTTTATTGATCTCCTCATTGAGTTCTTGGAGGCGTGTTTTATCCCGGGCCTTCATGGCCTGCTCCAGACTGCGGCGCAGTCCACAGATTTCCTCCAGCTTGGCGGCAGGCAACAAATCACGCTTGTAATCAATGAACCGAGTGACGCCTTTATGCAGCAATTTGGCGTGCTTCAGGTAGCGAGGAGTGAGGAAAAACATGTGGGCGGATGGTCGGAGACCTGCTGCTCTCGTCAAGCAGGAGCTGAATCCCTGACCAAGAATGTTGTGTTTACGCTCAAAATCCGTCTCGAAAGCGTAATTTAGTAAACATCGCTCTTGCCAAACCCTTAGGCTTTGGATTCTCCTTACAGTCAGCTCAGAACACCCCCAAAAACACTGGATGGCGGAACGATACAAGATCTATGACAAACTCGGCGCCGGTGGCGTGGGGGCCGTGTTCCGCGCTTACGACAACGAGCTCAAGCGCTGGGTCGCCATCAAGCGTCTCATCTCGGCCAATGATGCCAGTGGTGATACGGGTCTAGCGGCAGAACTGCGCCGTGAGGCAGACGCACTCGCGTCCCTGCGCAATCCAAACATCGTCACCATCTTTGACGTGGCTAGCGATGCTGAGGGCTTATTCATGGTGATGGAGTTGCTGGAAGGGGAGGATTTGGCAGATGTCGTCGCCCGCGGTCCCCTTCACTACGATGATTTTAAAGAACTGGCGTCCCAAACGCTGGAAGGCCTGTTGGCGGCCCATCAGCGGCACATCCTGCACCGGGATATCAAGCCCGAAAACATCAAGGTGGAGCGCCTCCCTGGGGGCCGCATGCAGTCCAAGATCATTGACTTTGGATTAGCCCGTGAAGGCATGCGGGCGCGCAAGCAGACTGAAGATCAGGAAGGCACGGTGATGGGCTCCATTTTCTACATGGCGCCTGAACAACTCACCCGCGCCCCAGTGGATGTCCGCACGGATCTTTACTCCCTCGGTTGCGTATTTTATGAGGCTCTTTCGGGTCGTAAAGCCTTTGATGGGGAATCGTTGAACATCGTGATTGATAAGCATATCAACCACGACATCATCCCTCTGAATCTCGTGGCACCGCATGTTCCGCCTTGGCTTGGAGCCTGGGTGCTGCGGCTGATGGCGTTGAATCCGGAAGATCGCCCCACGGGCGCCCAGCAAGCCATCGAAGAATTCCGCGCTTGGGAAAAAATGTCTGCGGCACCGCCGATGATGCCCTGGATGCCGCCAAATTACGGCCAACAGTCCGGTGCCTACACGCAGCCCATGTACCCAGGGGCTGTCACTACCAGCACCATTCCCGTCCAACCTGGCTACTATCAACAACCGCCCGCTGAGATGTATGCACAGCCGGTTTTGGAGGTGATCCCAGATGCTGAGCCGATCATGGAAATGGCGGCTTATACCACCCCTATTTCCCGGCCGAGTCCTGCGACAGGTCGCCCCCCCATCGGTCGCCGGACGGTTCCAGTCAGCAAGTCTCCCTCAGCGAGGCTGCATTCCTCACCTTCGCAGAAACTGTCAGAACCCGCTGCATCCAAAGGCAAACTTTTCGCCATCATTGGGGCCGGTGTCGCCTTGGTGCTGGTTTCGGGTTGGTTTTTCTTTAGTGGCAAAAAAGATCCTGCCAGTGGAGGATCTGCGTCTCCGACCATTCTTGCCACAGGACCTGCTGCAGTCACCTATCAGTTGCCACAGGATCGTCTGTTTCCACCAGTGGATCGCGATATTTGTCTGCATTGGGTCGCGGGTGTCGGTGGTACAGGGAAAGATGGTAAACTGGCCGGGCCCGATGGGGTGGTGGTGGAATGGCATGATATCGCCCCCTTGGCCAATGACAATCTGGCCAGAGCCTACAACAAGAATGCAGACTACTCGCCGAAACGTAGCTTCTGGCCCACGCCTAAGGACGGTATCATTGGTGCCAAACCGAATCGTAGCGTGCTAGATTTCCGTCCACGGGAAGGTCGGCCTATTGCGCTTTCCATGACCGACGCTGCTGGAGAAGCTGGGAAATTTCCCTTTGGGGACGTTGCTCCTAAAGGCGAACGTGGTTTGACCTTAGCGGTTGTGTTTCAGGTCGATCCCTCACGGCTGCCGATGCGCATCTTAACCTTGTCCAATGACAAAGGCGCAACTGTCATCCTGCGAGTGGATCAATCCAAAAAAATCATCGCTGAATTTCGCAATGGCAGTTCCAGCAGCACCATCACGAGCAACACGGCAGACCCAACGTTGGCTTCGACGGTGCTGCTGACTTGGCAGGCCAGCACGGGAGCCACGGAACTGCGCGCTAAAGATGCGCCTGGTAAAACCTTCCGTGGAACAGGAAAAACCACGCCCCCTTCAGCCCCCCTTTCACGGCTGCAAGTGGGTAAAGTCGTGGATGCCAACCAGGATAATGCTCCTGCAGAAGAGCAATACTCGGGTTACTTGGCGGAAATCGTCATGTATTCTTCTTTTCTCAAGCTCGATCAGGTCCAGTTGCTCGAATCCAAGGTGTTGCGTGATCACTATATCCAGGGACCGCCGACCACGCCAGTGCCCGCCCCTGCTCCTTCAGTTCCTAACAAGTAGTCCCCAGCTTCAAAGCGGTTGCGGCTGAGTCCATTTGCGGCTTTCTTACACTTGAATTTTCTTACCAGACCACGCCGTCTCATTGCTCATGAACCGATCCTCCCTCCCTTGTCTGTTTGTCGTCACTGCGGTGACTGCTTTGGCCTCTATCAGCCCTGCTTCTGCCCAAGGAGCCAGTGCTGGTGTGCAGGAGTTTGATCCGCAGGCTTTCCCTGGTCAGGTGGTCGAAGACGTAGTCGTGCCAGTCCCGAGCGAAGTTTTCTCAGTTCTCGATAAATTGGGCGAGCCTAACTGGCGCCAGGAAATCCGCACGGTGAACCTCCCCAAGACTCCTGACCGTACGAAGCTCTCACTCCTTTTCGGCCTAGTCGTCGCAGAAGGTTTTGTGGCCGTGCAGGCTGAAGATAAAGAAGCCGTCAAAGACATTGGCCGTGAGGTCATAGACCTCGCCACCGCCCTAGGACTCATCAAGTCCGTTCGTCCCCACGCGCAAGCGATTCTAGACGCCGCAGATAAGAGCGACTGGGCCAGCATTCGCAAAGAATTCGACCAGACTCAAAAAACGGTTCGCGACTCCATGGAACAAATGAAGGACGCTGACCTTTCCCAGTGCGTGAGCATGGGCGGTTGGCTGCGTGGTACCGCCTCAGTTACCTCCGTCATCGGCAAAAGCTTTTCAGCGGACCGTGCTGAACTGCTGAATCAACCCATGTTGGTCGAGCATTTCATTGCTTCTATCAGCAAAATGTCCAAGGACAAAAAAGACCACCCCAATGTGGCCGATATTTCCAAGGGGCTGAAAGACATCCTGGCCAAAATGGAAGGTGCCGTGGATGGCTTCACGAAAGAAGGCGTGCGTGAAATTGGCAAGACCTGCGACAGCTTGCTGACCGATATCCAGGCAGCCAAGTAAGGTAGGTATCTCCGCGAAACCTCTCACCGGACTCGTCCATGCATTTTCTCTCCATTCGCCATCTCCAACGCACGGCCGCTGCCTCTGTGGCAGCGCTGTTGCTCACTAGCGCACCTCTTAGCCACGCCACCATTGACGATGCCCACAGCTTCGCCATGGAAGCCGCTGTTCCTTTTGTGGAACAAGGTTTCATCGTCCGTGAAGATTACTGGAACGGTGAAGTGAAAAGCGGCCAAAAGCTGATGGTCCGCCACCAAATGTTCAAAGGCAATGAATATGCCTTTTGGTTAGGCACCGCCAGTGAAGAAGTGGCTTTTGAACTCAAGGTGCTCGACGAAAAAGGCAAAGAGATCGAACTCGACTTCAAGAATCAAGGCATGTTTGCCACAGTTCGGGTCAATCCACCCAAAACTGGCACCTACAGCGTCGTCTTTTCTTTGACCTCGAAAAAGGAAAAGGGACTCTACTGGGCCCTGGCTTACGGATACCGTTAATTTTCAGTTCGTTCAAAGCTCAGCATTCACATGACCATGAATAATCCTTACGAGAGCCCATCTACTGACGTTTCGACCACCACTCGGACGACTTTGACTGACATTGATATTCCTTTCGGTCGCCTTATTATGATCATGCTGAAGACCATGCTGGCCTCGATCCCCGCCGTCATCGTGATGTATATCATCATGTTTGCCATCTTCCTTGTGATCGCCCTGCTCTTTGGGGGCGTAGGAGCTTTAATGGGTGGCTTCAACCCTGGAGCACTGGGTAAATAGGCCTGCGCGTTTAAAACGCAGACCCACCAGGGCTTCGACTTCCCTTTTTCCAACCTGCTTCATGCCCGTCGAAACCCTCACTTATGAGTCGCCCCAGTTTCTACAAAAACTGATCGGTCACGACCTCTCTGGCCTGCGAATCATCGCAGATACACTCCATGTCCAAATCACCAGCCGGGATGGCTGGGTCCGCATTGAAGCGGAAGAGCCAGCCATCGCAGCAGTCAAAGAAGTCTTTGGGCAGTTGGAGCGTATTCGCCGTCAAGGAGGCGAGGTCACGCCTACTATGCTACGCCTCGTTACGGAGAGCGTGATGACAGAGCACGACAGTGCGCCAGCAGATGCCATCATGAATCTGCGGCTGCAAGGCTCTAGCCGGAAGCCCCCAGTTTTAGTGAAAACGCGGGGTCAGATTGCCTATGTGCAAGCCATGCGCGAGCATGAAGTGGTCTTTGGAATTGGGCCTGCGGGCACGGGTAAAACCTACCTCGCCATGGCGCAAGGTCTGCATCTACTGAGGGAGAAAGTGGTACAGCGTTTGGTTTTAACTCGCCCAGCCGTGGAAGCAGGCGAAGCGCTGGGCTTTCTTCCAGGGGATCTCAAAGAAAAAATCTTCCCCTACCTTCGCCCTCTATACGATGCGCTTTACGACATGCTGGACCCGGATGAAGCCGAACGCATGATTGAACGAGGAGCCATCGAAATCGCCCCCCTGGCCTACATGCGCGGCCGCACACTGAAAAATGCCTTCATCATTCTTGATGAGGCCCAAAATACCACCACAGAGCAAATGCTCATGTTTCTGACTCGTCTCGGGGAAGGAGCGCGCTGCGTGATCACGGGAGACCCCTCTCAAGTAGATTTGCGGCGGCATGTCCGCTCAGGTCTGCGGGAAGCGGTGGAGGTGCTGCAAGACGTACCTGGCGTTAAATTCGTCAGCTTTTTGTCCAAAGACATCGTTCGCTTACCGGTCGTTCAGCGCATCATCGAGGCTTATGATCAATATCGCGCAAAATCTTAGGATACCTTAAAATCAATGTTCCTCTGAACATATTTTGATAAAAAAGGCTTCTTGTAGGCGACCTTGAGTGTGTTAGCATCACGCTAATACTTCTCGAAAAACCCACTCATGTTTGAATCCATTCGCCGGGCCAAATTGCAACGAGCTGGGCTTTCCTGTGGGAAGAAGCGCCTGAAGCATCAAGAGGGAGATCTCGTGGATGAGCTGCGGACGCACAAAGCCGCGACTATTGCCGTTTATTTGGGCTTCTTCTTCGTGCTGGGTCTGCTGATGAAGATGGGGGCCGCAGTCATCCCAGGTACCGTGACACCCCAGCCGATCGCATACATTTGCATGGCCGCCATCGCTTCCGCCTTGGTGGTGCATTTGAGAGTGGCTTTGACGGAGGATGTCGAAGACAATGCCGAACTGGCCTTGGTGCTCGGCACCCTGCTTCTTCAAATGGGCGCGAACGTGGCCATGCTGGATTATGGCAACCAACAGAGCTGGACCGGAGCTCTCCTTGTTGTCGCCATGCCACACGCCTTTGCCCCGCTGGTGCTTTCGGTTATTTTAGGCCGTAAAATGGGGCTCTTCGCAGCCATTTATTCGACTTTGTTAGGAACGATTGTCTGTGTAGCCGTGAACCCGATCACCTACCTTGCCAGTTCTTCACTGATTGGCTTCCTCGTGGTTCTTTTCACCAAACGTGTCAGGCGGAGGAACCGCCTTTTCATGGCCGGGCTTTACATTGGTGTCGTAGCCGCAGTATTCTCCCTCATTCTTCATGAAGCGGCTGGCACAGGACTGGGCGGAGTTTCGTTAGGGCGCATTCTCGGCGTTCCTTTCGCCATTGGTATCATCACGGGCCTGTTGGTGGGCGGCTTACTCCCAGTGATAGAAAGCTTATTTGGTGCCACCACGGAGGTTTCATGGTTAGAACTGGCAGACTTAAATCACCCTCTGATGAAACGCCTCAGCATTGAGGCACCCGGCACTTATCATCACAGCCTTGTCGTGGCCAATTTGTCCGAAGCAGCCGCTGAATCCATCGGTGCCAATGCAGCCATGACTCGAGTCTGCGCTTACTTCCACGACATCGGCAAACTGACCAAGCCAGAATATTTCATTGAGAACATGGACCCTGCGGAGAATCCGCATGATGATCTTACGGCCCGCATGAGCGCCCTCATTTTGATCGCGCATGTGAAAGATGGTGTGGACTTAGCCATCAAGCATAAGCTCAATGTGAGCATCATTGATGTTATCGAGCAGCACCACGGCACCTCTCTAGCCTGGTATTTCTACAAACGCGCGCTCGACCAAAAGGCAGAAATGATCCGCCTCGTGGAGCAAGGCAAGTCCAAGGAAGATGATGTACCGCAAGTGAGCGAGGAAGTCTTTCGTTATCCAGGTCCCACACCTCAGTTTAAAGAATCTGCCATCATCTCCCTGGCTGATGCAGTGGAAAGTGCCTCCCGTGCGCTGGAAAAACCGAATGCCTCCCGTATCGAAGGTCTCGTGGACGAACTTGTCCAGGACCGGATGAAAGATGGCCAGTTGGATGAATGTGACCTCACCATCGCCGAACTGGCGAGAGTGAAGGCCAGTTTCGTGAAAACTCTGCTCAGCATGATGCATAGCCGCATCAAGTATCAGAAAGGCCACGAAGCTCCGACTTCCAACATCATCACGAAAGAGGCGGCAGCCACGGCTCAGATCCATGATGGAATGACTTTAGTGACTGAAAACCCCTACGCTACGGGTGCCGGTAACGAGAAAAAGCGCTCTGCCCGCAAGCCCCCAGCCTCTGCTGCCTAATGGTCAAATTGTTGCTGTACAATCGGCAGAAAACGCACCGCCCAGACCTACCCTGGCTGCGCCGGATCCTCAAATCTGCCCTGCCCCATTGTCTGGCAGAAGCTAAATCTCCTCAGGCTCCACTATCTGAGTTGGAAGAAATCGAATTCACCATCATTTCCGACGACGAAATTGCCGAGGTGCATGCCGAATTTCTCGAAGACCCAACTCCGACAGATGTCATCACCTTTCATCATGGTGAAATCCTCGTCAGTGCAGACACCGCCCTGCGCCAAGGGGCTGAGCATGGCCAGACGCTGAATGAAGAACTGGCCCTCTATCTGATTCATGGTCTGATGCACCTGGGCGGGTGGGATGATCACGAGGCGGAGGAAGCGGCTGAAATGACACGCCGTCAGGAAGCGATTCACCGCCGTGTTTTGAGCGAAATTCCCCGTCTTGGCAAGAGCGCGTAGAAAAGCCACTTTTCGTCTGACTTAGAAGCCCGTGGCGGAGAAAAATTCGACTGCCCCTGGGGAGTCGAAGAAGTGACGCCCTGACATTCGCCATTTCTTTCTTGCACCCTTCCCGCCTCCGCGCCATCTCAGGTGAACCGTCCTGCCACCACCCTTGTCCGATCCAGAGAATCAACGTACACTCGTAGCCATACCTGCCCGCTGGGGATCCACCCGATTCCCAGGCAAGATGCTCCACCTCATCGCCGGAAAGCCGCTGGTGCAGCATGTATGGGAACGCTGCCAAAGCTGCCGTGAGGTGGACGATATCATCATCGCGACGGATGACGAACGCATCGCCGAAGCCGCCGCCGCCTTTGGAGCCAAAGCCGTGCTGACAGCGCCAGATCATCCCAGTGGGACTGACCGCATCGCCGAAGCTGCGCGTTCTTTCCCCGATCATCGCACCATCATCAATGTGCAGGGTGATGAACCGCTCATCTCCCCGGCTCTCATTGATGAATTAGCCATTGTCCTTCGCCGGGAACCGCAGGTGCGCATGATCACGGCTGCCGCTCCGATTCACGATGAAGCCCTGGTGAGCGATCCCAATGTGGTCAAAGTCGTCTTCGACGTGAAAGGCGATTCCTTGTACTTCTCGCGTTCGCCTTTGCCGTACGTGCGCAATGCCAGCGCCGGCGTGCGGCACTACCGCCATCTCGGCATCTACGGCTTCCAGCGCAGCTTCCTTTTTCAGTTCGTTGCGTGGCCGCCCTCGCGCCTTGAGCAGACCGAATCTCTGGAGCAGCTCCGCGCCGTCGAAAACGGCGTTCCTCTTCGCATCGTCTTGACCGATGACCTCTCGCCAGGCGTGGACACACCTGAGCAGGCCGCTGCCATCGAACAACATTTCCTGACCATCCCTCCCCCCTGACATCATGCCTAACACACTGCCGCAGAAGCCTATGAAATACATTTTCGTCACTGGAGGCGTCGTCAGCTCTCTTGGCAAAGGTCTGGCCGCGTCTGCCCTAGGCACCTTGCTAGAGCTCCGTGGCCTCAAGGTCATCATGCAGAAATTTGACCCGTATCTAAACATCGATCCGGGCACCATGAACCCCTACGAGCATGGTGAGGTGTACGTGCTGGATGACGGCGCAGAGACCGACCTGGATCTAGGTCACTACGAGCGCTTTACCCACACCAACCTTTCTCGCTTGAACAACCTGACCAGCGGCCAGGTCTATCAAAGTGTCCTCACGAAAGAACGTGCAGGCAAATACCAGGGCCGCACGGTGCAGGTCATCCCTCACGTCACCAACGAGATCAAGGAGCGTATCAAGGAAGTCGCTACCAAGATGACGGCAGACGTCATCATCACAGAAATCGGCGGCACGGTGGGTGACATCGAAGGTCTGCCTTTCCTGGAGGCCATCCGTCAGTTCGGCCATGAGATCGGCCAGGGTAATGTGCTCTTCATCCACGCCACACTCGTTCCGTATATCAAGGCTGCGCAGGAGCTGAAAACCAAGCCCACCCAGCAATCCATCGCCAAGCTGCGTGAGATCGGTATCGCCCCGCACATCATTCTCTGCCGCACGGAGCATCCCCTTGAGTTGGACGTTCGTGAAAAAATCTCCCTCTTCGGCAACGTCCCGATCGAAGACGTCATTGAAGTACGCGATGTGAAACACAGCATCTACGAGGTGCCCCTGAAGCTCCACGAAGAGCGCTTGGATGATGTGGTCTGCAAGCAGCTCAATCTCCCGACCGAGCAGCCAGACCTTGGCAAATGGCGCCATTTTGTACAGCGTGTCATTCACCCGACTCACCATGTTCGCATTGGAGTCGTGGGCAAATACATCGAGCTACAGGATGCCTACAAAAGCATCTATGAAGCCCTCACGCACGCAGGTGCGGCCAATGACTGCAAGGTGGACATCGTCCGCGTGGACGCAGAAGCCATCGAGAAAGCCGGTCCAGATATCTACCTCAATGGCCTTCAGGGCATTCTCATTCCTGGTGGATTTGGTGATCGCGGAACTGAGGGTAAAATCGCCGCCACAGGTTACGCTCGTCGCGTAGGCATCCCTTTCTTCGGCATTTGCCTTGGCATGCAAATCGCCGTCATCGAATACGCTCGCAATGTCTGTGGCTTGAAAGATGCCAACAGCACCGAGTTCGATAAAGGTACGGCCGCTCCCGTCATCAGCATGATGGAAGAGCAGAAAAAGGTGAAGCAGCTCGGCGGGACCATGCGTCTGGGTAGCTGGGTCACCCAGCTCACTCCCGGCTCGAAAGTGCATGAGCTTTATCAGGAAGATGTCATCAGCGAACGCCACCGCCATCGCTACGAGGTCAATGACGACTACAAGGAACAGCTTGAGACCAACGGCCTCGTCATCAGCGGCGTCTCCCAGAAGGGCGAGCTAGCTGAGACCATCGAGCTGCCCGGCCACCCGTTCTTTGTAGCCTGCCAGTTCCACCCCGAATTCAGCAGCAAGCCGAATGATCCGCACCCGATCTTCAATGGCTTCATCAAGGCTGCCCTCCTGCATCACAGCACACCGGAGCCTCTTTGCTGAGAAGCTCAGACCTCAAAGGCCATCACGCATGACGTGATGGCCTTTTTGTTTGGCCAATAACTGTACTTTTGGTTAGCCAGTCTCCTGGCAGAGCCAGAAGGAGTAAGCAGAAATACCCCAAATTTAAGCCCGACGAGCTGCCACGATCACCTCATCAGCCACACCTTGCAGCATGTCTGTCCAGAGCTTCTCACGGCTTGCCAATTTATCTGGAGACCAGCGATTTCCAATGCTGGTGGCATCCAGTAGCACGACCAGATCAGCCTCACGATGCTGAGTGATGAGGACCTGCTTCACATCTTGGACGAAACGACTTTGCACTTCCTGCTCGGGCGTAGTGGCCAAATTGAAAATCACCACCGCTTTGCTCCCACTGGGTTTCCAGGAAGCCACAAAATCATCTTCATCCCCCAAAGGGATGTGGATCATGTCAGGCTCAATCATGGCGCCAAAACGTTCCCGTACCCCGCGAGCCCAGACTTCGCGATGCATGGGCGTAGCATCCGTGGCGTGGATCAGCACATGGATCACCTCTTGCCCACCTTCGACTGCACGCAGGGTTCTCTTCAGGTAAGAGCGCCAGCCAAGGCTGCGCACGCGCTTTTGCAGCACGCTATGAGCACGCCAGACGGCGAGGCCAGCGAGGCCTAAACGCGGCAGGATGATCATGAGAAACAGAGTGCCTGCATACAGATGAATCCAGGGCCGCGCCACTGCAGGAGCCTGGGCCACCCCACCCGTGCGATGCATCGCCGACAGCTGATCTAAGGGCAGATTCAAATTTAAAACTGAAGACGCAGGGCCAAAAAGCGCGCCAAAGAACTCTTGAGCCCCTGATTCTAAAAGGAGAGTGCTTTCCCAAACTGCACGGTATTCCTGAGCCCAGCCGCGGGCATACAGCCCAGTGATGCTTCCTAGTGCGAGTAGCGCCGCGGCCACGTGCATCCACGCACGCAGGCGACGCTGCAGACGCTCCAGCGCAGGCGCATTGGCCAGGAGACCAAAACGTTGATCCACGGTCAGTCCCGTGAGGGTTTCGCCTTCTACAGCACTGTCATGCCCCACGGGGGAGACCACTCGCGCCAGCCATTCCAGCCAGGCGCTGCCCCGGCTAGCACTCGGCGCAGGCCAAAGCTCCCACACTAAAGACACGCCCATGATGATGGCATTCCAGAGCAACAATCCCACCAAAGGCAGCGCCAAGAGATTGAACTCCGCGGCTTGCCCCAAGCCCGAAAGAAAGTAACCGATCACCAGAGCAATACCCCACCCTCCTAGAGCCCAGGACCAACGCCCTTGGACGGTCACGAGTCGCTCCATCACCCTCACCAAAGAGCCACTCCAGCCAACAACTTCGCGCTCCAACCACTGAGCTCGTTTATGCAAAAAAGTGATCTCGCGGGAGTTAATCGGTTCTCCCTTAATCTCATCGGCCGTCAGTCCACCCCGAGTCCGGGCCGTAGCCTCCCGGCGCCTTTCTTCAGAAAGGATGGCCCCGTCGGCATCGCCTTCTTCAAGGGCCCGCCAGCGTAGGATGCTCTGCCAGTCATTCCAGTCCATGCACGTTCACTTCAGCCATGTTTCAGTCTTACATCTTTGATGCCAGAGTTTTTCAGCGTCTCCTTCAGCCGTTTTAAGATGCGCGGGCGCTCCATCATCAGCGCATGATGGACGGTGGGCTGTAAAACGCGCACCATCAGCACCCCACGCTGAATCGAGTCTGGACGTGAATGCTGGTAAAGAAAGTCGCCCACGATCTCTTTCCAAGCTCCCAGCACTTCCTCCAGCTTCATCCGCTCACCGATTCCTGCTTGCGAAACGATCGGCCCGATGAGGTCGGCCACAGACTTGAGCGGTAAGTCTATGATCGGACCTCCATCCATCCCACGCCACGCCGAGATGAGGGCGTGCCTGCGGCGCTGGGAAGCGGTGGGGAGGCGATTGGACATACCCCTAAAGATGTGTGGGAGTGCTAGGAAATGCGAGTGAGAAATGCATGCTCGGCAATGTTTCATAGGGCCCCACAATCCCACATCCAGCGCCGCATCGAGGCCCGATTAGCTAAATCATTCAACCCTATGTTCAGACTCAAAGCTCCCGTCTTCCTTTTCGTCAACATGCCGAGCAAGCATCCAAAACGTCCAATTTCTCATAGAAGTGCCTTTTTTGACCTCAGCGAAGCCCACCCTCCCTACTTGCCAAGTCGCGCATCCTCTCCAAAGTAATTAGCCCGACCGCCACGCCCCTTTGTGACGCGGCGGTCTTTCTGTCATTCCCTTTCTGTTATGTTCGAGTGGATCATCAAAAAAATCATCGGCACCAAAAACCAGCGCACTGTGAAGCGCTTGCAACCGGTTGTGGCCGAGATCAACCGCATCGAAGCCCAGCTTCAAAACGAATCCGATGAGGTTTTGCGTGAGCGTTGCGCCAAGTGGAAAGCCCAGTTCCGTGCCTTTCATACGCCTCATTTCTTGGGGGGGGTTTCATTGCGTATTGCCGATGAAGAAACCGTCGAAGCTTGCCTGCGTCATGTGGAAGGTTACTTCACCGCACTGAAGCCCCACTTCCCTTCTCTGGATGGCAGCTACCTCGCCGAGAGCGCTTGGAGCGGTGCTTCTATTGAAGATAAAAAAGCCCGTATTGATAAGGCGCGTGATGCCTGGAATGAGATCCAGCCGAAGTTTGCGAACATCATTTCAAAGATCCTCAATGACATCCTTCCGGAAGTCTATGCAGTGGTGAAGAATGCCGCCCGCCGCCTTGTCGGTCAGGAGCACATCGTCTGTGACACGCCGCTGAAGTGGAACATGGTTCACTTTGATGTCCAGCTCATTGGCGGCATTGCCCTGCATCGCGGGATGATTGCCGAAATGGCCACCGGTGAGGGCAAGACCCTTGTGGGCACCCTGCCAGTCGCACTGAATGCACTCACGGGCCGTGGTGTGCACGTCATCACCGTCAATGATTACCTCGCCCGCCGTGACTCGGAGTGGATGGGTTATCTCTACAAGTTCCTAGGCCTTACTGTGGGCTGCATCCAGAATGACCAGCCGAGCCACATCCGCCGCGACCAGTATCAGTGTGACATCACCTACGGGGTAAACAGCGAGTTCGGCTTCGACTACCTGCGTGACAACGGCATGGCCTCCAGCAAGGAGCAGCAGGTGCAGCGCGGCCACTACTTCGCCATCGTGGATGAGGTGGACTCCGTGCTCATTGATGAAGCACGCACACCTCTCATCATCAGCGGTCCTGTGGCTGGAGCGGAAAGCACGCACCAGTATGAGCGCTACAAACCGCTGGTCGAACAGTTGGTTAGACGCCAGAATACACTTTGCAACAGCCTAGTTACTGAGGCTAAAGAAGACGCCAAAAAAGGCGAGCTGGATGTGGCAGGGCGGAAGCTATACCAGTGCCGTCTGGGCCAGCCGAAAAACCGCGCGCTGATGCGCTGCATGGAAGATCCTGAGCTGCGCCGCGCCCTGGAAAAGGCTGAGCTGAAGATGTATGAGGATACCCAGAAGAAGGACCTCTTTGAACTCAAAGAAGGTCTCTACTTCTCCATCGAAGAAAAGAGTCATGACGCTGACCTCAGCGAAAAAGGCCGCAACTTCCTCAGCCCTGACGAGCCGGACGCCTTTGTGCTGCCTGATCTAGCCACCCTGTATTCTGAAATTGATGGTGATGCCTCCCTAACGGAAGCCCAGAAAATCCAGAAAAAGAATGAACTGCAGGACCGTCTTTCCCACCAGGGTCAGCGCATCCACCAGATCAGCCAGCTCCTTCGGGCCTATTGTCTCTATGAGAAGGACGTGGAATACGTCGTCGAAGAGAACAAAGTCGTCATCGTGGATGAGCAGACGGGCCGCAAGATGGCGGGCCGCCGCTGGAGCGATGGCCTCCATCAGGCTGTGGAAGCCAAGGAAGGTGTGCAGATTGATGCCGAGACTCAGACCCTGGCCACCATCACGATTCAGAACTACTTCCGCCTTTATGAAAAGCTGGGCGGCATGACCGGTACTGCTGAAACGGACGCATCCGAATTCCATGACATCTATGGCCTGGACGTGCTGACGATCCCGACCAACCGAATCGTGAAGCGCCTGGATCAGAACGACAGCATCTACAAGACGCGTCGTGAGAAGTACAATGCGGTGATCGAAATGATCCGCGAACGCCATGCCAAGGGCCAGCCTCTCCTGGTGGGCACCGCCAGTGTGGAAGCTTCTGAAACTGTCAGCCGCATGCTGAAGCTGCAGAAGATTCCTCATGCGGTCTTGAATGCGAAGTATCACCGTCAGGAGGCCGAAATCGTCGCCCGTGCCGGTCAAAAAGGTTCCGTAACCATCTCCACCAACATGGCGGGTCGTGGCACCGATATTAAGTTGGGCGAAGGTGTGTCTGAACTGGGCGGCCTGATGGTGCTGGCCACGGAGCGTCACGAATCCCGCCGGGTGGATCGCCAGCTTCGCGGTCGCTGCGCACGTCAAGGTGACCCTGGTGAGAGCAAGTTTTTCCTCAGCTTTGAGGATGAACTGATGCGCAACTTCGGCGCGGCTGACCGCATGACCAAGATCATGGAACGCTTTGGCATGGCTGAAGGTGAAGAGCTTCAGCATCCTTGGTTAAACCGCTCCGTCGAAACCGCCCAGAAACGCGTGGAACAGCGTAACTACACCTGGCGCAAGCGCGTGCTGGAATACGATGATGTGATGAACCAGCAGCGCGAAGTCATCTATGAATGGCGCAACGATGTGCTGGACAGCAATGACCCACGCCTGCTCATCAATGAAGCCGTTGAAAAAGGTCTCAAAGAACGTCTGGAAGAATTCCTGCCAAAAGAACGCGGCAGCGACATGGAGCCAGACTATGAGAACCTGCTCCAGTGGGTGAATACCACCTTCCCGATCGGTCTGCGCGACTTTGATGACGAGTTCAAAGCTCTCGATTTCGAAGCTCAATATGTTTGGCTGAAGGACAAAATCTTCGGTGCCTACGATCTCAAAGTTAGCGGTGCCAACCCACAAGCTCTGCAAGAGATCGAGAAGATGATTCTGCTCAATGCCATCGACCGTCTCTGGCAGGAACATCTGTATGCATTGGACGCTCTCAAGGAAGGTATCAGTCTGCGCAGTTATGGGCAGAAGGATCCGCTCATTGAATTCAAGCAAGAAGCCTTCACCATTTTCGCTGAATTGATGCGCAACATCAATGGTGAGGTCCTGGGAAATCTCTTCCGCAGCACTCAGCAGTTAGCTGCCTTTGAGCAATTTCTGGCCCAGATCGCCATGATGCAGCAGCAGCAAGGCAATGGCATCCAGATTCAAGATGGAAACCTTGTCCTTCAACCTCAGGCACGCCCCGCACCAGAACCTGAACCCGAAAAGCCAAAGCCCCATAACCCCAGTTCTGATGGGCCTAAGCTGATCCTGCCTGGCATGGTCCCGCAAAAGAAGCCCCTTTCTAACGCAGGTCGCAATGACTCCTGCCCCTGTGGCAGTGGCAAAAAGTTCAAAAACTGCTGCGGACGACTGGCGTAATCTCTTCACGCCACCCGTTCCCTCAATCTCTCACCATGAACGAAGAAACCCTACAGTCCGCCCTATCCAATCCGCAAAACCTTGGCGAGATGCCCGATGCGGATGCGGTAGGGACTGTCGGTTCCCCCGACTGTGGAGACATGGTGCGCATGTGGCTGAAGTACAAGGAAAAGGACGGCAAGAAAGTGATTGATAAGGCTAGCTTCCAAAGCTTCGGCTGCCAGACGGCCATCGCCGTAGCCAGTCTGGCCACGGAATTGATCCGTGGGAAAACCAAGGAAGAAGCTCTGCAAATGAGCGCCGCAGAACTCAGTGCGCCCCTCGGGGCTCTGCCGCCTATGAAGATTCATTGTGGTCAAATGGTGGAAGGGGCTCTGAAAGCTGCGCTCGAAGCAGACTCAGTTACAGCACCCGCACCCGTGAGCACGCCTGTGAATTTCGGAAGCCCTACCCTAATGGATAGTTTGGCTGCGGCTGGGAAGAGTGCGGGGAAGATCAAGATCGTGCTGCAAGAGTAGCAGCTTCGTTCTCTGAAACCACGCTGCCACACCTCATAGCCCTGATAGGACATGCACTTTGCAAAGGGCATTGTGATTGATGTTTCGCAGAACGCATTCTTCAAAACTGATTTGAAACTGCAGCTCCGTCTTCAAGATAGGTGTCCGAAAAGCGGCGTCGGGATTGGCCGATTGGTGCCCGCCACATGCGGGACTTGGCTGTTATCATCAAGATAGCAGCCTGTGCTCTTGCTTTGGCACTCATCCCACTTCACCCGCCTTTTCAATCGGCTCCTCTTTTTGGAAGCCGGTCCAACGCCAAATAAACAGAGTCGGGAGTGAAACTAAAGACGGGGCACGGTTTGTGCATGGCGAGGTGAGTCTGCTTCTGACCTCATCTCCTCCCATGAAACCTTTACTTTACCTCCTGACAGCTTGTTTGCTGCCCGTCGCCGCACAGGCTCAAGACATTGATCCAAATCGCTATGGAACTCTGACTTTCTACTTCGAAAATGATTTGTTCGGTAACACCGATGCGAATTACACCAATGGAGCGCGCATCGGCTGGAGTTCCCCCAATCTTAAAAAGTTTGGCGATGATCCCACATTAGGACAGATGGCAGGCTATTTTGATGGTTTTGGCACGGATACCTATGAGCGAAATGTCGCCATTACCCTGGGACAGAGCATGTTTACGCCGATGGATACGGATGCCAGGGATCTGGTCAAAGATCAGCGCCCCTACGCAGGCTGGTTGTATGTCGGTATGGGATTGATCTGGAAAAACGAACGCGTTAAAAATTCTCTCGTTTTTAACGTAGGCGTCGTCGGGCCTTGGTCCTACGCTGAGGAAACTCAGCGCCTTGTTCACGAAGCGCGAGACATTGATTATCCTCAGGGATGGGACAATCAGTTAGGCAACGAAATCGGGGTTAACATCTCTTATGAACGCATGTGGCGCATTCGTGACCGCCGTGACAACCACGGCTTCGACTGGGATATCCTGCCTTATGCGGGTGCTACTTTAGGCAATGTCATGACTCACGCGACCGTCGGCACCGAAGTTCGTTTTGGTTACAACCTTCCCGATGACTTTGGCACCGGAGCGATCACTGAAGCGGCGACCACACCGACAGCCCTAGAAAATCCCTACACCTCCAAATCGTGGGCCAATCGCCTAGGTTTTCACTTTTTCATCCGTGGTGAAGGCCGTGCTGTAGCACGCAATATCTTCCTGGATGGCAACACCTTCCGTGACAGCCATTCTGTGGATAAATACCCTCTGGTCGCTGACCTCTCCGCAGGCTTTGCGGTGAATTGGAAAAACACCAAACTCAGCTACGCCTACATTTATCGTACCCGCGAATATCGCGGTCAGGATGAAGGGCAGATTTTTGGATCTATCACGCTGAGCTTCAATTTCTAAGGCTACCTCTAGCTCTAGATTTTAAAGAAGGATGGACCGCGAGGTTCATCCTTCTTTCGTTTCAGGCGTCAGCACCTCAGTCATCGTGTTGGGTTTTAGCACTACTTTTCCCGCATCTGCGACCATGACTGAAACGAGCCCTGCTAACCAAGCTGCGAGCAGACCACTGAACGGCTCAAATAAAATGCCCATCCAGGCCAGCGTCACCGTCAGGCTCAAGGTTAAATAGGTCAGCCCACATAGGAAGGTAAACTTTTGCCATAAAGCCCGCATTTCTAGACCCGCCCAGGCACTGATGAAAGCAAACAGGGTGTAATAACCATACTGCAAAATGAGGCTCGTTTTCACTCCTCCTTCGGGTAACACCAAAAGACGTGGCAGCTGCTTTTCCAACCATAAGGCCAATTCAGGAAACAGACCGAACTGATAGAGAGCCAAAATTGGCACACAGACCAGGATGCCGATGAACATGAGGGTGACTCGATTGCGATCCATAAAATTAAATATCGGTAGCTTCAGACTGGCGATAGGACTCGACTACGAGATCGCTCAGAAATTTGTCCGGGTGCTCCACTGATTCGCGCTGGATGTGAAAGGCCTTCTGCCCCGTGCTACGCGAAACGAGTTGGAGACCGAAGGGATAGTCTTTAAACAAACGTAGGCAAAGATCATCCACCGCGCAGCCCTCACGCTCAGCCCGCTGGACCAAAGCACGCACGGCCCCTGCATCAAAGACCAACTCCAATCCGTGCGAGGAGGCAAACTGAGCTGCAAAACGGTGGACGATCTCCGCCCGCACATCCGTGCTGAAGCTCTGCGCATCTATACGGCAGCGTTCCAGAGCATTGAGCGGATCCGCCACCAAAGGGCCATCCACGATCAAATCGGGTAGCCCCAGGCTGGGCAGTTCAAACTTAAAATCACGCAGGACTTTTTCCCACGCAGTCACCAAACCACGCGCTCCTGTTTTTTCATCCGCCGCACGCTCTGCCACTGCCCGCAGTGCATCATCTTCAAAGACGGTGCGAACACCGTAAGCATGAAACTCCCGCTCGTATTGACGAATGAGACTGCCCTCACTGTTCTTCATGATCTGGAAGAGATCATCTGCCTTCAGCGAATCACAAAAAACACGAACAGGCAGACGCCCGATGAACTCAGCCTCAAAACCATAATCGATGAAGTCCTTCGTACGCGCTTCCCTCAATAGCTCCTCTGCCTGCGGTTTCTCTGCCATCATCGCCCCAAAACCGATGGCAGATTTAGTCTGCCGCTTTTCGATGATTTTTTCCAGTCCTGAAAAGGCACCGCTTACAATGAAGAGGATATTGCGGGTATTCACCACCTCACGGCCCGTGCGCCCTTTGCGAGTATCAAACATCATCTGCATCTGGCTGCGCATATCGTTAGGCGCATAGAGAGCTACCTCAGTCTCTTCCATGAGCTTGAGCAGAGCCGTCTGCACACCACGCCCGCTCACATCCCGGCCGATTCGGCCCTCCCCCCCAGTGGCCAGTTTATCAATTTCATCCAGGTAAATGATGCCGTGCTGCGCCAGTTCCACATTGCCATTGGCTTTCGCAACGAGGTCGCGCACCAGATCATCCACGTCAGCCCCTACATAACCCGTTTCGCTAAACTTCGTCGCATCCGCTTTCACAAACGGCACACCGATCAGGTCCGCGATGTGTTTCACGAGGTAGGTTTTACCCACACCCGTTGGCCCTGTAATGAGGACGTTTTGTTTGGTGAATTCCAACTGGCCTGCCCCCTTTTGCTTTTTGTGCTCACGCAGCATCCGCGCATGGTTGTAATGGTCACAGACAGCCGTCGAGAGCACTTTTTTTGCCTCATCCTGACGGATCACGAACCGATCCAGGTAGGCTTTGATGTCTGCGGGTTTGTATTGGAAATCATAGGTGGCCGCAGGCTCTTCCTCCACGGGAGGTCCCTCCGGAGCTGCCTCCTCGGGGATACCTCCGCGCAGACTTGGCTCAACCCGAGAAAATACCACCTGTCCACCGAGGCTGTTTTTGATGAAATCCTCCAGCTTCCGGGTGATCTCATCGGGAGATGGCGTCGGTTTGGAGGGATTTGGCGGGTCCTGGGGGGTATCACTCATGATGGGTGAATTGTTCCCGATTCGCTGCCACATGACAATGGCTTATTAGACATTCCCATTGGTCGTGGCGCAGTCTGTGCGATGATCGAATGGATTCCCAGAATGCTATGTCCCTGACCATCCTTGATGTTTTCAATCGTTACCGCTCTTTTGGGGGAGAGGAATATGCCGTGGGACGCATCCACGAGCATCTCAGCCTAAGACATCAGGTCTCGTCCTGCCTCTTTGACAGTCAGGAATGGACACAGCCAGGTGCACCAGGCAAACTAGCTCAGGCGAGGAAGCTTTTTTATAATCCTGAAGGCAAACAGCGTTTCGAGGCCGCCATCACTGCGGCTCAGCCTGAGCTCGCTATTTTTCACAATATCTATCCCGTGGGGTCCCCTGCCCTTTACCACAGCGCGCTGAAACGCAAGCTGCCGGTGGTGCAGTTTCTCCATAACTACCGCCCCTTTTCCGTAGGCGGCAGCCTTTACTCTCGTGGGCGGGTGCTGCCAGATCCTCTGCATGGGCGATACGCAGCGGAAGTGCGTGAAGGAGCATGGATGGGATCTGTCACCCGCAGTGCTCTCATGGCCGTGCTTTTAAAGCTCCTTCACCGCAGTGGCTGGTTGGAAAGTGTGAAAACGTGGATAGCCATTTCAGACTTCATGCGCCATCGCCTCATCGAGGCAGGTGCCGTGCATCCAGACCGTATCGTCACCCTCCGTCATGCCTGGGACGCTATGCCCCAGGCCCCCGAAAAACAGGATGCTGGTTATTACCTCTATTTAGGCCGTCTGATTGAAGAAAAAGGGCTGCCTATGTTGCTCAAAACCTGGGACACGCTCCACCGGCAGTTAGGTAAAAATACACCTCGCCTCCACATCGCCGGAGATGGCCCTCTCGCAGGTCTGGTGGCCCAGCACGCACGTGGAAATCCCTTCATTTGCGCTTTAGGAACCGTGGGGGGAGAAACCAAAAAAGATCAGCTCCTTCGCAGCCGTGCGGTGATCATCCCCTCCGTTTGGTGGGAGCCGTTAGGCCTGGTAACATACGAAGCCTATGACTATGCCAAGCCTGTGCTCGCAGCCCGTTCCGGCGGTCTGGCTGAGACCGTTCAACACGGGAGTACTGGTTTCCTGCACGAGCCAGGTGATGTGGATGGACTGACGCAAGACGTCCTTAACCTGGAAGCCATGAGCCCTAGCCAAAGAGCCGCCCTGGGCAATAGCGGGCGTCATTGGCTGCGCCAAGAAACGGACCCGACTGTGTGGCTACGCCGATTTGAAGAGATCGCCTCTCGGGCCATTGCCAAGCCCTAGCTAGACGATCTTTTCGAGCTTGATGGGATAGGTCTGAAAAGCATTCCATTGGCACACGATCAGGTCTCCTGTGTCCAGCACGCAGACATCGTGCCCGTGATCAATCACAGGCTGGGCCTGAGTGAGAGATTTGAGCACCCCATTTTCATAAACGGGTTCGCTCCCCCCTGGTGCACTGATCACCTGCCCCGCTGCATCCAGAATCACCGTAAAGCCCGAAGGGTTTTGTGGCAGCTTGCTACGCACAGGATCCAGCGACCAGCACACCCCTGCATACAGTTCCTGCCCTGAAATGACCGGGCGACACACCTTGCACCCCGGCACAGGTAGAGTCTCAAGGTATTTACCTTCCAAGCTAAAGCGGCGAAAACAATGATCCGCCCGCGAGGTCACCAGCACGGTCGCTTGATCCGCTCCCTTGCGAGTATCAATCTCGATTCCATGGGCATTGTTCAGCCGTTCATTTTCAGACACCCCTTCCTTACCGCCAAATCGGGAAATGAATTTCCCTCGCTGATCGTAACGCAATACATAGTTAGACCCATAGCCATCCACCACATAAATATCTCCATTCGGAGCCACCGCTGTTTCTGTAGGATTGAAAAACATGTCTGGCTCATAGGCTCCCACACTCATCGGATGGCTGAGGCTAAAAAGTTCTCGCCCAGCTAGGTCAATCTTTGTAACACGACCCGTCTGCCGGTAACCACCATTACCGCTTTTCCACAGGCCACTGTCCGTCACAAAAAGAAATTCTTCGCCATTTTCCCGGCTCAGACTGAGCCCATGGCCTCCAGGCCACACACTGCCCCAAGATTCCAAGATCGTGCCATCAGGCTTAAAAACCAACATTTGGTTATCCCAATGATCACCCATCATGAAAAGCCGCCCATCTTTCACCTGCACCATCTCATGGCAATTCAAGATAGGATGATGCCTCCCCTGCCCCGGAGCCACCCAGTCTTTATTCACTTTGTATTGGTGTTTCCCATGACCGATCACCACATCTTTGTTCGGGTCAGGAGCAGCACGCAAAGTTTCCGTGAAGGTAGCTGCGGCAGCCGAGGTAAGCCCGGCGAGAAAGTGACGGCGTGTATTCATAAGTGACTGATTTTTACTGATGCCACACCCGCTTGGAAATGATCTTCTTATGTCCATTTCGACTACTGATTGGAATCAACACCCCTGCTTTGGAATTGGCAACTGGCCCAAACGCGCACTTCATTCCCAAGCCTGCATGCCCCCACCCCATGACCTCCAAAGCTAAAAAACTCCTGCCACGGATTGAAAAAGCAGGCATCAAAGCCTCGCTCAAAGCTGGCCATCCCCTGGATCGTCAAGAACTGCTGGAGGTGAAGGTACAGTTACTACCTGCCCTGTATCGCTGGAGTCTGGGAGGCATTTCGGCCGCGTGTGCCTACGGAAGTTATGCCGGGTTTATGGCAGAGAGTACGAGCCGTGGACTGGGCATGGCGGCGCTGTCTTTGTTGTTCTTTTTCTTCGCCATTGTCGGCGTTCGTCACACTCTAGGCAGGATCCTGGAAAGTATGGATGGAGTGGATGCGGGGGAATTGTTGGGATTGGCCCTAGAAGGCATCGGCTCGGTGATTGGCGGACTCTTCGATTGAGGCAATAGGTCCGCGCTTGCCAGAAGGCCTGACTTGGCCATGATGCCACATGGGTAAACTCCAAGATAAAGTCGCAGTCGTCACCGGTGCCGGGCGTGGCATCGGCAAAGCCATCGCTGAAAAATTCGCTTCGGAAGGGGCCAAAGTGGCTATCATCAGCCGCACCGAAGCCAACTCCCAGGCCGCGGCCGAGGCCATCAATGCCAAGTATCCAGGGGCCGCTAAAGGCTATGCTGTCGATGTGGCCAATGGGCCGGCAGTGGCAGAACTGGGCAAGATCATTTTGGCGGATTTTGATCACGTGGACATCCTAGTCAACAATGCAGGCGTCACCAAAGACGGCCTGCTGCTGCGCATGAGCGAAGAAGATTGGGACTTTGTGGTAGATACAAACCTGAAGGGTGCCTTCAACATGGTGAAGGCCTTCCAGCGCAGCATCTTGAAACAAAAAGGGGCTCGCATCATCAATGTCGCTTCTGTCATCGGTCTCATCGGTAATGCTGGCCAAGCTAACTATGCAGCATCCAAGGCAGGCCTCATCGGCTTCACCAAATCCCTCGCCCGTGAATTTGCCGGACGCGGAGTCACGGCCAATGTCATCGCCCCAGGCTTCATCGCCACGGACATGACAGGCGTGCTGGATGAAAAAGTGAAGGCCGCGGTGCTGGAAAAAATCCCGCTCGCCGATTTCGGCCAGGCTGAGGACATCGCTGCTGCTGCCACGTTTCTCGCCAGTGCCGAGGCACGCTACATCACAGGTCAGGTTTTGGCTGTGGATGGTGGCATGGTCATGTAACCAAGGCACGCTAAAAAATATCTTTAACCTGCATCGGGAGTCTGGGTCATCCAGGCTCCCTTTTTCATGGCCGGGTCCCAGAATCACCCAATATTCCCCATTGCCCGCGCTCGCTTTCCCCCTTTACTCCTCTCTCCCGTAACACAACCTCGTTCACATGCCCATCGCCCGCGCCCTCCTTTCTGTTTCCGACAAAACCGGTCTCCTCGACTTTGCCAAAGGTCTGGCTGAGCTTGGGATTGAAATCCTTTCCACCGGCGGCACGGCAAAACACCTTAAAGACGCTGGCCTGACCGTCATTGATGTCTCCGAGCACACCGGTTTTCCGGAAATGTTTGATGGTCGTGTCAAGACTTTGCACCCTAAAGTCCACGGGGGCTTGCTACAGCGTCGCGACAACGATGAGGACAAAAAAAATGCGGCCAAGCACAACATCCCCGTCATTGATCTCGTCGCCATCAATCTTTATCCCTTTGAGCAGACCATCGCTAAAAAGGATGTGACGCTGGAGGAGGCCATCGAGAACATTGACATCGGCGGCCCTTCCATGCTGCGCAGTGCAGCCAAAAACCACCGTTGGGTCACTGTCATTTCGGATCCTGCGGACTACCCAATCGTTCTGGCTGAACTGAAGGAAAATAAGGGTGAGACCACCCTGGCTACCCGCGAGCGCCTAGCCTGCAAAGTCTTCCAGCGCACCTCCAGTTACGATGCCGCCATCGCTAGCTTCTTGAATAAAGAGCAGGTCACCCAAAAAACTTTCTCCCTCAGCCTGCCGTTGCACAGTGAGCTGCGTTACGGTGATAACCCACACCAGAAGTCAGCCCTCTACGGCAATTTCAGCGATTATTTCGTGAAGCTGCATGGCAAGGAACTCAGCTACACAAACATCCTGGACATCCACGGTGCAGCAGCCCTCATTCATGAGTTCCGCCGCCCCACGGTTGCCATCTTGAAGCATACCAATCCCTGCGGCATCGGCTGTGCGGATGAAGATCTGCGTGAAGCCTGGGCGAAAGCCTTCGAGACAGACAAACAGGCTCCTTTCGGCGGCGTCATCGTCATCAATCGCAGCATGACGCTGGGCTTAGCTCGCATCATCTCAGAGATTTTTACAGACATCATCATCGCCCCAGATTTCGATGCCGATGCCCGCGCGCTTCTTCAGAAAAAGAAAAATCTGCGCCTCATTCAGATGCTGCCTGAAGTCACCAAGACCTTCAGCGACCCCATCATCCGTAGTGCCCCTGGCGGTGTCCTCGTCATGGACAGTGACCCACGTGCACTAGGGCTGGAAGACCTGGAGAACAAAGTCAAGACCCAGCGCCCCCCGACACGTGAGGAACTGGAAGCCATGCGCTTTGCCTGGCGTGTGGTGAAGCACGTGAAGTCAAACGCCATCGTCTTCGCTACTCATGACCGTACCCTTGGCATCGGCGCAGGCCAGATGAGCCGCGTGGACTCCTGCCGCATCGCCATTTGGAAGGCTAAAGAAGCAGGCCTTTCTCTCGCAGGCAGCGTCGTCGCCAGCGATGCGATGTTCCCATTTGCTGATGGCCTTATCGCTTGCTCTGAAGCCGGAGCCACCGCAGCCATCCAGCCCGGCGGCAGCCTGCGTGATGAAGAAGTCATCGCTGCGGCCGATGAGCGCAAAATGGCCATGGTCTTCACGGGCCACCGCCACTTCCTGCATTGATACCCCCTATGGCCATCTTTGGCATCCTCTTCCTCGGCGTTGCCCTCGTCCTCATCGGCGCGGGCATCGCCCTTGGATTAGCTGCTATCGGGGCTGCCGCCGCGCTGATAAGTCTAGGTGTCCTTTCTTCCTCTGTCCTGATCGGCCTCCGCGCGGGCCGCACAGAATCAGGCATTCGTGCTTTTTTGATTCAGTGTGGCATCCTGGCCGGAATTCCCGCTGGAGCCATCTGCGCCTGGGCTTTGAAGCACTTTTCGGCTCAGATCGGGGACGGTTGGGTCATTCCAGCCTATGGTGCTCTCGGCGGTGCTCTGGCAGGACTCTGCTTAGCCTTGCTCCTCGATGCCCTCTCCCGTCGCACTCATGCCTGGGCCACCAAGCAACTGGCTAAAACCCATCTTTTTTCCTCAGACTCTCAACGTCCTCTTTGATGAATCCGCCTCTCCTTCTCGGCGTCAATATCGACCACGTGGCCACTCTTCGGCAGGCCCGTTACCGCACCATGTTAGGCGCGCACAATGTCGAACCCAGCATCCTCGAAGCCGCACATCTTGCTGAGGCTTCTGGGGCAAGCTCCATCACCGTCCATTTGCGTGCAGACCGCCGCCACATCGTGGATGCAGACATCTACCTACTGCGCAAAGAGATCGGCACCAAGATGAATCTGGAAATGGGCAACACGGCTGAGATCTTGGGCATTGCCTTAGAGGTGAAGCCAGATTTTGTCTGCATGGTTCCAGAGAATCGCGAAGAAGTAACGACCGAGGGGGGGCTGGATGTGATTGGCCAAAAGGAGGCCCTACGCAGCAGCGTGGCTCAACTGGAAGCCAATGGCACCCGCGTCAGCATGTTCATTGACCCTGACTTGGATCAAGTTCGCGCCTCCGCCGAAATCGGAGCCAGCATGATTGAGCTGCACACAGGTACTTTTGCCAATGAGCAAGGTGAAAAACGGGCTCATGAAACCGCCCGACTGATCGCTGCGGCAAAGTTGGGTCACAGCCTCGGTTTGCAAATCAATGCTGGCCATGGCCTGACCACCAAAAATCTTCCTGAACTCTTCAGCGTGCCACATCTGGCGGAGCTGAATATCGGCCATAGCATCGTCGCGCGATCCGTTTTTGTTGGGATGCGGCAGGCCATCGCCGAATTCCTCGCTATCATGGCTCAGTATCCACACGCATGATTGGACTGGGCATAGATCTGGTGGAAGTACCACGCATTCGGGATCTCCTCATCAAGCACGGAGATCGCTTTAAAGAGCGCACCTTCACAGCGGGAGAAATCGCCTATTGTGATTCCTGTGCTGACCCCGCCATGCATTACGCGGCCCGCTTTGCGGCGAAAGAAGCAGCAGCCAAGGCGATCGGCACCGGTCTCTGGGCCGAGGGCGTGGATTGGAAAGACTTCGAGATTACCCGTGAGGCATCAGGCAGGCCCGTGCTCTTGCTCCATGGAGGAGCACAAAAACACGCCACCTCCCAGGGCGTCACACGCGTCCTGGTTTCCCTCACCCACACGAAAGATCTCGCGCAGGCACAGGTCTCCCTGGCCTAGGCTGAAAGAGATGCCGGACTAAAACGCCATGCCCCATTGCATGGGCGTGGGAGTGCGGTCTTGGTCACGCGGGGGCATGTGCCTAAAGTTTTTCGGAGTTGGGCGTAACTTCGTCTCTCCATTCATCAAGTATCCCAAGGAACCTGCCGAGTGAACTTGACTGCAACTGCTGCCCACAAAGATCAAGCCGACCGAAACGACCCAGAGGCCGCGAGTAAAAAATGTCATTCAGTTAAAAAGTAAAAATGAGATCTGAGGTCGGGAGACATGTAAATAATACACCTTTTCGACTTTTTAACAATCCCAGATCCATAACATCCAAATTCCCTTTAGCCCGCCCAGCGTCTGGAGATGCTCTGACTTTACCCATGCCGTGACTAGACAGTGCCCCCAACCCATGACACAGAAACGCTGCCCATGAAAAAACAGACCATCGTCACCCTCGACCTTGAAGGCGTACTCGTCCCGGAAATTTGGATCGCTTTTGCCGAAAAAACCGGCATCGCTGAATTGCGCCGCACGACACGGGATGAGCCCGACTATGACGTGCTGATGAAGAGCCGCCTCGCCATTCTGGATCAGCATGGGCTCAAGCTGAATGATATCCAAGAAGTCATCAGCACGCTTTCTCCCATGGAAGGAGCCAAGGACTTCCTGGATGAATTGCGCTCTTTGACTCAGGTCATCATCTTGAGCGATACTTTCGAAGAATTTGCCCAACCGCTCATGCGCCAGCTAGCGTGGCCCGCCATTTTTTGCCACTATTTAGAGACCGACTCCACAGGCCGCATCGTCAACTACAAGCTGCGCCAGTCTAACCAAAAACAAAAAGCCGTCGTGGCCTTCAAAAGCCTCAATTACCAAGTCATTGCAGCAGGTGATTCTTTCAATGACACCACCATGCTGGGAGAAGCGCACAAGGGTTTCTTTTTCCACTCCCCCGCAAGCATTCAGGCCCAGTTCCCTCAGTTCCAGCCTTTTGATCGTTACGAAGACCTGCTTTCAGCGATCAAAGCTGAGCTGTGAGGAGTGGAGTAGAAGTGATTTCATCTCTGGTTAGATCACATCTGAATCACTCAATGTCACAAGCGTTTCAGGGCAGCAAAATGCATGACTTGTTTGAGTCAACATTGCTTTAAAATCGCCGACCACTTGGCCTGCTAGCTGCTTATTAGATTTCCTGAAGCGCGAGCTTCACCACAACGAGCTGGACTGTCACTTCATGGTTGGGGACAGCCCGGTCAATTAAGGCCCGGAGGGATTTTGGTTGGGTCCCTCCGGGCCGCTTTTATTAAAAAGCGATCTCCTGAGCCAACTCCCACCCATGAACAAGCTTGACGCTTTCCTGCCGAAAGTATCCAATGGCCGCCCATACCATGAGCGAAGCTTTTCCTGATATTCCGAAAATCCAGTACGAGGGTCCCAAATCTCGCAATCCTCTTTCCTTCAAGCACTACAACGCTGACGAGGTCATCGCCGGCAAAAAGATGCGTGACCATTTCCGCTTCGGCGTCGCCTATTGGCATGCCATGCGCAATAGCCTGGCCGACCCTTTCGGTGCAGGCACCGCCCAGCGCCCCTGGGATGACGGCAGCAATTCGATCGCCAATGCGCAACGCCGCGTCTGGGCCTGCTTTGAGTTTATGGATAAGCTGGGCGTGGATTATTACTGCTTCCATGACCGGGATGTCGCTCCCGAAGGCGAAACCTTGGCCGAGAGTAATGCGAATCTTGATGCCGTCGCTGACGAGCTCGAAAAAGCCCAAAAGGCCACCGGTAAAAAGTTACTTTGGGGCACCGCTTGTTTGTTTGCCCACCCTCGGTATAACCAAGGCGCTGCCACCAGCCCAAATGCCCAGGTCTATGCTTACGCCGCCGCTCAGGTGAAGAAAGCGATCGAAGTCACTCATCGCCTAGGCGGTGAAGGCTACACCTTCTGGGGAGGCCGTGAGGGCTACGCTTCCCTGTTGAATACAGACATGAAGCGGGAGCTGGACCACCTCGCACGCTTCCTCCACATGGCTGTGGACTATAAAAAGGAGATCGGCTTTAAAGGCCCCTTCTACATTGAGCCTAAACCTCGTGAGCCCTCCACTCACCAGTATGATTCCGACGCAGCCGCCTGCTTAAACTTCCTTCGTGAGCATAACCTCATGGAGCACTTCAAACTCAATCTGGAAACCAACCACGCCACCCTAGCCGGTCACAGCATGTGGCATGAAATGGAAGTGGCCGTCGCAGCGGACGCTCTCGGCTCTGTGGATGCTAATACGGGCGATGAACTCATCGGCTGGGATACCGATCAATTCCCGACCGATATTTACCTCACCACACAGATGATGCTTGTCATTTTGAAGAGCGGCGGCTTCACCACCGGGGGCCTCAATTTCGATGCCAAAGTGCGCCGTGAATCCTTTGAGCCCGTGGATCTTTTCCATGCTCACATCGGTGGTATGGATGCCTTTGCCCGCGGCCTGAAAATCGCTGCTTCCATCCTTGAAGATGGTCGCCTGGATGCCTTCCGCAAAGCCCGTTACAGCACTTTTGATGCAGGCATCGGCGCGAAGGTGGAAGCAGGCACCACCAGCTTTGCCGAACTGGAAGCTTACACCCTAGAAAATGGTGAGCCCCTCATCGGCTCAGGCCGTCAGGAGATGCTGGAGAACCTCATCAACGAGTACATCTAAGCTCGTTGATTTTTTGATCCGCTGCGAAGAGACAGGTCGAGGGACCTGTCTCTTTTTTTGAATGCGGTGTGACCCAGAAATCTCAAGGCTGAACCATTTGAATGATGCCAGCACCGACCTGCGATTTCGGTGCTCCTGTTGGTTGTGCATTCGCTGTCAGAGTTTTGGCCATGCCCTGGACGGGATAGCCCCAACTCAGTAACGCGGAAATCACACCACTCGTTAGGGCCGTCGCTTGAGAGGTGCCACTGCTCACCACCATACGATTTCCACTGTAAGCCGAAACGATGCCCACCCCTGGAGCGGAGATGGTGAGTGTCTCCCCCGAATTTGAAAAGTAGGCTTGATTCCCATTCGCATCCACCGCAGCAACACTGATGACACCTTCATACCCGGCTGGATAAGCCAGAGAAGTTTGTTGTTCATTCCCGGCTGCGGCCACTACGATCACATCGTTAGCCAAAGCGTATTCCACGGCACGGCGCAGCACATCGGAATCTCCTGTGGTGCCCAGGCTGATGTTGATGAGCCGCGCGCCTTCATCCACGGCCCGCATGATGCCCTCAGCCACTAGGGCAGTATTGCTCTCCCCACGAGTATCAGCCACACGAATGTCAAGAAGATCTGAAGCGGGAGCCACGCCGCCATCGCGTGCATCCGTTCCAGCGATTAGAGAAGCCATGGCAGTGCCGTGGCCATTGGGCTCCAGTCCATCCTTGACGAGATCTATGTGCGTGACTCGGGAATCTTGCAGTGAGGGGTGTTGCGTGACGCCGGTATCGAGAACGGCGACTTTAGTGCCAGCCCCCCAGGCACTGCGATCCCCCATGGCACCGATGGCATTCAGCCCACTGTTGCCGAAAGGCGTCGCCCCACCTGCATTGGCAGAGTCCACCTGACTGGCATCCGGCAGACCGGGAACCCAAGCCAGATAGTTCAGGCCGATGTTCTGCAAATCCTCCGCATTCTGCCGCAATTCACGCGCCATGGTCAAAGGGTCTGTGTATTTTACCCGCGCACTGAGCAGACGCGGATCATCATGCAAAATCTGAAATCCCTCTCGCGCAGCCCTCTCACGGAAAGCCTTCAGAGCCTCAGGAGATTTAAAAGTGAGGACTAACTCGTTAGGTTTCACCCCTGGGGCAGAACTGAGTTTCCGCAATCGCTCGGCCAACTCATCCAGTGTGTGCAGGGCCATCGTCGCGGTCTGTTCCAGCCTGGCATCTACATCCAGCGACTTGAGCAAACTGGGCGGTAGAGTGCGTTCCCAGTCAGGCAACTTTTTGGCTGAACGAGCAGAAGGCCCTTCCGTGGTCTTCACCGCTAACCAGCCAAGTGTGCCAAAAGAAAGCACACAGACTAGAATGCTGAGGGAGAGAAGACTTTTCAGCCAGACGTTCATGAGATGCAGAATAAGACCCCGATAACTGATCTTTGTTTCATCTTATTTTAATCGAACCTGCACCTACTCAGGTAGAAATCTTCACGTCTTTTTCTAGATTACGCCTCCTGCTCACATTGGTCATATCAGGAGTTGAATATTTCCTGACCGCTGTGTGTAATCGTCCCCCGACGATGCTTTCGGACACCGCTTCCCTGTCCCTACCCGTGCGCCCTAAACGTGCAGCGGAAGTGGCAGTTTTTTTGCGTGAATGCCTGCTCAAAGGCACCTGGCCCCGTTACCTACCAGGAGAGATGGAACTGGCGCACCAACTCCAAGTGGGCAGAAACACCCTTCGCGCAGCACTGGCTCAACTGGAAAGCGAAGGCCTGGTCAAGACCCACATGGGCCGTAGGAGAGAGGTCACTGGCTGTTGTGCCACAGTCCCGCCCCCCACGCTTCAGACCGCTTGGCTTCTGCTCTGCTCCCCACCTCATACACTCGCCTCTTCCACCCTGTTATGGATGGAAACCTTGCGTCTAAGGCTCCAGGGAGCGGGCTGGCATCTACAAATGAAAGTGGTCTCTGCTGCCTTCCGGTCAAACCCCACCCAGATACTCGAAACGCTGACTTCAGAGCATCCTCACGGAGTGTGGATCCTCCACCGCTCTACCCAGGCCATGCAGCGCTGGTTTGAAAACCAGGGCATTAAAACCGTGATCGCAGGCACCCCACACGCTGGGATTTCCCTCCCGCAAGTGGATACCGACTACCGCGCCACTTCACGACATGCAGCCACGCGGCTAACAGCACTCGGTCACCAGCATCTTGTGATTGTCGCCTCTCAAGTGAAACTGGCTGGCGACGCGGAAAGTGTGGCTGGCTTCCAGGAAGGTGCAGGGCAGGCCCAAGTGCAAGTGATGACACATCAAGACACCCCTGCTAGCGTCATCGCCGGCTTGCGACGTCTATTCGCAAAATCATCCGCACCTACAGCTTTTTTCGTGCTGCGGGCAGATCACTTAGCCACAGTACAAACTTGGTTGTTAGGCCAGGGCTACCGCATCCCAGGGCAAATTTCTCTCCTCTCCCGTGATGATGAATCCTTCCTCCTGCATCTGCATCCTGAGCCAGCCCGTTACCGCCGCAGCGCGGAGACCTTTGCCAAAAAGCTGGCGCGCCTAGTCATCTCCTGTGGAGAAGGACGCACGATCCGCGAAGCCAGCCGACTTCTGATGCCTGAATTTCTGCGTGGAGAAAGCCTGGGGCCAGCGCCTATCCGCAGCATTTAACGCAGCAGCGTCAGTAGCTCGCGCATCCGCAGTTCGATGTTGAGCAAACTGGCCTGCACCATGGCTAACCATTCTTGATCAGTGCCTGGAGTCGCATGCTGCATCATCTTGTCTGTTGCATTGAGGGCCGCACCAAAGAGGGGTAGGGACTGCTCTAAATCCACAATCAAAAACTGCCAATGCGCACTCTTGGACTCCGAAAACTGCCGTAATACATGCACCAAATGCGCGGTGAGATCTGCCACCGTCGAAAGCAAGTGCATTACGGCCGGGCGGGAGCGTACCTCTTCATTGAATACCAGCAACTGCTCAAACCTGCGCAGCTCTTGAGCAAGTGCCTGGGATCGTTTGGCAGGATTCGCCGAGTTGGATTTTTTCGGCTTTCCTGGTGGGTTTATCCCTTCTGGAGCTTCGAGCGAACTAAAGGGATCTCCACTGCTGAGATCATGCGGCTCAAAAGGATCTGGCATGCCTGGAGCTAGCAACGCCCCTTCTCGATCATGGTGGTCTTGCTGATGCAAAAGAAAATGCTTCCGCCGCGCGCGTGCCTGTCGCAAAAGAGAAGCCTCTTCCTGTTCACTCATCTGCCAGCGTGGTGCACTCACCCGCATCTGAAGGTGCCAGGACTGAATGAGGATACGCTGGTGCTGCTGGTTGAACCATTCCAAGAAAAGTAAGTTTTTCAGTCCTTGGGGTTCTAGCAATGGAGAAAGGCCAGAATTACGGCGGCGTGGCAGTTTTGCGACTCGATAGGAAGCCGTCATCACCCCACTAAACCCGTGCTGCTGTGGGGCTAACCAAGCCACTTCATCCAAATCTCCATGCGGGAGCGGATTGTGCAAATCCACCCGACATCCTGCAATATCGCGAAGGAAATTACCGACCAGTTCCACCCTCACTGGCTGTTTGGAGCCCGCCACATGCAGCATCCCGGTCACCAGACCAGGCACTTCATTGGAGAGATAACCTCCGAGGAGGGAAGATTCGAGACAAAGGATCATCAGTTACTAGATAAACTAGAATCAGATGAACCTTCGAGCAAGAGCGATTCAGAGCCGAGCCTGGCCCCACCGTGAGATTATCAGCCGTACTTCTTCATCGTTTATCTTTTCCGCGTGCCATCTGCAGAGCATTTTCCTCAGCCACTCCTTCTAAATTCATGACTTCCACGTCACGGAAATCATCAAAATGAATGCCGTAGATGCTGATCTGCCCAGCCTTGGGAGCATTCTTTGTGGTCACTTCCATCACCACATCGCGATAACGAGCCAGCAGCACCTGACCAATGGCAAAGAACTCCAACGTGTAAGCACGCCCGGGTTCCGCCGCCTGAGGCAAATCCATTTGCCTCAAGGTCTGGTAGCGCTCATCGGCCTGCCGATCAAAACGCTGAATCGTCAGCGTCTTACCTCCATGCTCAAGGTAAGCATTAAAATTAGACTCGTGACTGGAACGCAGAAGCAACTCGGGCACCTGCGCCCGGTGCTGATGGCGAAACGTCACCCTCAGCCCCCAATTGGTCCCCTTGATGCCCACAGGCAAAGTGGAAGCGACTCCACTGGAAGTCAGCCACCCATTGCCCCTGGATTTTAAAAAGGGCATCTCTTTGAGATTCAAAGGAATTGCTTTCCAGCGACCCACTGGAAAGTGAGAAAACTCAGCCGCCTCAGTTTCTTCTACTCGAGATGAAGTCGCGGGGCTAGCTCCCGCAAAACCAGGAATTACTGTCTCCGATAAAGCCGGTTGAGGCGGACCTGTAAAATCCCCAACACCCGCCAAATTCAGAGCTTCCACATGCTTCATTCCATCCAGGTTCACATGCTCTACACCCTGAAAAGCATCCCTCGAAATCCCATAAATGGAGGCATACCCCCTGTAGGGAACGTCTGAGACTGCAATATCCAGCAGGTGATCGTCCAGGCGTGCAATGAGCCGCTGATGAATCGCGAAAAATTCCAAACGGTATGCTTGTCCCGTCTTGATGGGCTCTGGCAGCCAGCGTTTTCCCAGAGTAATGCGCTGCAGCATTCCTTCGTTTTCATAGCGCTGGATGACCAAAGTTTTTCCGTTTTCATCCAAATAAGCACTGTAATGGAATGGCCCATTCTCACGCAGCCATAATTCCGGCGGTGCGCCATCATTCAAATGGGCAAAGCTCGCGCGCAGTCCCCAATTGCTGCCCTGTGCATTTTGAGGGGCCAAGGACATCCATTTAGGCAATCGGGACCAACCATCTGCAGACTCGGTATAACTCGGACTCTCTTGAGCACTGACCTTCACTGGCACCCATTTCCCTTGGGGAAACAGACGATGCCAGCCAGATTCATGTGAACTCTGCTTTACCCTGGTATTTTCACCAGCAAGCCCACCGAAAGACCATATTCCAGCAACCACCAAAGCTACAAAACCCGTTGCTAGGGTGATTCTTTTCCGCTGCTGACCTCTGCGCTTGGCCTCCCAAGAGGTCTTGGAATCGGAGCTCCGTTGCTTGGAAAAATCCTCCTCCACCCGCACACTCAGGGGGGCGGACTTGTCGTGAAGAGCTTTTTCCTGGGAACTTTTCTCCATACGCACCACTTTCTTATGGTTTGTTTACTTACAAAGAAAAGAAGGTGAGGCAACTTTAACGACGCCTGAAAGCTGAGTTATACAAAACATGGAGTGGCCATAGATCTGTGCTCGTTTCCTGTTACCTTCTCCCATGTCCTCTCGCCTGTTCTGGCTTTTCCTGGCCTTTATCACTGCGGCTTACCTAGTTTTTTGGTTTCTCCTCATCGGTGCCACCGCCACTTACAGCACGCCGGAAGCCTGGCTGGAAACACTGCTGAAGTCTGAAATCCGCTATGCCACAGGCCTCAGCCTCGTCACTTGCACCGCAGCCGCCACCTTTGCTTTGCTCTTTGCGGTGCCCATCGGATACCTCATGGCAAGACGCCACTTCCCCGGCAAGGCCTTGCTGGATGCGGCGCTAGACATTCCGATTGTGCTCCCCCCCATGGTGGTGGGACTGTGCTTGCTGATCTTTTTCCAAACCCAGATCGGTAAGGCTATCGAAGAAGTCATTCCATTTACCTACACCATTGCTGGAGTCATCCTAGCTCAGTTCGTGGTAGCGGCGGCCTTCGCCATCCGCACCGTAAGAGGGACTTTTGATCACCTATCCTCCCGACCTGAAGATGTGGCACTGACGCTGGGTGCCACCCGCTTTCAGGCGCTCTGGCATATCGCTCTGCCCAGTGCGAAACGTGGACTGATCGCCGCCTTCTGCATCGCCTGGGCCCGCAGCCTGGGCGAATTCGGACCCATTTTGGTGTTTGCGGGGGCCACTCGCCATCGCACAGAGGTGCTGCCAACGACCGTTTGGCTGGAATTGAGCGTGGGGAATCTAGAGTCCGCTGTAGCCGTGAGTTTGGTGATGATTCTGATCGCCATAGCCGTGCTCGGCGTGGTGCGGGCGAGCGGAGAAAGAATCTAATCACGCCAACCGAGGTGAACACTGAGTGCAAATCTCCTTGCATTAATTCGATATTTGTCGAAATATCAAAGCAATCATGAATTCCTTGTTCAAAGCTCTGAATGATCCCACCCGGAGGCAGATCCTGGAGATGCTACGGGAGCGATCACTGACGGCAGGGGAAATTGCAGACGCATGTCAGGTCGGCAAACCCACCGTGTCTCACCACCTCGACATCCTGAGACAGGCCGAACTGGTGGAAGAAGAGCGCCAGGGTCAGTTCCGGCGTTACCACCTAAATACCAGCGTGGTGGAAGATGTGATGGTGTGGCTCAGCGGCCTCATGGAGTCCACCCAACCCACAGCTAAAAAAGCAGTGACCAAAAAGCTAAAAGCCTGATCCTCTTCATGAAAAAAAATATTCTTTCCTTTGTTAGGCGCGAGTGGTTGCAATTGCTCATCCTCAGCATCCCTGTCTTGGCATCTTTGGCAGCCATGCCCTTCGCAACGGATCGTGTACCCATGCAGTGGAATCTGCGTGGGGAGGTGAATTGGTATGCGCCCAAAACCTGGGGACTGCTGGTAATGCCTGTCACGACGTTGCTCTCTTTCGGGGTCGTCTTTTGGAAAGAAAGCCAGGATGCAGGTCGGTATCGTGAAGGAGATGGCAGCCTCACCGCCCATGGCAAAGCCACTCGGTTGATCCGTCTCGGCATCAGCGTACTACTCGCAGCCGTGGCACTGGTGCAAATCTCCTGGTCTTTGGGGCACCGTCCAGATGTCACTCGCTGGGTGATCACTGGGATCGCATTGCTCTTTGCTTTCATCGGCAACCTTTTCGGCAAACTGAAACGCAATCGTTATGCAGGCATCCGCGTTCCCTGGACACTGAATTCGGAGTATGTTTGGCGGCAGACGCACCGTGCGGCGGGCTGGATCTGGACGGTCAGCAGCCTGGTTGTTGCGGCCATGTCTTGGCTACTGCCGGCGAACCTTTTGCCGATGCATCTCACGGGCCTATGGTTATTTTTCTTGATCGTCATTCCGCTCTGCATCGCGTGGCATGAAGCCCGCAAAGAGAAACGCGGATTAACGGCCTAACAGGTCATTCTCAAGGAAGCCACCCCACCTCCAACTCCTGCGGGCGGTGATCTGAGCCCACATCAGGCCCGATTTTCCTTCCAACGATCACCAGAGGTGGCGTGCAAAGGGCGTGATCAATCGGCACGGCAACTGGTGTGCCCACTTGCCAAGTCGGTGTCCAGGCTGGGGCAGGCGAACGAAAATCCAACTCATTGCCCTGGCGGATCAGCTTCATGCCCCAGGACCACGGCGTAGCATTCAGATCCCCCACCACCAGCACCGGCTGCTTCAGAAAAGCCACTCGCTGGCCGATCTCCTGAAGTTGCCAATCCCTTCTCGCCGCCAGCCGAGGGCCGATGGGTGGCAGCGGGTGAATGCCTAAAATCACCATCTCCTGACCATCGTGCATCAATCGAGCCTGAATAGACGGCATGGAACCAGGAGAAGGCTGCCAGACCTCCACGGAAAGCAAAGGCACCCGGCTGAAAAATGCGACGCCAAAGTTATCCTCCCGAGAGCCTAACAAATGATGTGGATAATTAGATTTTAAAGACTCCAACGCTTCCCCCCAGGCGGCATCAACTTCCATGAGGAAAATCACATCGGCACGGGTACTTCGCAGGTAGTCCAGCACCCCTTGCTTTTGGGGATTTCCTGTGAGCACATTCAGGCTCACCACCCGCAGTTTCGCACCTTCTTCTTGAGTCCACGAGTCCTTCCCACGGGCCTGATAGAGGTCATTCACATTCATCACCAGTGACGCCACGCAAAAGCCGATCATCAGCCGTGAACGCTTCGCCATCAGCGACCAAAGCAATGCCACTCCACAAAGAATGACATACTGCCAGCGAAAGTGGCTGAAGAGATCCAGGGTCCAATGAAAGCGCCCCAAGAGCCCGAGCCAGGTCCCCAGCAGCATCAACACCAAGTTAAAATCCAGCACTGCCCGGAAGCGGAGCCGCGCAGACAAAGAAGAGAGCTTATCCATCATGCGAACAATAAGGTCCTCTGCTGTTTCTCTGTCTGCGAGGCAAGCAAAGAACTACTTCTTCCCCTTTTGTGAAGCTGCCGTGAACCAGTCCCCACCGCCGCCGCCACCGCCAAAGGGATTGCCCATGCCGCCGCCACTGCTGCGATTACCACCACCACCACCTAAGCTGCGATTGCCACCGCCTTGCCCGCCCTGGCCTCCCTGCCCTGCCGGACGTGGGCCGCCAGCACCGCCGCTACCCGTCTTCTTCTCAAAGTCCGGTTTAGACTTCATGCTTAGGGCGATGCGCTTGCGCTGGATGTCCACCTCCGTGACGGTGACCATGACCTTCTGGGCCACCTTCACCACCTCAGCCGCATCGCGGACAAACGTATCGCTGAGCTGACTGACGTGCACGAGGCCGTCCTGATGCACGCCGATGTCCACAAAGGCCCCGAAGGCGGTGACATTGGTGACGATGCCCGGCAGCTTCATACCCACGGTCAAGTCCTTCATGTCGTTGACGCCTTCAGCGAAGTTGAAGACTTCAAACTGCTTACGCGGATCGCGGCCTGGTTTGGCCAACTCGTTCATGATGTCCTGGAGCGTCGGCAGGCCCACCTCTTCACTGACGTACTTTTTCAGGTCCAGCTTCTGGCGCAGTTCTGCCTTCTGCATGAGGTCGGCGACGGTGCAGCCCAGATCGGCAGCCATCTTTTCCACCAGGGGGTAGCGCTCAGGGTGGACGGCGCTGGCATCCAGCGGATTGGCCGCACCACGGATGCGCAGGAACCCAGCGGCCTGCTCAAAAGCTTTGTCGCCCAGGCGGGGCACCTTCAGCAGGTCTTTACGAGTTTTGAAAGCGCCGTTCTCATTGCGGAAGGCCACGATGTTCGCCGCATGCGTGCTGTTGAGGCCGGAGACGTAACTGAGGAGCTGCTTGCTGGCCGTGTTGATCTCCACGCCTACGCCGTTCACGGCGCTGATGACCACATTGTCCAGGCTGCTCTTGAGCTGGTTTTGATCCACATCATGCTGATACTGGCCCACGCCAATGGACTTCGGGTCCAGCTTCACCAGCTCCGCCAGCGGGTCCATCAAACGACGGGCGATGGAGACAGCGCCACGCACAGTGATGTCATGATTGGGGAACTCCTCACGCGCCACTTCACTGGCGCTGTAAATGGAAGCGCCACTCTCATTCACCATGAGGACGGGGATGGACTTCGGTACGCCAATCTTATTGATGAAGGCCTCCGTCTCACGGCTGGCAGTGCCGTTGCCGATGGCAAAGGCTTCGATCTTGTAACGCTCGACCAAGTTCATGATCAGCGTCTTCGCCTGCATGAGGCTGTTGCCCTCGCCTAACAAATAGATCACATCGTTAAACAGGAGCTGCCCTTGCGCATCCAGCACCACCACTTTGCAGCCCGTGCGGAAGCCAGGGTCAATGCCCAGCACACGCTTCTGCCCCAGCGGAGCGGTCAGCAGGAGCTCACGCAGATTATCGGCAAAGACACGCACGGCTTCACCATCGGCCTTCTTCTTGGATTCCAGGCGCGCTTCCGTTTCCATGCTGCTGCTCAGCAGGCGCTTGTAGCTATCTGCACAGGCCAGCTTCATTTGGTCAGAGCAGGCATTGCCACCTTTCACAAACAGGTTCGTCAGGATCTGCACCGCCGCATCTTCCGGCGGATTGATGCGCATGAGCAGGAAGCCTTCCTTCTCACCCCGGCGGATGGCCAGCATGCGGTGAGAGGGGATGGACTTCAGAGGCTCGGACCAGTCGAAGTAATCGCGGAATTTCTGGGCATCGGCCTCAGCTTCTTTGCCGAACATCACCTTGGATACCACCGTGCTCTGCTCGCTAAACAGCTTGCGCAGAGCCGCACGGGCATCCGCGTGGTCGCTGATGCGCTCGGCGATGATGTCACGCGCTCCGCTGAGCGCATCGGCCGCATCCTTCACCTTCAGTTCATCGGCAGCCTCAGCATTCACAAACTTGGCCGCTTCATCGTCCACATTCACGCCATGGGTGAAGAGGTTCGCCTCAATGAAATCCGCCAGAGGTTCCAGCCCCTTTTCTTTGGCGATGGTGGCGCGGGTGCGGCGCTTCGGCCGGAACGGGGCAAAGATGTCCTCCAGGGTGTTCATCGTCTCCGCCTTCTCGATCTTCGCACGCAGCACGTCGGTCATGAGATTGCGCTCTTCCAGGGACTTCACGATGGCCGTGCGGCGATCATCCAGGGCCACCAGTTGCTCCATGCGGTCCTTCACATTTTGGATCTGCACCTCATCCATGGATCCCGTGGCCTCTTTACGATACCGGGCGATGAAGGGCACCGTGGCCCCATCGGCAAAAAGCTGGGCCGTCGCCCCGACCTGGATGGCGCGCAGGCCCAGTTCTTTAGCGACACGCTCCACATGAGCGATGTTGATGTTGAGTTCGTTGGAGGCGGACATGATTGGGAAAGGAAAGAAAGACGGAGGGGACAGAAATCAAAGGTCCAGGTGTTCGGGAGAGCACGCGCCTGGACTCAGATGGAGGGGTAGCGAAAGGGGTATCCAGGGCAACCCCGGAGGCAGCTTTTCCTGAAACTTTTGTTCGAGCCCCAAGCTTGACAAACCCGATCCCTTTCCCCCGAAATCCACTCATTCACGCCCCCACCTCATGGGTTTCATAGGGCCTTTCTTGAACAGCATTCACAAGATTTCAGAATTAACCCCAAGAGCTTCAAAAGATAACCGCCGAAGTTGGCCTCTTCAAAATCTTGTGAATCCTGCCATCCTGTAAATCCTGTCTAAAAAAACCGTCGCCAAGCCCCGCCACCCCACGCCTTCAACTGTCCTTCCACTCTCAACCATTAACCTGCCCGCCATGCCCGCGCCTGCACCCCTCGATCCCGCCGAACTCCCCGCCCTGGCCCTGGCCACGATGAAAGCCGCTAAGTTCCCCGTGCTCGCCACGATGGACGGCGACCAACCCCGCTTGCGCCCCGTCTCCCCAGTGAAAACCGACGGCTTCACGGTCTATGTGGCCAATCTCCGCCGCTACGGCAAAACCGCCGAACTCGCCACCAATCCCAAAGCCGAGCTCTGCTACACCGACGACGACCACAACCAAGTCCGCATCACCGCCACTGCCGAGATCCTCACCGACCGCCCCCAAATTGAAGAGATCTGGAACAGCAACGCCCTCCTGCGAGCTTACCTCCGCGACATCAACAACCCGGAACTGATCATCTACAAGTTCACGCCCCACCGGGTGCGATACATGAAGGAATGGGCGCTGGAGTACTGGGAGTTACCGCTGTCTTGAAAATACCCGTCTTGGACAAGGTTTATGCCTTTTTATCCCCGTAGACAGGCACCGCCTCCTTCAATACCCATTGTTTTTCGGTCACCGACTGAATCTGAAGTGTCGCCGCACGTAACTCCTGCACGATGCGAACCTTTTCAGGGTAAGACAATTCCATCAGCCTTTTTCGGCGGAGAGCCTTCTGTTCCAGCGTTTGTTGCATCAAAGGACTCATGATGGGTTCAAGTAATTTTGTTTAAATCGCTTCCAAGCCGCTTCCAAACCGTAACGTGCTAAAAGATCGACCAGTTTCGACCTATCAACAATGTCGGCTTCAACAAAGGTCATTAACCTGGCAAAATCTTTCCCACGACCGGTTTGCAATGCGATTGCCATCAGGTGCTCTGCTCTCATCACACGGGCAGGCACTCCTTCAAATTCTATCTCCTTGGCATCCTCCACCGCTTCCCGCAATAAAGCGGACTCGGCAGGCAGGAATTGTACCGGCCAGCCATGCACTAAAATAGCATCACCATCGGCTGCATGACCGCGTGCAGTTAAAAAGTTATAGATCGGCGTCAATGTCAGAATCAACGGAGAACCCTCAAAGATGACAAAGATATCCAAATCAAAAGTTGAGATTGGTTCCAGGTAAAACGTCGCTCCCATGGCCCGACCGATGGCCCATTGACCAATGAGACCTACAGCTCGCAGTTCATTGATTTCAGAAAGAGTTTCCTTCATGGTCTGACAAGCTCCGTTAGCAAATTGCCACTCGCTCAGGGCATTATTCTCTGCTGAATTGTTTCTATCAAAGCTTCATCAAGAGTGAGTGGCAAGCAGGATGCAACATCAAATTCGATGAATCATGCAGACACTGCCTGAGAAAATATGAGCATCATCGAAATCAAATCCCTTCGTTTCAAGTTCCCCTAGCTTGGGAGAAACTTGCACTCCTCTCCCCTCCAAGCCATAGCTCCTTTGTGCGCCTAGACGTCATTACTCTTTTTCCTGAACTCATCACTGTGCCGATGGGCACGAGCATCATGGGGCGGGCCCAGGAGAAGGGGGCGATCACGGTGGGGGTGCACGATCTGCGCGAGCAGGGTCTGGGCAAACACAAGCAGGTGGATGACACGCCTTACGGCGGTGGACAGGGCATGCTGCTAAGGCCGGAGCCACTTTTTGCGGCGCTGGAGAAGGTGCATACGGAGAGCAGTCGGGTGATCCTGATGTCGCCCGCTGGAAAGCCTTTTAACCAGGCGTCAGCGCTGCGGTTGGCACAAGAGGAGCATCTGATTTTTCTTTCCGGTCACTATGAGGGCATGGACCAGCGGGTGGTGGACCATTGGGTGGATGAAGAGCTGAGCCTGGGCGACTATGTGCTGACCAACGGGGCCATCGCTGCAGTGGTGGTGATGGATGCCATCGTTCGCCTACTGCCCGGTGTTCTGGGTGATGACCTGAGCGCCGTTGAGGAATCCTTTGGCCCGGCAGGTCTGCTGGAGGCCCCCCATTACACGAAGCCAGCAGAGTTTCAGGGGCTGCGGGTGCCGGATATTTTACTGAGCGGCAACCATGGAAAAATCGCCGAATGGCGGCAGCAGCAGGCGCTGGAGCGGACACGGAAAATGCGGCCAGATTTACTGGAGTAAGGACGACGGTTTGGCAACGTAGGGCGGTAATGTCTGGCGAGGTGAGCCTCATCCGCTCTCAGACCTGTTCGCCAGTCTTGCCGCCTTTCCCCGAAGGTGTGGTCATCTTGCGACAATGAAAAGTAGGCCCCATCGCCCCAGGGTTAGAGTTCCCCTGCCCTGACGACCCAAATGATGAGTTTTTTCCCGCTCATACGAGGAACGAGGGTGGCTGCAGGAGCGGCTTCGGCCACGTCGAGAGCACGGCCCAGGAGAGCCCCGAGTTGGGTGGGGAAACCAGCAGGAGGATCGGTAAGTGAGGTGGGCGGGAAGCTCAAGGAAGGGTCATCGTAGGCGCGAACGAGATCGCCGCCGATGACGAGCACGGGCGACGTTTCAGCCCCGGTGAGGCCACGCAGGCCCACCATTTGGGTGGTCTCGGCAGGCCAAAAGGATTCAGGCTGGCGATGCAGACGACGGGCGAGATCGCCAAAATCTTGGCGCTCGATGAACTGAGCATCCACCAGCGGTGTTTCATCGAGCACAACCTGGGGGTAGGCTTTGCGAATGTGGCGGGAGGCCTGGACAGCGATCTCCTTCATGGCCTCAGCGGTCCAGAGGGTGTCCTGATGGAAGTGGAGGGGGAGGCGATTGCGCTGATCCCAAAGTTTTTCGGACATGTCCAGAACGTCCACGCCGGCGCTTTTGAGCCGCTGAATGGACGCGTGATAACCCAAGGGGTGAACAGCCCCTTTGTATCTGGCGGGGAGGATGGGTTCAGGCCGGAGGCCGATCTTGTCAGGGATGGGCAAGAGCAGCAGGGGGCTGCCCTGGCTTTGCAGTTGCTTTTGCAGGCTGAGAATGTCCTCGACCTGACCGGGAGTGTGCCGCTTTTGGGTAAGGCGGTAGAGATCAGTGTCTGCATAAAGCCAGCCTCCAATCCCCTGATGAACGCCATGACTGCCAGCTTGGCTGGAAACACGATGAAGCCATTCTCCGGCTCGGATGAGGGGGGAAGGAGCCGATTCGATGAATGTTATGACGAACAAAATAACGGCCCCAAAGCAAAGAAAACCCGCACCTTTGGCCGCGAGGCGGAGACGTGGGCCACGCGCCATCCACCAGGGAAAGCCGGGCAGGACGAGGGCAGCAAGGACACTGATCCACAGCAGCCAGCAAACCTGCGGGGCAGTGAGCCGGGCATCGAGAAACACCGAATACACCGTCTCTGGCGAGGCACTGAAAAGGCGACTCCATTCCTGCATGGCCACCTCCCACCCGCCCCCGTAAAGCAACGGAGTGCTCAAAGTAAATGCAGCAATGGTGAGTATGCTTTTGATCCAGCGTGGAATTTTCCCCATCCAGCCAGAAGTGCGGCCTAACCAAGAGTCTAACCCAATGAGGCAGGCCTGGAGCAGGAGCCAAAGCAACAAGCCATAACTAAACCCCTGAGCAATAAGAAGACAAAGTACCAAGAGGCCACAACGAAGGAGAGCCGATGAAGCCGTGGGGACGTGATTGACTGGCAACACTCCCCAACGATTCCAGAAATCCACGAAACCCCTCGCGCCAAAGGGATGGCGAATGATCTCGGGCATTTCGACTCTGAGTAACCGCATCAATCCCACCCAAACATCGGCAGTGCCGGTGAACATCATGTAGAGGCATCCCGTGAAGGCTACCATGCCAATGAATGCAGACCAGCTGCTGGCGGCCTCGGGCGCGGCATTGACACAGAGGGTGTAAAGGCTTTCAAGATTCAGGGCCAGAAACATCAGCTTGGCAAAACCAAGGCCCATCCTCGCAAAAGCGGTGCCGAACGCCCACGGCCCGAACTGTCTGGGAAAAGCGGCGAATCCCCCAGCCAGCAAAAGCGGGAAGATACGGGTAAAGTTGAGGGGGTCATCCATCATGGTTGCCCATCTCCCGGCCCGGCGCCGTCTTCAACTCAAAACAGGTTTACGCCCTGGGGCGGTGAGGGATAACTCCATTTCGCGGAGGGCACGCACGACCTCTGGGCGGACGATCATGCCAGGCCTGGCGTCCTTCATCTGGCGGATGGCGGCTTCGGTGGTGCCGCCGCTTTGCAGCAGCCACGCGCCCACAGCAGCGGCGGTGCGGGAGTAGCCAGCCTTGCAATGGACAAAGACGATGCCGTCCTTACGCACGCGCTCGATGTATTCGGCCATGGCTTTGAGCTGATCCTGAGTGGGCGCGGTGAGATCTGCCACCGGCATGTTTTTATAACCCGGCATGAGGCGAAAGGCCTCAGGCGCATCGAACTCGGCCGTGAGGTCCAGCACATCCGTGACGCCGGCTTCGAGGAGCTCAATCGCGGTGGCATCATCTGGCAGCGGACCCATCCAGACGCGGGGAGTGAGTTGATTCCACTTCGCCGACTGGCGGCGGTAGTGCCACCAGGAAAGCTCTTGCCCGAGAAGCCAGGGGGCCAGCAGCCAGCGGGTGGTGGCAGGAAGGCGACCGCGTGTTTTTTTCAATACCGCCGCACCGATGCCCAAAGAAGCCGCTGCAACGGTGCCCAAAGCCGCAGCAGGCCAGGCCAAGAGGAGAGTCCACGGCAGAGTCAAACGACAGGCAAACAGGAGAACCACCGAGGCCGTCAGGTAATAAAACCCGATGCGCCGATTTGCGGTCGCCTTTTCCTCCTGGTCAGGAACGATGTGGAAGATGACCGCCGCGAGGACGAACCCACCCAACACATCCACCAGATGATGCTGCCATGTCAGCAAGGTGGAAACGCCAATGAGGCTGAACCAAATGTGTAGAACAATGCGCAATAGCCCCCTGGAATGCCGCGCGTAATGCACCGCCATGATCGTACGCAGGACGATGTGCAAACTTGGGAAAAGATTGTGCGGGGCATCCATCGCCTGGATGGCACGGAACCAGGGCTCGAACATCCCTTCCGTGATCTTGGGTCGTGCCCAGGCGAGTTCCAAAGGGATGATGAGAAAGCAGACACCCGCGATCACATTGGAAAGCACCAACCGCCGACGCAGCACACGCAGTTCTTGGCGATCTGAGCACAAAAAAGGCGCCACGACAAAAAAGGCATCGAGCGACCAATACGGGACGATCATCCACTCCACCACGGGGAACAGACGCTCCCAGCCAAAGGCCGCCGTTTGCACATCCGGCCGCAGCCCGGTGATCCAGTTGCTCGCATTGTAGATCACCAAAAACACCGCACTGGTCCACGCACTGACCCAGGCCGCCTGGAGGAAGGTAGGCCTGGCGGAAGATCCCTGGATCAGCATGGAACGGTCTTGCATGGAAGAAAGGCGGTACCCGAGATTGTAAAACGGGCTACAACTTTCGTGCCACACTGATGGTAAAGATACCAGCAGGATCCGTCTCCTGGCGTTCTTTGATGAATCCGGCAGCCGTAACCAGGTCGTCCATTTCTTCCTGCGTCCGCCGCCGCATGATCCACGGCTGCCCCTCACGATTGGTCAAAACATGGGCAATGAATTTCAACTGCGGATGCCACGGCTGATTCGTGTACACCAAACGGGTGCCAGGGGGCATGGCATCGGCCAGACCACGCAGAGACTCCAGCACCGGAGCATTCGCATTAAAAAGCTCATACAGACCTGAGACTACGGCTACATCTGGCGCGGGATTGAGTGCGGCTAACGAACTGCGAGCAAAGGCATCTGCCTGGACGAAGGTCACACGATCTGTTAGATCGAGATTTTCAGCCGTGGCTTTCGCCGTATCCAAATTCGGCTGCTGATAATCCCGTAAGACAGCAGTGACGGGCAGTTCTGGGTGATCATGCAACGTTTGCAAAATGTAGCGCCCGCCACCACAGGCGATGTCCACCAGATGCGGCCTGGACCCAGCCTGGGCGAGCACCTCCGCTAGCACCTTTTGCAGCATTTGCCCCCGCCAGCGGATGCCCGTCCAGCCTGGGCTTTCTAAATACGATTTATCCATGAACCAGCCGAGGATCAGCCGCCCGGAAGGTTTGTTTTGATAGACGTAATCCAGAGTGCGCCCAGAATCAAAACCCGCCTTCCAGCCCAGGTCAATGCCATGACTCAATCGGCCTAAGGTACCGAATACAAAGCGAGTCAAACGTGAGGAAAGGCAATCCCGCGAGGCCGCCAGCTCATCCCGCTCGCTGCGTGTGTGCCCCCGGATATCCGCATCTAGCAGCGGGGCCAGTTTAACCGGAGGTTTGACAAAAAGCCGCTCGGCAAAAGCTCGCACACGATTGAAGACCACCTCCCGCTGTGCCTCATGAAAGATGGCGTGGTAAAAACCATGCAGCGTGTGGAATTCCTTGTCCGCAGAGCCTAGACGCTCAAAGAACGCCCGCTGCGGCCCCGTCTGCACCACCCAGTCCTGAGTGGCGCTGAAAACGAGCGTGGGTACACGGATCGCCGCCGCATCTTCCACCACTCGCCGCGCGGTATCGAAGAGGTCCAGCAGGATGTTCACCGAGATCTCTTTGAAGATCGCCGGGTCTTCATTGTAGGCGCGCTGCTGCTCAGGATCATGTGTCAGCACGCGGGATTTGACGTAGCTTTTCACCACACCACCCGGCAGCATTTTTTCTTTCAGGCGCAGCAGTGGCACAGCCAGCGGCACATAGAGTTTCACCTGAAAAGCAGGTGTGCCCAGCAACAGACCACGCAGACGCGGCGCATAATCATGCACCCAGGCTGCGGCCACCACAGCGCCTACGCTGTGAGCCACCAGCACGATGTCTTCCCTCGCAATCGCGTAAGTTTTTTCGATGTGTTGGAAAAACGCCTCCAGATCTCGGATGACGACGCCCAAATTTTCCGCCCCACCACGCGGACCTGGAGACTGGCCGTGGCCACGCTGATCCCAGGCAAACAGGGCGGTGTCTGGCATATCCAGAGCTTTAGCTAGCTCCAGCATTCGGCCGGAGTGTTCGTGCCCCCGGTGCATGATCACGATGGCCTGTTTGGCTTGATAAAAGGGTAACCAGGCGCGGTAAAACAGTTCGGCTCCGTCATGGGAGGCAAAGGTGTGCTCGGTCATCTGGGAAGATGGTGTAGGAATAGTCGTCATAGCAAGTGAGGATTCAGCTCTTTCCAGCCAGGGCCGGTGAGTTCACACCCGCATGCGCAGAAGCAGCGCCGATAGGATCAAAATAAATGGTTATCTCTGTGATGATCCTTTTCCCGCTGGAAATGCGCAGGGTTCATCGCTTACACTTCACTTCACCCCCTCGCCTCCTCTCGCCATGCCTACGGACAAGCCAGTTTCGCTGAAACACCTCACCCTTTTGGGGAAAGAAAATCTGCCTGCAAACGGTGGCTATCTCATCCTCCCCACCCGCCTCAGCTATCTGGACCTCATGCGTCTAGAAACCTTTCTGGAAGGGCAGACGGTGGTGTATCTCTTCGAGGAAGGTGCAGCTCTGTCCCCCCAACTCAAAGCGCACGTGGACCAGGATACTGTCCGCGTTCTTGTCATTCCCGCGAACCTCACCGATGCTCACGCTTACAGAAAAGCAGTGACCAGCGAGATCGAAAAAGGCTCCGTTGTCATTTATCTTCCTGCCGAGGCGGCTACCACAAATGCCCCACTGACCACCGTCCCAGGAGCCAAGTTGGAATTCTTGCTCAAGGCCGCCTGTCCGGTGCTGCCCTTGTTCGTTCAACCCAAGGGCGAGATTACCCTCAGCATCGACGGTCATTGCGATGAAAGCTTCGTCTTCATGGCGATGGCTCCTCTCATTTCAGGAGATGACATCACCCTGGCCGCCTACCAAGAAGCGCTTTTTGTCCTCGCAGACCAGGCTTTTAGTCAACACCCTGGTCTGGACACTCATTTAGCCTACGCCTTGATTCAGGGGCTCAAACGCAACGGCACCCGCAACAAGGTCGTGGATGGCAAAGATGAAAGTGAGCTGGGTTACGATAAGGTTTTAGCAGTCGCCATCGCGCTTTCGAAAGTCATCAAGGCTGAGACTAACAAAAAGCGCGTAGGCATCATCCTTCCTCCAGGGCGAGGTGGACTCATCGCCAATGTCGCGGTGCTTCTCGCTGGCAAAATTCCGGTCAATCTCAACTTCACTGCAGGACGCACCTCGGTGGAGTTTGCCATCAAAGCTGCAGATCTAGATCGGTTCATCACCGCAGATATCTTTGTGCGGAAGATGCAAAGCTTTCCCTGGCCGCCGATGAAGCAGCTCATGCTCATCGAGCGAATCCTGCCGAAGTTGAAGACCCAAATCGTCGTTTGGCTGGCTCTGAGCAAAGTCCTCCCCGCAGCCATCCTAGCCAGCGTTCTAGGCGTCCCCAAAAAAGGTGGTCGGGAAGAGGCCATCCTTTTATTCACCAGCGGTAGCTCGGGCAATCCGAAAGGTGTCGCCCTCACCCACCGGAATGTGATGGCCAACGTCATCCAGTTCAGCAGCCGTCTGGGCATGGACTCCAAGGACAGCATCCTCGGCAGCCTGCCTCTTTTCCACAGTTTCGGCTGCACCGTCACCCTCTGGTACCCCATCATCAGCGGCCTGAATTTGGTCACCTATCCGAGCCCCCTGGAGACGAAGAAACTAGGAGAGTTGATCGAAAAACATCGTGTCACCCTCATGATCGCCACTCCCACTTTCCTGCGCGGCTATCTGCGCGGGGTGAACCGGGAGTCGCTAGCCTCTTTGAAGATGGTCGTCACCGGAGCTGAAAAACTCCCCCCCACCGTCTCCAGTGCCTTTGAGCAACGCTTCGACAAAAAAGTCTTCGAGGGCTACGGCCTCACTGAGACCTCCCCGGTCTCCAACGTCAACTTGCCAGACCCTGTGCCTCTGGGTCATGAAGACAACGGTTACGTCTGGATTCCCTGCCACCGCCCAGGCAGTGTCGGGCATTTAATTCCGGGCCTTGCGGTACGCATCACCCATCCCGAAACGAACGAACCTCAGTCGCTTCATTCCAGCGGCATGATTTGGTTCAAAGGCACCAACGTCTTTGAAGGTTATCTCAATGATCCTAAACGCACCGCCGAAGTTTTCGATAACGATGGATGGTTCCGGACGGGAGATATTGGCCGCGTGGACATGGACGGTTTCCTTTACATTGAAGGTCGCCTCAGCCGCTTCTCGAAAATCGGCGGAGAAATGGTGCCGCATGAAACGGTGGAGGAAGCCCTGATCAAAGCCATGGGCCTGGAGAATGAAAGCTCCAGGAAGATCGCCGTTGTCGGTATCCCCGATCAGGAAAGAGGTGAAGCCTTGATTCTCCTCACAGCCATCCCTGGAGGTCCTGAGCACCAGGAAATTCTCGATCTGCGCTACCGCTTGCTCGAGAAAGGCATGCCGCCGCTATGGATCCCTAAAAAGATGATTCGCGTATCCGACATTCCGATCCTTTCTTCTGGAAAACTGGATGTCCAAAACTGTGAGAAGATCGCCAAAGGTGGAGCTTAAATCATAGCCTTTCATCCAGAGGCCGGAGCCAACGATTTTCATGCGGGCAAGGTGATGGATAAATCCATCGCCTAACTCGCATGATCATGGAGCATTCTGGCACAGACATTTCAGGCTTGTCTTAAAGGTGTGATTTTTTTAGCCTAACGGCGTTTAGGCTCTGGCAACCAACCTGCCCTACCCATTCTCACCATGAAAATCAAACCTGCCTTGCTGACCCTGCTCGCGCTTCTCACGGCTCCCGCTTTTGCCGCAGAAATCAAACCCGCACAGCCAGGAGGGAAACTCCCAGGGAACATCTCGGTCAGTCTCGTCAAAGTGGCCGATGACTTGGTGGATCCCGTCAGCGTGGCAGCGCCCAATGACGGCACTGGCCGCATCTTCGTGGTGGAGCGCCCTGGCGTCATCCAAATCATCAAAGACGGCAAGAAGACAAAGCGCCCGTTCTTGGACCTCAAGGACAAAACCATCTCGTCATTCTTGGAGTTAGGCATGTTCAGCATGGCCTTCCACCCAGACTTCAAAAGCAATGGCAAAGTCTATGTCGCCTATGCTGACCTTTGGTTCAATGGTGCCACCATGGTGACCGAATTCACCGTCTCGAAAAGCAATCCAGATCGCCTGGATCCTGAGACTGCGAAGGTGATCATGCAGATCGACTTTCCCTACTGCAACCATCACGGTGGCCAGATCGCCTTCGGTCCAGATGGCTACCTTTATATCGGTGTGGGCGATGGGGGCTGGGAGGGTGATGTCATCAACGCCGGTCAAGATCTGCACACTTGGTTAGGCAAGATGCTGCGCATTGACGTCAACAAATCCAGCGCAGACCGCGCCTACGACATCCCCAAGGACAATCCTTTCATCACACCGCTGCAGCAGATGACGCTCTTTGGAGTCAGTGAAGAAGCCTTCTCCAAAGTCCGCCCCAAAGCCAAACCCGAAATCTGGTCTTACGGCCTGCGTAATCCCTGGACCTTCAGCTTTGACTCCAAGACTGGAGATCTTTTCATCGCCGACATCGGTCAAAATCACTGGGAAGAAATCAACATGCAGCCCGCCAGCAGCAAAGGCGGCGAAAACTACGGCTGGAAGTTCATGTGCGGCAGCCATCCCTTCCCCATGATTTTGAAAAAGAATCCAGATGGCACCGAGACTGCGGTGGATCCTGAAAATTATCCCAAAGTAGGCGTGCAACCCATCGCGGAATACAGTCATGTGGATCAGGGCATCTGCGTCATCAATCTGGGCATCTACCGCGGTGCCGAGTATCCCGAACTGGAAGGCACCTACTTCTCCGCTGACTGGGGCAGTGGCAAGGTCTGGGGCATGCAGCAGGTGGACGGCAAATGGCAGATGCAGGAGCTGCTAGACCTCGCCGATGGCATCCGCCCCACGGGCAGCGGCACCGGTCCAGATGGTGCCATCTACCTTACCCACGCCACCGCCAACTACGGCGGCCCTGTGGACCCCTACACCAGCGAGCGCGGAGCCCTGTGGAAAATCGTCCCCACCGCCAAAGTGGCTAAAGACGCCGTCACCGCTCCTGTCGCAGCCAAGTAAAAGCCGACGACGACTCCTCTCAAAAACACACGGAAAGGCCTCCGCTTTTCCGTGTGTTTTCACCCCTTTTGCATTGCCATGTTCCTTCGTCTATTGCTCCCCATTTTGGGCTTTGCCACGTTCTCCCTCGCTCAATCCACGCCTCCAGCTCATGATCATAGCACTGAGATTCCAGGTCTCAAAAAAGAGCTGTTCGCGGGCATCACCTCGGAGGATCTCTTGAAACTGGGTGAAGGCCCAAAGAGCGTCAAAGTCACTCTCGTAGCCACTTTCAATGCCGCCAACTACGGCATGAATTTCAATGGCTACTCCCATGGCAAAGCCGTGCTCACCATCCCCACTGGCTGGCGAGTCCACGTCACCTTCATCAATCCCAGCCCCATTCCCCACAGCGCCATTGTGATCGAAAAAGGTGACACCAAAAAGCTCCAAGCACCCGAGCCTTACTTTGCTGGTGGTGCTACCCCGAAACACCTCACAGGCATGACCCTGGGCAAGGCAGATTTTACCTTTGTCCCGGATGAAGCGGGTGAATTCGCCCTCGCCTGCGGCTTTCCCGCACACGCAGTCGCCGGCCACTGGGTCAGCCTGATCATCAGCGATGAGGCCACAGTTCCCACCTTGCAACTGGGCGACCAAGCTGCGAAAGAAGTGAAATAGTCCCCAGACTTCTCAGTCTTTAATAGCACCGTTTCACTCATTTCCCCCCTTCCTCGTCATGCGTCTTCTCGCCAGTTTGTTACTTCTTTTAGGTTCCTCGGCTTACGCCATGGATGACTACAAACTGACACCCCTCTCCCAAGAGAAACCGGATGTCGCCAAAGGCCGCGTCATTGCCATGCCTGCGCATGAATCAAAGATCTATCCAGGAACCGTACGCGATTGGTGGCTCTACATTCCTGCCCAATACAAAGCGGAGCAACCCGCCAACCTCATGGTCTTTCAGGACGGTCATGATTACGTCGGGCTCAAAGGAGCTTGGCGCGTCCCCACAGTCTTTGACAACCTCATCGCCAGTGGCGACATGGCACCCACCATCGCCATCTTTATCAATCCAGGCCATGCGATCTCCAGTCCCAAACCCGCCAGCGCCTGGAAAAACAACAACCGCAGCAAAGAATACAATACGTTAGGCAGCACCTACGCCACCTTCCTGTTAGAGGAAATCATCCCTCAAGTCACCAAAGACTACCGCCTGACAGACAACCCTGAAGGCTGGGCTCTCGCAGGTGCCAGCAGCGGCGCCATTTGTGCCTTCACCGTCGCTTGGGAGCGCCCAGATAAATTCCGCAAAGTCTTCTCCACCATCGGCAGTTATGTGGACCTCGCCGGTGGCCATGTGTATCCCTACGTCATCCGCATCACCGAGCGTAAACCCCTGCGTATTTATCTCCAAGATGGGGCGAATGATCTCGACAATCCCTTTGGCAACTGGCCTCTAGCCAATCAACAGATGGACAAAGCCCTGACCTTCATGGGCTATGATCACCACTTTGAATTCGGTGACGGCCAGCACAACAGCAAGCACGGAGCGTCTCTTTTCCCTGAAGCCATGAAGTGGCTGTGGCGCAAACAATGAGAAGCCTAGAGGGCTAATCGTGACGCGGGCTTTCCGTGCTCGCCCCACCTCCCACCATTTCGTTTTCATCCAGGTCGTAGCCCACCACTTCCACCTCACCTCGCCGCATCTTCTTCTGAGACATCGCCACGGAGACCCAGCGAAATTCCTCGCTGTTATCCAGCAGCACCTTCATCACCATCGTCAGTGGCACGGCCAAAAACATGCCCATGGGGCCCCAGAGCCAGCCCCAAAAGATCACCGAAAGCACCACCACGAGAGCGGAGATGCCAAAGCGATTTCCCAGCAACTGCGGCTGCACAAAGTTATCCAAAGCGAAATTGATGCCGCCATACCCCAGCGCAATGCCAATGGCAGCGCCGCCACCATGTTGAACCAGCGCCTCCACGATCGCGGGAATACTAGCGGCCGAGCTTCCCACGGCCGGGATGTAGTTAAAAATAAAGGCCAGGATGGCCCACAGCAGCGGATACTGGAGATCAAAAAACCAGCACCACACGCCAGCTAATAAACCAGTGAGCGCACTGATGAGCGTCTTGATCCCGAGATATTTTTGGATGTCCGTGACACTGCGCATCAGACCACTGAAATCAGGACCTCCAGACGTGCGGACCGCTGCGATACGACGCTGAGTCCCCGTGGCCTCCATCAAGACAAACATCATCAAAATAAGAATCATCACCAGCCCTGCAAACACCGTGGCCAAAGTGCCAAACGTACTGCCCAGCATGGCACCGATCCGGGACATCACATCCTGCTGTGTGGCATAACCAATGATGGTATTCCAGTCAAACAAACTGCCCATCATCTCCTTCGCCCCTTCGATGCCATTATCATCCAGCCACACCCCTAGGTCTGTAAGGTTGCGCTGAATCCCTCGCAGGTAACGCGGCAGATCCGAATTGAAGCTGATTAGCAGCCGCACGGCCAAAGTGATCAACCCCGCCAATACCCCCAGATTGACTAGCAAGGTCATCGCCAACGCAACAGGCCCGGGGATGCGATGGCGAGTCAACCAACGCAAAAGCGGAAAACTCAGCACCGCCAGGAAGAATGCATACACCATGGGTACCAGCACCCCCGCAGCCGCTTTCATCCCTGCAAGTACGATGACTAGACACGCCAGCGTGAGGATCATCTGCGAGCCTTTGCGGCCCCAATCAACGGTCTTATCTTGCTCCGGCAGGATGATCATGGGGAAACATTCAAGACGATAGGATTTTTCTCAAGAGGAAACACCGCCTCGACAGGAAACGTCAATCGGTGGCCCCAAAAGAATCTCTCTTTAAAAGCAACATCTCAGTTGCAAATGCGGGAGGTAAACGCCAGTATCCACGTCCCAGCCGGGCTCCACAGCCCTGCGAAAAGGTCGGGCCGTAGTTCAGCCTGGTAGAACGCTTGCATGGGGTGCAAGAGGTCGTGAGTTCGAATCTCGCCGGCCCGACCATTTTCCAAAGCCACAGGCTTTGTCTGAGTTTGCCGGATGTTTGCAATTTGGGCGGTTCCTGCGCTCATTAAGCAAAGCGACATCAGCACCATCAAAGAACTCTCATTGCGATTTCAATTTACAGGCGCAGAACCTCACCAGGGTGAAAAATCTCCCGCTGCTTCACCAGAACAGCCATGTCCACACTCACTCAATGAGACGATCCAGTTGGTAGCGACGATCAATCGGACGACCTCAAGCGGTTTACTCTTCCCTCAAACAACCTCTTATGATTGCCTGAGACATGCTGCGAATATTGATCCTAGCCTTGTGCCTGTCTGGCATCGCCAAAGCAGAAGAACTGCTGGGACAAAAACCTTTCCAATATCGCCTTCTCAAAAACTGGGCACAGGCAGCGCTCACCACCGCCCCTCTCAAAAATGGGCATGCACTGACCTTCGATTCCCAGGGCCGCCTTTTCGTCCTGACAGATGAAGCTCAGCATAACGTCCTCATCTTAGATCCTCAAACGGGGGATCTCCTGGGGCAGTGGACAGCGCGCATGCCCGGAGCCCATGGCATGAGTCTGGTCAAAGAAGGTGGCAGAGAAGTCCTCTACATTACCGATACGACCCTGCATGAGGTGCGCAAACTCAGCCTCGAAGGCACCGAACTCGCCAGCTATCCCTGGCCAGAAAAAAGCGGTCTTTACGCCAAGGCCACCGAGTATCGCCCCTCCAAAACACTTCATCATCCTCAGGGCGATTTTTGGGTGCTCGACGGCTACGGCAAAGACTACATCCACCACTACAATGTCACGGGTCAGCTCCTCAAATCCTGGGGAGGCGATCTCGGCCAGGGTGAAAACCAGCTTCCTCATTGGGGACCTCACGGCGGCCTGCTGGATCTCAGCGACGCGGCCGCCCCCAGGATCATCATCGCCATGAGCGACCGCCAAGAAATCAAACGCTTCACACTCGAAGGTCAGTTTGTGGACAAATTCCCCTTCCCGGGCGGAAATCCGCGCGATCTCGTCGCTTGGCAGGGCCACTATCTCATGCCCCACCTAGGAGACCGGTGGCCACAAAACCGCGACTCTCCCGGCTTTATCAGCATCCTTGATTCCCACTTTCGCATCATTTCCAACATCGGCGCCCCCGCCGCTGTCACTGAAAATGGCGTGCTCCAGCCCCTGAAGAGTGATGCCCACACCTTCATCCACCCACATGCCGTAGCCGCCGATGCGGAGGGGAATCTCTACGTCGCTCAATTTGCTTCCCCCACCGCGCCACTGCTCAAACTGCAGCGCGTGCGCTGACGAGTCCGCAATCTTGGCCTCAGACTTGCTAATTCATTTCATCAGCCAACCAACAAGGCTACAACCACCATGCTTTTCGACAACTACCAGCCGGAGAACTTCTTCGATGAGATGTTCACTGCCAATGGCGTCACCCGTCCGCACTACCGTAGCGTAGCGGCGGCACTTAACGACGTGGAACCTAACGAATTCCGCAACAAGCAGTCGGCGGTCGAGGCCTCCTTCATGCGTGGCGGCGTCACCTTCACTGTTTACAGCGACTCACAGGGCACAGAGCGTATTTTCCCGTTCGACTGTGTGCCCCGCGTCATTGCGGCAGAGGAATGGGAAATTGTCGAAAAAGGCCTCATCCAGCGCATCACCGCGCTGAATCTTTTCCTGCATGACATCTATCATGAGCAAAAGATCATCAAGGACCGCATCATCCCACCCCAGTATGTGCTGAGTGCCAAGCACTTCCGCCGGGAATTCATGCACATCGAAGTGCCCAAGGACATCTACGTCCACATCTGCGGCACGGACCTCATTCGTGACAAAGATGGCCGCTACCTCGTGCTGGAGGATAACCTTCGCTGTCCCTCCGGTGCCAGTTACATGCTGGAAAACCGAGCTGCCCTGAAGCGGACTTTTCCAGAGTTGTTCAAGGCCAGCGGCGTCCACTCCGTCAGCAATTACCCAGCAGAGCTCCTGAAAGTGATGCAGTATTGTGCCCCGGCGAATTTCAAGGCCAATGACGCGCCGAACTGCGTGCTCCTCACGCCGGGTGTTTTTAACAGCGCCTACTTTGAGCATGCCTTCCTCGCCCGCCAGATGGGGATTCCCATCGTCGAAGGCCGCGACCTCGTCGTCCGTGATTTTAAGGTTTACATGCGCACCACCGCAGGCCTTGTGAAGGTGGATGTCATCTACCGCCGTATTGACGATGACTTCCTAGATCCCTCTGTCTTCCGGGCAGATTCCCTTCTCGGTGTTCCCGGCCTGGTGAATGCCTACCGCGCAGGCAATGTCAGCCTCGCCAATAGCATCGGCACAGGCGTGGCCGATGACAAAGTGGTCTATTACTTTGTGCCCCACATGATCAAGTACTACCTCGGTGAAGATCCCATCCTCCCGAATGTGGATACTTACCTTGCTTCTGAGCCGAAAGACTGCGCTCACATCCTAGCGAATTTGGACAAGCTTGTCGTCAAATCAGCGAACGAAGCCGGTGGTTATGGCATGCTCATGGGCCCCTGGGCCTCAAAAGCCGAGATCGAAGAATTCCGCGTGATGATCGAGGACAACCCGCGCAATTTCATCGCGCAGGACCCCATCTCGCTCAGCCGTCACCCCACCTGGACGGGGGACCAGTTTGAAGGCCGCCACATTGACCTTCGGCCCTACATCCTCTACGGGGAAAAGATCATCGTCACTCCCGGTGGGCTCACTCGCGTGGCTTTGAAGAAAGGCTCTTTGGTCGTGAATAGCTCTCAAGGAGGGGGCTCGAAGGATACCTGGGTACTGAGAAACTCCGTCCCCGAATGATGCAGATCCGCAGCTCATCATTCCCGACCCCACTCATTATCTTTCATTCCTTTCCCCTTTCCCGACCATGCCCAAGTCACCCCCAACCCAAGAAGAAGTCGCCCGCCACAAACAGGCCAACGTGATGCTCTCCCGCGTCGCAGGCAGCCTTTACTGGATGAGTCGCTACCTGGAACGAGCTGAAAACCTCGCTCGTCTTGTGGACGTCAATTTGCAGATCATCCTAGATTTCGGCCAAGTCTCTGACGAGACCATGAAAGAGCACTGGCTACCCATTCTTCGCTCTACGGGTGATGAGGACCTCTTTTTCCAACTTTACGAAGTCGCCGACAGCGAAAGCGTGATGGAGTTTGTCACCTTCCGTCAGGAGAACCCCAATTCGCTCCTCACCTGCATCGGCAACGCCCGTGAAAACGCCCGCCAGGTGCGTGACCAAATCTCCAGCGAGATGTGGGAGGTGCTAAATGACGCCTACCACTTCATCAAAAACAGTGACCCTGAAAACATCTGGGATGGCGGAGCCAGCGCCTTTTACGACCAGATCAAATACTACTCCCATCTTTTCCAGGGCATCACCGTTTCCACCTTCTCTCGAAACGAGGGCTTCGAGTTCATCCAGTTTGGCAAATACTTGGAGCGTGCGGATAAAACCACGCGCCTCATGGACATGAAGTACCACATCCTCCTGCCCAAGGTCACGGATGTGGGCGGTGCCGTAGATGCCGCGCAGTGGCAGGCCGTGCTCCGTTCCGCCAGTGCGGTAGAGCCTTACCGTCGCTTTTACGTCGCTGATATTCTTTTCGCCAAGGTCATCGAGTTCCTTATCTTCGAAGACACCTTCCCCCGCTCGCTCATGTTCTGCCTTCAGCAGATGGATGACTTTGCCCACCTCATCGCTGGCACACCGGCTGGCGAATATCGCAGTGAAGGAGAACATCGTTTCGGCAAGTTTCTGAACAACCTGAATTTTACCACCACCAAAGATATCATTGGTCGCGGTCTTCATGAGTTTCTGGCCGAAGTGCAGCGTGAAATTGGCGCTCTTGGTGAACATCTTTACACCACTTTTATGTATCACCCCCCGGTGGATATGCAGGCAGAAATCCGCTTTCACCAGCAGCAAGAACAACAGCAGCAGTGAGCCTCTTAGGCAGGTGACGCCTGGGTGATAACCGGCAGCAAATGTGATTTCTTCTTGCTGTCGGTTCTCGATTATTTACCCATTCTTCCCCCCTGCCTGAGAACATCCCGCCCCTCTTGGATGCCCGATTCTTCACCCGCCATCACGCCGCCCTCTGGAATGCGCCTCCGCGTGCGCCACCTCACGCGCTTCCACTACGATGGGCCTGTGCTCGATAGCTACAATGATGCCCGTCTCTGCCCCGTTTCCGATCCCCTCCAGCGCTGCGCAAATTTCGACCTGCGCATCAATCCAAATGTGCCCATGCACACCCACCGGGATTTTTATCTCAATCGAGTGGATCATTTCGAGCTCCATCAGCCTCACGAAACCTTAGAGGTAGAGGCCGTTTCGCTCATCGAAACACGCCAGGATGCACGCACCTCCATCCCTGAGGCTCTCTCACTCGATGCATTGAACGACCCCAAGGTGAACGAGAACTATTTCGACTTTGTCGTCGAATCCAAGTTTGTTTCTCAAAACGTCGCCATTTGGCGCGAGGCCGTGGACATCATCGGCCACTCCGTCTCAGACATCTGGGCAGACTCTGTCAAACTCGGCCAGCATGTTCACAGCATCTTTTCCTATGATCCCGACTGGACCCACGTCCACACAAACGCCGCCGAGGCGCTGAAAGATCGCCGTGGAGTGTGCCAGGACTATGCCCACGTGATGCTCGCCCTATGCCGTAGCCAGGGCATCCCAGCCCGCTATGTCAGCGGTTACTTCTACAATGGCAAAACGGGAGATGAAAATGAGGCTTCCCATGCCTGGACGGAAATCTTCCTGCCTAACTATGGCTGGAAGGCCTGGGACCCCACCCACAATCGCGAGGCCGATACCCGCTATATCAAACTCGCCATCGGTCGCGACTATGACGATGCCAAGCCTGTAAGCGGTCGCTTCCGCGGCAAGGGCAAGCAGCACATGGACGTCATCGTCCAGATCCGTCTCGCAGAATAGTCTCACCAATACCCCAGCTTTTGCAGGCAATCCAGAGCGATCGGGATGCGATGTTTTGCATCTTCGAGGGACTTGATTCTTGCATTCAAAGCAAAGGGATAGGACTGACCCTCCTTCTCCACCCAGCCGACCCACCAGCCCACCTGAGTGCCCTTGGAGCCTAGCCAGCCCGTCTTGCCATAGATCGCTACACCAGATTTCTTATCATACTGGATCAGTGTCTTGACGGACTCCAGCGTCTCCGCTTTCACAGGCACTTTTCCGCTCACCAAGCGATGCAAAAAATCCACCTGCTCCAGAGCTGAAATCTCCAGAGGGCCGTCTAACCAAAAGCGTATCTCGATATCTTTGCTCGCCAGTGCATTGCCATACTGAAAGGCCGTCAGCCTATCCTGCATCCGCTCCAGGCCGATGCGTTTCGCCAACTGGTGAAACACCGCCACATTCGAAATCTTCATGGCATCCCGCAGATTCATGTCCTTTTCCCAGGTCTTCATCCATTCCTTCGTTCCACCATAAGGAAGAATTTCGTCCAAATCCTGCACGGCACCTACATCTAGCCCGATGAGAGCATTCGGAATTTTAAAGGTCGAAGCCGGGCGGAATCTCACCTTGGCACGTTCAGGGTTATAGACATGCAGCACGTCCTTTTGCGGGTCCAAAACCACAAAACACCCATCCAGGCCTCGCTGGGTGAAGAACGTTTTCAGCCCCTGCTCCTCCACCACTTTTTGAGCGAGAAGTAGGGTCGTCGTAAATAGAAAAAATAAGCCGCCGAAAATAGCACGCATGGAGGCAAAAGTTATTCTCCACACGATGCCTTCTTCAAGTGGGCATTCCTTTATCCCAAAAGCTTTCCCATGATCAGACATGCCTGCCAGAGATGGGCAACCACATCTCTTGCTGAAACCGAATCTATGAAACCCCAGCCTTCATGAACTCAATTCACCAGCAGCAATCCGAAGATAATCATCAGGACCTCAGCGCTCAAGACGCCGTCCAAAAGATTCGTGAACTCGTCAAAAAAGCCCAAACTTGTTTCTTCTGTACCTCCCTCTCCACCGGAGGATTTCACCATGCCCGGCCCATGAGCGTCCAGCAAGTGGATGACGCAGGCAATCTATGGTTTCTCAGCGCGGACGACAGTCAAAAAAACCAAGAGGTGATTGAAGACCACGCCGTATCGTTATTCTTTCAGGGCTCTGCTCACTCCGGTTTTCTCCAACTCAATGGCACAGCCGCTGTCTCCCGTGATAGATCCAAAATCCAGGAGCTGTGGAACCCTATCATTAAAACTTGGTTCACTGGCGGTGTGGATGATCCTCGAATCACCGTCATCAAAGTGGCACCCACGGACGGCTACTATTGGGACACCAAGCATGGAAACGCCATTGCAGGGTTAAAAATGATGGTCGGTGCTCTCCTTGGCAAAACCATGGACGATTCGATCGAAGGCAGCTTGCGGCTCTAAGAGGTCCTCATTGCTCTTAAACTGCGTTATTGCCACCACCGCGCCCCCTTGCTACCAGTGGTCTCGCATGTCGCGCACCCGTTGGCTCATCGCCAGTCTCTGGCTCTTGCTGTTCTGGCTCATCGCCGGCGCAGTTTGGCTGCCTGCATTGCAGCGAGATTTAGAGTCCGCCTCTGCGAGCTTGTTTAAGGACGTGCCTACAGGCTATTCCGCAGTCCAGGTCGAATTCAGTGGGCAGCAGGCTACTCTCACCGGAAAGGTGCGCCACGAATCCGAAAAGGCGGAAATTGAAAAAGTCATCACTCACCGCCTGAGAACACTTTCTTGGTTAGGCCGTGGATTGAATCCTGTAGCGTCAGTCCACAGCCATATCGAAGTTGTCCCTTACCCCTCCGGTTGGCTCATGATTGCCGCCCAGGGTGCCCGGGCCATTGTACAGGGCACACTCGCCACTGAATACGAAGCTCGGGATGTTTCACGTCTGCTCGAAGAAAGCTGGGCCAAAGAACGTGGACGTCTCACCAGCCAGATCAAAACAGACCCTGCCCGCTTCGATGAAGCCCCCTCTGTTCAGACCACGCTCAACCGCCTCCCTCCGCCCCGCCTCCAAGGCAGTGGAGATGCCGCTCAGATTCATCTGACGCGTCTCGGTAGTTCGTGGGAGAGGCTGACTCTAGACGCGCCAGATGAACTTCTTCGCCAGCAGTTTTCTACCTACCCGATCAGCCAGGAAGAATGGCAGTCGATCATTCAGCCAGCCATCACGAGAACCCGCCAGTATCAAGAAACAGAGAGGCTTCGCCTGGCCGAAGCCGAAAAGCAGCGTCAGTTATCTCCTCCACACATACTCTTGGCCGCACGTGACCAACGCCTGCTTTTGCGAGGAGAAATCGCCACTCTCAAGATCAAACGCGAACTGCTGAATACGGTCATCACCGCTTTCCCTGATTGGCGCGTGCTGGATGACCTGCGGGTAAATGATCAACGCCGTGCTGTCGCCGACTTTGGTCCCATTACCACAGCGCTTCTTCCACAGATTGGCGAAGGTGCCACTGGCAAATCTCTAGCCCTAGGTCTCTCCGGCAGTGCATGGCAGTTCGTGGATTGGCAAGTGGGCGGCGAAGCCCAGCCTTGGCGCGATCTCCTGCCAGCAGATCTCCCCCCCAGTCTTCTCCAAGAGGACAGCCGCATGGTCACCCAGTGGCTGCAAGGCAATGCCCAGGGCATCCCCACCCTGCCCATCCCCGCTCAGCCCAGTTTTCTGACCCTCACCCTTTTACCCGGCAAAGTCATCCTAGCCGGACAATTGGCCGAGGAAGGTCTGCGCACACGTCTTATAGAAGCTGCCCGTCAAACATACGGTAGCAATGCCGTGATTTTCACCGAGGCATTACTCGCCCGTGGCACCTGCGAGCCGACAGCGGATGTAGAACAGACCGTTCGCAGCCTGCCAGCGCTTCCCTCCGAAACAGAAGCCCCCATACTCGCCTTTGCACTTCCCGGTCAGGTATGGAAACAACGCCCGGCAAGTCCAGACATCCTCACACCCGGCGCCCTAACCAAAAGTGGTCTCACGCCGTCTGGCTTTCCTGCCACCATGGCCGAGGATACCTTTGCAGCCGAGGCTTACGATCACCTCCGTCATCATTGGCGCAAGCCCCCCTCCGCCTCCGCTCAACAGAACCCATCTCGCTGATATCTACTGCTCATGGAAGGCTACCTCTGGCTCCTACTCCAAACCTTGCCGCTAATCACAGCCGCAGCCGTTGTTTTCTTCATCTTAGGCTGGCGATGGAGCACACAGGACAATCGCCTCAAAACCCAAAATTTATCCCAGCTTACAGGTAACGAGAACGTTGCTGCAGAAACCGCCCGCCGAGAGAGAGACGAGACTAAAAACTTAGAAGAAAAAGTCCGTCAAACACTCGCCCAAACTCAGGCTGAATTGAAGGAATCTCAAGACCAGCAAACGCTTTTACAGAAGGAAGTCCTGCGCCTTGCCGATGCACTCAAGCAGGCTCAGCAAAACATTGTTTCTTTATCTCCAGTTCAGCCTCCCACGCTAAAAACCGAAACGACTCTCCTCCTTGAGCAAGAACGGCAGGCGCTCATCCAAGCCCGGCAGGAACTGGATCAGGAAAGAGCTACCCTCCATGCCGCTCAAGAAATTTGGCGAACAGAACAGGCTGCCAAAATAGCTCCGCAACCAACACCCGTTGCCAAAAAAACCCGGGCTACCAAAACAGCGGCAACAAAAACATCTCCCAAAACAAAAAAGCCACGAACCAAAAAATCGGAAGAATCAGCAAGCTAATGGTGTCTAGCAATATCTAAGTCTTAGCTCACCTAACCATTAATCAGACTATCGGGCCCACATCTGGCTCCTATTCCTGCATGCCCGCTCACGCTGAAACTTTTCGCCTCAACACTCGTGGCAAAGGCACCTATGAAATCACTGAAGCCTGCCAACGCATCATCGCCCAGAGCCAAGTACATACCGGCACCGCGACCATTTTTGTCCAACATACTAGTTGTTCGCTCGTGATTTATGAAAATGCAGATCCTTCTGCACGGACGGATCTACATAGTTTCTTCGACCACCTCGTACCGGAAAACACGCCTTATTTTGTCCATACCCATGAAGGCCCCGATGACATGCCGAGCCACTTACGCATGGTCCTCACCCGTACTAGCGAAGTCATTCCCGTCATGAATGGCCGCCTTGCCCTGGGCACTTGGCAAGGCATCTTCCTCTTTGAACATCGTCGCGCACCACACACCCGCAGCATCGTCATCAGTGTCGTGGGCGAGTGAAAATATCGAAGGTATATCTTCCGCAGGAAGACATCCTTACCAGCGGCTAAACGAGATTTCCCAGGCAGGAAGTTGGAGTGCAGTGAAGACTTTCGAAGATCAACGTGGTGAACTCATTTTCGAACTCACAGGGCTTTAGGAATAAGCCCCCATACCTCGTCGGCAAACTCAACCGTGCTTGCGGTTAAAGCTGGACACCACTTTCTGGGTCTCACGTTTCACAGCCTTTTCCTTCAGGTCTTCGCGCTGATCACCTTTAGTCTTACCTTTACCAACACCAATCTCGATTTTCACTCGCGATTCTTTCCAATAGGCGCGCAGTACTGGCAGAGCTAAACCCTTTTGTTGTGTGTGAGCAAACAACTTTAAAATCTCGCGCTTGTGCAGAAGCAACCGCCGTGTTCTCCGGGGTTCATGCTGGCTGAAACTGGCTTTTTCATAGATCTGCACATCCATGTTGTAAAGCCACACCTGACCACGCTCCACTCGTGCAAAGGCGTCACTGATGTTCAACTTACCCAGCCGGATGGACTTCACTTCCGTGCCGCGCAATTCCACACCCGCCTCGTATCTCTCCAGAATATGAAAATCCCGGAGGGCCTTGCGATTGGTAGCGATTTCGTCGGTCATGAGCCGTGGCGGCCAGGGGCTTCCTGACTGACGGAAAAAACGTTAGGCGTCCTTCACGTGGTATTCAGCCTTGATCTTGCCCTGGATGATTTCCATGAGCGCGATGTCAGCTTCCCGCATACCAGCGCGGCGCTCCACCAGAGGCGCACGGCCAGAGGTAAGCTGTTTCACTCGCTTCGAGACCATGTTGATCAGGATCGGCGGATCTTTGACGATAAGGGCAGCTTGTTCGACGAGTTCGGCTTTCATCAGAGTATGCAGGGCTTCCCCCTTTCCAAAGAACGGAGGAGGGGGAAGCTGACAGTAGGGGGTGTTTACAGTCTGGCAAGAGGGAATTTCATCCTCCTGATGGTTCAGCTTAGCAGCGCACGCACTTCTTCCAGCGCCTGCTTGGTCCGCTTGATGCCTTCGATCTCCGTGTGTTTGCTGCCTTCATACTCGATTCCGATGTAGCCGCGGTAGCCAGCCTTAACCACGATTTCGATGAGACGCTGGTAGTCCAGGCTCATTTCGCGGCCTTCGCGGCGGTCTTCGGTGTAAAATTTCCCGGCACCGGTGTCCCAGTCATAAGCTTTGGCGCTCATACCTTGTTTCACCCAGGGCATGAATTCACGGAGCCCTTTGTAGGGATTGTAGAGCTCGCCTTTGTTGCGGTCGGTGTAGAAATTGCCGAAATCTGGGAGGATGCCGACGCGGGCATGGTCGGCCATCTTCATGACGCCGGTCAGCCACAGGCCGTGGCTGGAGAGGCCGCCGTGGTTTTCGACGACGACAAACAGGCCACGCTTGTCGGCTTCGACGCAGAGGGCGTGGAGGCCGTGGGCGGCGTGTTTCATTTGTTCATCGTAGCTAAGTTTTGGATCGCTGGCGGCGTTGACGCGGATGCTGTGGCAGCCGAGGTGCTGGGCGGCGTCGAGCCATTTGAGGTGATTTTCTACGGTTTTTGCTTGTTTTTCGGCGTCGGAGTCGCCGAGATTGCCTTCGCGATCAACCATGATTAGCAGCCCCTTAACACCTTCATCAGCTTGGCGCTTTTTCATGTCGTCGAGGTAGGCCTTGTCGAGGGCTTTGTCGGCGAACATCTGGTTGACGTATTCGACGCCATCAATGCCGAGGCTGCGGGCGATTTTGCAGAAGTCGAGGTGCTCGATGGGTTCGGCGCCTTCCTTTCTGAACATGCCTTTGTTCAGGGACCACTCGGCCAGGGAGATTTTGAAGAGGGGTTCTTTGTCGGCTGCGCGCAGACCGGTGGCGGAGGCGGCCACGGCGGCGGTGAGGGTTTGGAGAAACTGGCGGCGGGAGGGGTAGGTGGGGGTCATGGTTTTAGAAATAGATGGGCAGTTCAGACGAAACCGGGGATTCTGGCAATCTCTTTCCTTGAGGAGGATTTGGGCGGGTTTCGAGGGGGAATGTGCATTCGGCTGAAACCCTGGGGGGCTGACATGCGTTCCTGTTGCCCCATGAAAGTACTTTCTACCCTTCTGGCGCTGGTCGCCATCGCCTCTTCCGCTACGGCGGGCTCTCTTTACGATGTTCCTGTGAAGGACATTGACGGCAAGGAAACGACCCTGAAGCCCTACGAGGGCAAGGTGATGCTGATCGTGAACGTCGCCTCCAAGTGCGGCAACACAAAGCAGTACACGGAACTGCAGGCGCTGCACAAGGAGTTCGAAAAGGAGGGTCTGGCGATCCTGGGCTTCCCGAGCAATGACTTCGGCGGTCAGGAGCCAGGGACCAATGAAGAGATCAAAGAGTTTTGCTCCTCCAAGTATAAGGTGAGTTTTCCACTTTATGACAAAGTGGTGGTGAAGGGTGAAAACAAGCACCCTCTGTATCAGCAATTGAGCGGTCCAGAGTCCCCCTTCCCTGGCGATGTGAAGTGGAACTTCGGCAAGTTCCTGGTGGGTCGCGATGGCAAAATCATCGCTCGTTTTGAGCCCAAGGTGAAGCCGGACGACGTCGCGGTGACGACGGCGATCAAGGAAGCACTGGCGAAGAAGTAATTCGCGACGAATTCTGAAAAAGAAAAGGGCGCGTGGCTAATGCCGCGCGCCTTTTTTGTGGGATAAAGGGGTGTGGATCTTTGAGAGATCTGACTCAGTCACGCCAGCTTACACTAATAAGGCCGGGTGACGATGATGTAACCGGAGCCGGATGGGCGATACCAGACGTTGCGGTGGGTGTAGTAGGTGCTGCCGCCGTGGATGACACGGCGGGCTTCGCCGGGGAGGACGACGGTGCCGCCGGGGCTGCGCGGACTGCGGGGGTCTTGGTAGCCGTAACCTGGGCGGCCACGACCATCGCGGTCGTAACGGCCATCCCGATCCCGATCATATCGGCCGTCGCGATCATTGTCGCGGTGATCGTGGTCATGGTGGTCACGGTCGCGGCCATAACTCGAGCCGGGGCGGTGATGTCCACGGAAACCGGGGCCTGGGCGTGGGCCGGGGGCGTCGTAGGGGCCGCCGGCGGGGGTGACGTAGCAGGAGGTGAGAAGGAGGGCGGGCGCGAGAGCGAGGCCGAGGAGAGACGTTTTCATGGGATGGAGGGTCGGAAAGACCAGTGAATCTTCGTCTGAGCAGGTGTTTTTGGACTTCCTGTTCATCGTTTGCATTCTATCTGGCTGCACAGACGTAGAAAGGGACGTCTTGCGACTTTCGTTTGACTGCATTCACACCCGCCCTCTTTTCTCTCAACCATCATGACCCCCGAAGAAGCCCAAGCCCAACTCGACCAGCAAGTGCGTGAAACCATTCAGTGGCATTTCAGCCCGGAGACAGGCTGCCCGTTCTGGCTGGACTTCGCGAAGAAGAATTTTGACCCTCGCGGTGAGGTTAACAGCTTTGCCGACCTGATCGCGAAGTTCGATCACTTCCAGGACGAAAACCTGCGCGACTTGCAGCCTGAGGTGTGGGTGCCTGCTGCGTTTAAGGGCAAGCCTTTCAACATCTTTGAAACCGGCGGCACCACCGGGATGCCGAAGCAGCGCATCGGCTGGAACGATTACAAGACGGACTACGAAGAATTCAGCGGCAAGATCAAGGACGAGCACTTCCCGCCGGGCGGTGCGTGGCTGATGGTGGGCCCTACGGGTCCGCGCCGCCTGCGTTTGGCCATCGAGCATCTGGCGAATTTCCGGGGCAGCTCCTGCTACTTCATTGACCTGGACCCGCGCTTTGTGAAGAAGCTCATTTCGAACAAGCAGTTCGATGTGGCGCGTCAGTACATGGACCACGTGGTGGACCAGGCGACGCTGATCCTGAAGAACCGCAAAGTGACCGGTCTGTTCACCACACCGAAGCTGCTGGAAGCCCTGGCTGAAAAGGTGGACCTCTATGATGCAGGCATCCGTGGCGCGTTTGTGGGAGGTACGACGATGACCCCGCAGTATGTGCGTTTCATGGTGGAAGAAGTGCTGGAAGGCCGCATCGGCTTCTACCCGACGTATGGCAACACCCTCATGGGCCTGGCTGCCAGCGTGCCGCTGACTCCGGAAGACCAGTTCTCCGTCACCTACTACGCCCCCCAGCCGCGTGCGGTGCTGCGTGTGGTAGACCCGAAAAACACCTCCCAAGTCGTGGACTACGACACCTGGGGCCGCGTGGAATTGACGACGCTTACGAAGGAATTCTTCATGCCCCGCTTCCTGGAGCGCGACGAAGCCATGCGCCGCCGCCCACGCAACCAGTATGCCTGGGACGGCGTCGCCGACGTCCGCCCCTTCGGCGCGATGGAGAAGACCATTGTCGAAGGCGTGTATTAAAGGTAGCGCGCGTTGTCCCCAACGCGCCTTCCGCGAACGGCGGACGGAGGACCGTCCGCCCTACCTTCCTGTCCAAGGCGCAAGACTTCGGTCTTGCGCCTTTTTTCTTTCAATCGAAGCCCTCAAGCCTTCACAATTTGTGCAGTCGCCGGGTCATATCGGTAATTTCCAATTTTACCTTCGCGAAGTTTTTGAATCGCCTCCTCAATGACAGGCAAAGGAACCAAAAACCACTCCCTCGGCTCCACCTGGCCGCCAAACCGGTCTTTCAGTTCCAAATCCAATCGGGCACTCGCAAAGAATTTGTGGATCATAGCCTCAAGCAGAGTCCGGTTGATATTCACTAGCTTGTAGAAGCCCATCACTTCCACGTCGGCCAGCAGGTAAGTCGGATCCTTCTTGGCGTTGGCGATCCGTTTTCCCACATCGCCACCCGTGACTCCAATCTTGTGAATCACGGACCTGTTCTCAGCGATAAACGGATGTGACGAAAAACTCCTAAGCACATAGATCAAGCCGGAAGACAGGTCACCCTCCGCCTCTACATCTGAAAAAAGCGGCCCTAGATTCGGCTCTGTAATTCGGCGGCTGGCCTTGTCCTTGTTCAAGGCCCGTTGGAGGGAGCGCACCAGAAGGTCACTTTCGGTGCCGTTATCATAGATCACTCTGAGTCTGCGATCTGGACGCCCATAGTCGCTGACAAAGGGTTCCCCCATTTCCGCCACGATCACCTTCTGGCCGTCCAAGATGAAGAGGTCGCCGTTTTTCACATCGGCATTATCCTTGTATTTCAGCGTCTGCCGTTTTCCGGTCTCCAACTCGTGCTGCACGGCTTCAAAGATGGGCCGAAACACATCAAAATCATTGCATGGATTTCTCTGCGCCACTTCCTCGGCAGCGCGGATCTCCTCGCGAGACCGCACATGCTTAAGCTGAGTCAAGTCGTGTCCGGGGCCATCTTCTCCACGCAGCACATTCAGCAATTCATCATCGGAGGGCACAGCCTCCACGGCTGCCCCCGCATGATATTCAGCCACGTCTTCCTGAACCAAGCCGGTTGCCGTTGTATGAGTCGTTCTTAACAGGCCATGGGAGTCTCGGCCTTTCAGCACTTCCCGGCATTCAGGGGAGGCACGCAGCCGCTCCAGCCGCACGGCATACAGCCGCTCAAAGATGTCACGGTCCGCTCCATGCTCAGGCCGCCTGCCGTGTTGCTCGACGAATCGCTCAATCTCTTCGAACCCCGCAATGATGCGCTGTTCCCGTGCCGAACTGCCGCTCGCCTTTTCAGGCAGCGCAAAGTCGTCCAGTTCAGACCTCAGTTCATCCAGATCAATGTCAGTCATAACGCCCTTCATCTTTAAAACGAACGAAGGCCGCCGCACCTTCGGCCATTCGTTTTTCCCAGGGATCTTGAGATGTAGCTGATGGCAGACGTCCCCTTTCCTTCTTGAACCGGAAAGCCCGCACTGCAAGGTCTTTGGCATCGTCAGGTGTCAGGGTGGTGCGTTTAGCCGCTATGACTTCCGCCACCAGCTTCAGCCGCTCCTCGCTCATGGATTTGGCCAGGATGGCATAAGCCTCACCAAAGGGATTGATCCGGTCAATCAGGTCAATGTCCAGCTCACGCACATCCATCGCAAATTTCCTCACTCCATCAATGAGCGAAGTATTTTTGGTTTCATCCCCGCCTGTGGCTCCACTGATGGCCCCTTCCCCCTCGTTCAGGACCTTTTTCGCCTGTTGCACAAAGTTCAGCGCAGCGATGGCATGCTGGCGCACTGCCTCCCGATCCTCGGTGTCCAGATTCGGAAACTTCTCTTGGATGATCTTGCCCATGCGCACCTGGGTCAGTTCTTCGGGCACCAGTTCCTCACCCGCAAACAAGCCTTTCTCCAGCGACGGCTTGTCCTGCACAAAGGCAGTCACCAGTTCATTCAGGTCCTCCCGGCAAATGCGTTCCGCCTCCTTGCTCTTCGGCTCTGCCAGGCCTTTGATCTCCAGTTGAATTTGCCCCGTCGTCGGATTGTAACCCATATTGGTCTTTTCCGGGTCATAGCCTCCAGGACCGTAATCATACCCAGGCGTCGGGCCATTGTTTGGGTTCTTGGGTTTGAACTCAAAGCGCGGGGCTAGCACCTGCTCCATGAGCAGGCTCGCGGCGATGGCCTTCAGCGTGTCATTCACCGCCTCCGTCACCGCTTGCTCGCTCGCATCCGGTTCGGCGATGAGATTGGTAAAACGCGCCCGCGTCTTGCCAGGAGCGTCACGGGTGGCCCGGCCGATGATCTGAATGATCTCCGTCAGGCTGGAGCGGTAGCCCACCGTCAGCGCATGCTCACACCAGATCCAGTCAAAGCCTTCCTTGGCCATCCCCAGCGCGATGATAATGTCCACATGCTCCCGGTTGTTCTTTTGGGTCGGGTCTTTGAGTGCCGCCAGTACCTTGGCATGCCGGTCAGGTCCATCATCTACCAGATCGGCTACTTTAAGGATGCGACCATCCGCTCGTTCCACCAGATCAAATCCCGTCACCGGATCCTTCCCTTTCCAGATTCCCAGCGTTCCCAGAATCTCGCTCACCTCCGTGTCTTTTCCTCGCCGCGTGCTCTCACGGGAGGCCACATGTGGGATGTGCAGGATGGTCTTGAGATCGGAGTCCAGCACCTTGGTGATGTCGTCCACGTAACTGCCACTGTAGAAGAAATAACCAATATCGAGCTGCTTCAGGTATTGGTAGCCATTGAGCTGCTGATAATAAGTGTAAGTGACCGTATCAAACTTCGATTCATCATCCGGGTGGAGCACCGCCTCCGCATCCCCCCGGAAGTAGGAGCCGGTCATGGCCACGAGGTGCGTCTTGTCCCGCGCCATGAGCTGGCGCACATGTTCGCCTAACCGATTGTCTGGATTGGCCGAAATATGGTGAAATTCGTCCACGGCGATCAGGCGTTCATCAAAGACGTCAGCACCAAATTTTTCCATCGCAGAACGGAAAGTCGCATGTGTGCAGACCAGCACCTTGTCGTCGCTCTCGAGAAACTTACTCACCGACTCCACCTTGCTTCCATTTTCAGAACCTGCCGCGTCACACAGATTCCACTTCCCCTCCACGTTCCAATCGGCAAAAAAGCCAAACTTGCTCAGCGGTTCGTTTTGGAAGCTGGCTCCGATGGAACGCTCAGGAACCACCACAATCGCCTGCTTCAGCTTTTGGTTCACCAGCTTGTCCAGCGCGATGAACATCAGCGCCCGGCTCTTGCCGGAGGCTGGGGGAGATTTGATCAGTAAATACTGCTCCCCCCGTTTTTGATAAGCCAGTTCCTGCATGGGCCGCATGCCCAGCGCATTGGCCTGGGTGGAACTGCCATCCCTGGCATAGGAGACGGAGACAGAGGGAATCTGGTTGGGACTGCTCATACGACGATGTGAGAACAAAAATCAGGTTTTATACAAGAAGTGAGGGCGTCCCGCCCTCAACATGAGGCCAGGATCGCCTCACACCTTGGGAAAAGGAACGGGGAGCGCACGCGCCCCCGCGTGCTGTAGAAGGCGCCCCGCCTTCCACCGAAGCCCCCAGATGCTTTGCCAGCGAGAATTTCTGCATTCACAGTACGTGGAGAACCTTGGTGCGAGGGCGCGCCACGCAACACGCGGGGCGCATGTGCTCCCCGTCTGCTGCCAAGGCCTCGGCACGGTATCAGTTGTCCGGAAATTCCGGACAACTGCAGTTTTCAACATCACGTCGCTCATCCCTTTTCCTCCTCCGTAAAATCATCACCCGCCAGTTCACTTTCGATCTGCTCAATGCTCGGCAGACTGGTTTGGAGTTCAGGCGGCAGGGATTCCACCAGTTGGTATTCAGCCACGCCCAGCGGTTGCGCCTTGTCGCGCAGCGCGTATTCGGCCACCACCTTGTTTTTGCTTTTGCACAGCAGCAGGCCGATGGTTGGGGCGTCCTGGGGGTGTTTCACCTGGGCATCCACCGCCGTCAGGTAAAAACTCAATTGGCCTAGATGCTCTGGCTTGAACTTTCCCGCCTTCAGCTCGATCACCATATAGCAGCGCAGCTTCAGGTGGTAGAAGAGCAGGTCCATGAAGAACTCCTCCCCCCCCACATCCAGCAGCACCTGCCGGCCGACGAAGGCGAAACCCGCCCCCAGTTCCAGCAGGAAGTCGGTGACGTGTTTGACCAGCGCATTTTCGATCTCCCGTTCCTGCGACTCCTCGGTCAGGCTGAGGAAATCGAAGCGATAAGGATCCTTGAGGCATTCCCGTGCCAGGTCGGATTGCGGCTTGGGCAGGGTCAGCGCAAAATTCGTCACCGCCGCGCCGCTGCGCTCCAGCAGGCCGGATTCGATCTGCATCACCAGGATGTTGCGCGACCAGTTGTTCTCGATGGCCTTTCTCAAATACCAAAGCCGTTCATCGCGGCTCTTGAGCTTGTCGAGAAGGACGCCGTGATGCCGCCATGGCAATTGTGCAAGGGGAGCTTGCACGATTCCGTTCCTATCAAATTGTGCACCAGCTTGGTGCACAATTTCATTCGGTTCGATTTGTGCAGCGCTTGCTGCACAAAATTCCCCTGCTGCCAATTGTCCAAGAGGCGCTTGGACCATTTCAAATTCCGGCCACGCCTCTGCGAACGCTCGCATGTATTTCAGGTTTCGGGTAGAAAATCCCTTCATTTCCGGGAACGCGGCGCGCAAATCCTGGGAGAGCCGGTCAATGACTTTCGCACCCCAGCCCTGCGCGGCCTGCCGGGCCAGGATGTCCCGGCCAATCTGCCAGTAAAGCAGCACCAATTCGCTGTTCACCGCCAATGTCGCCCGTTGCCGGGCGGTGTGAATGCGGGTTTTCAGCTCACCCAGCCAGTCGGCGTAACCGTCTGGCAGGTCCGTGAGGCCAATAGGGAGATCGCTCATGCCTTTTCCACACGCTTGGCTTTATTCCTGAAGTGGTTACCCTGCCCGAACCGGGTGCAACGATTGCTCTCGCTAGAATCAACACTACGCATGCCTGTTCGGATCCTCCAGGTGGACATCAATGGGCACCACGCCATCCTTGGTTTTGATGAAATCGCCGGGCTTGACTTCCCGGGCCATGACTCCATCCACCCGTTTCCAATCGTTGAGCGTCACCTGTCTGAAGCCAAACTTTTGCATGAACTCTGTCGTCTCTTCGAGGGAGGGGTGAGGTGAAGAAGGATCAGCCGGCTCATGCCATGGCTGGGAAATGATAACAACACTTCCGTCCGTAAGATAGCCGGGGCGGGTTGCTTTGACAGCCCTGTTCCGAGCGTTATCTTTCCAAACCAAATGTTTGGAACCGACGTAAAGCGGCTCTCCATAGTTGTTATAGGCTTCGTCTAGCGTCATGGCATTGGGAGGTCTGTTTACTTGGAAGACTTACTTTGCGCAACAACTGACGCTGAGCGCGGCGGGGTACGACTAACAGACGGGGTGCTAGTCATCTGGGTATAAAGCTCAAACAGCTTCTCCAGCCTTTCCGTGTCATTCTTAAACCGGCGTCCAATGTAAATGCGCTCCAGCGTCTCATCATTGCGCTCATGCGCCGCCCGCAGATTGTCCGGCATTGTCTCCGGATCATAAAGATCCGCAATCGTCGCCGGGAAATGCGCCTCCCGGGCCAGAAGAATGTCCTCCGCGCAACGCGTCAGGTCGGCTTTGTTTTGCTCGGTTAATGTGGGGACCGGAAAGGTGTTCCAACCGAGGGTGTTGGAATAGCGATAATCGGTTTTGAGCTTGCCGCAGACCGTGCCGATCCAAACGAGGTGGAGACGGGAAGCAATGAGTGCCATGTTCCAGAGCGGGGCGTCGTAGAGAGCGAAAGCGAGGTTAGTGACCGTTGAGCGCGAATTCAAAACACCGACTGGAAAGTATTCTCGAGCTTCCGAAGAGACTGAAGGGACAATTAATAAATGGTTATCACAAGAATACATCTCGCGAAATTGATGGGGTTTTTCAGCTAATGACTTCGTGCCTTTGTCTTTACTCTCAAGTCGCATGGACTTCACTTTTTCAATTCGCTCGACGATTAGGTGGTTTTGTTTTGCGGCTGACAGATTGGCGTCTTCAATCCAAAGGCAATATCTCACAATTCCACGGATAAATTCCGCTGAGCCAAATGCGCGCTTAACGAAAAGCCTGTCATCAGCTTTATCCAATCCTAATTGAGAGTGTTCGCTCGCTGACAAAAGAAGACCGCCACCATCGACAGGCATATTCCCAAAGCTCATGTGCGAGATGTCGCTTAAAGCCTGTCTGCGTCCTTCGATAAAAACGTCATTCGAAGGAGCCAGGTAAGCGTTGATGACATTGACTACTCGAACCGAGTCACGGCCAGCAGCGTCTTCAGAAAACAGAAGCTTCTTATTTATTTCCAAGTTGGAAATTCCGACTACTACAACGGTTACCCCAGCGTTATGTGCGGCTAAGTTTGCCCATTTAAAAGAGGTGCGCGCAAAGTTGATTTTGGAACCAAGTCTATAAATAAGAGGCCATAAAATTGGAACAATGCGTCCTTGGCATATCGAATTAGTGCTCACGAAGGCACTTCCGCAGCTTACAGTTTTTCCATACTCAGCGGCTTTCAGAAACCACCCGCCTACATAATCAATCTGTTTCGCCGAAACCCCGTGCGCATCGAAGACTTGTGCCAGTTCTGATTTTTGACTCGCTGTTTGAGTTTGGCTTCCTTTGTAAGGCGGATTCCCGCAAATATAAGTCTCCCCACCCTCATTCTCGAAATCAATTTCCGCCTGATTCAGCGGCGTCTCGAACAAATCCTCGGCCTTCGTCTTCACGCCTTTACCCGTAGGAGGACAGACACTCAGCCAGTCAATGCGCAAAGCATTGCCACACGTAATCCAGTTGGCCGCTTCCAGGGGCAAGAACTCTGCGAGGGCAAGTTGCTGGCCCCGGTAAAGGACGTTGCACTGGTACTCGGCAATGATGAGGGCCAGCCGGGCGATCTCGCAGGAGAAATGTCGTAGTTCAATGCCTCTAAAGTTGGTTAGGGGGATGACGGAACGAATCTCCGGCTCACCACGGCGGCGGTTAATCTCTGCTTCGATCTCCCGCATCTCTTTGTAGGCGATGACAAGAAAATTGCCCGAACCACAGGCTGGATCGAAGACCCTAATGCGCGCCATGCGGTTGCGCAGATTCAGCAGCTTGCGGGCATTTTCCCCGGCCTCCTCCAGCTTCGCCCGCAGGTCATCCAGAAACAATGGGTTCAGCACCTTGAGGATGTTGGGCACACTGGTATAGTGCATGCCCAGGGCACCGCGTTCTTCATCATCCGCCACGGCCTGGATCATGGAGCCAAAGATGTCCGGATTGATCTTGGTCCAGTCCAGCCCGCCCACATGAAGAAGATAGGAACGGGCGATCTTGCTGAAACGCGGCACTTCGACACTTTCCGAAAACAGCCCGCCATTCACGTACGGGAACCCGTTTGCCCAGCTCTTGATGCCTGCGGCCTCGCGGTGGCGATTGTCCAGCTTCCCCTCATGGCGCACCGGGGTGTTCATGGCCCGGAACATTTCCGAAATCACTTCATGGGTATTCGATGAATCCCGGGCGCTCATCTGCTCGATGGTGGCGGTGAAGAGGCCTACATTGTGGAAGATGTCGGTATCCTCCGCAAAGAAGCAGAAGATGAGCCGGGCCATGAAGTGGTTCAGGTCGCCGCGCCGGGCTTCGGTGGTCCAGTCGGGGTTGTCCTTGAGCAGCTCCATGTAGAGGCGGTTCAGGCGCCCAGTGGCCTTGATGTCGAAGGCGTTTTCACTGATCTGCCTGACTGTGGTGATGCCTGCCAAAGGCAGGAAGAACCCGAAGTGATGGTGAAAATCTGGGTAATCACACACCACCGTGCCGCCATCTCCCAGGTTTTCTGCCTCGAAGGTTTTCCCATCTGTGGCCAGGATGAACTTCGCCTTGTGCTTGGCCGTGGCCGGGCTTTCCCGCAAAGCCGCCAGAGCCTCTGGCACGGTGCCCTCCGCACAGACCTGGAGGTGGATGTTGCTGCGCTGAAGCACGCCGCCGGGAAGATCCGACTGATTGGTACTGCCGCTCTTTAGCCGCTGGATGGTGGTGGCCTTGTTACCAAAAGCTTCCAAAAACGCATATGGAAAGCTCTGGGCCTCAAAAGGCTCACCCGCCAGTTTTGAAATGGCTTCTTCAATTTCGACGGCGTTCATGGGGTAATCACAGGCGTGTGGTAGGCGCTTGTTTAAAGAGGTCTCTGACAAGGTTCAAGACAGGATTGAGAAAGCTGTGCAGGCTTTGGATAAGCGGGGTAGATCTAACCAAGGAAAGTCGGACGCGGTGCATCCCGCACTCGCGGGACAGGGCATGTCCTTACCAGGGACGCTTTCCTGACCGGCTGAAGCCGGGACTACAGTGCAGGGAGGCGGTGCGGTGTGTCGCGACCCAGGAGGCGGACAAGAGTGTCCACGCTCCTCTCGGCTAGAAGTCGGACGCGGCGCATCCCGCAGTGGCGGGACAGGGCATGTTGCTTCCAGGGGCGATTTCCTGACCGGCTGAAGCCGGGACTACAGTGCTGGGAACCGCAGCATCGCTCTAGACCCGCGCTACTTGAGCCAGCCTTGGGTTTTTAGGAGGTGGGCGAGGGCCTGGGCGATGAGGGTGTGGCCTTCGGGGCGGACGTGGCTGGAGTCGGTGTAGAGGGTAGTGGCTTGCTGGGGGGTGAAGACGGTCTTCATGGGCAGCTTTGCCACGGTGGGGCCGAGGAGGCGGGTGGTCCAGGCATCGACGGCGTTATCGTCCAGGGTGTAGGTGCCCTGGGGGGTTTTTCGGCGTGTGGCCTGGGTGACGAGGACGGTGCGGATGCCGGCGGCCTGGAGGCGCTGTACGCCCTGGGCGGTGACGTTTTCTACCTGGGTCTGCCAGGCTTTTTGGGTGGCTTCATCGGCAGAGGCGCGTAGCTCGGCATCGGCATCACCGCTGCCGCCGTTTTGATTGCGCACGGCGAGGGGCAGCCACTGCCAGTAGAGCTTTTCGGTCTTCATCTCGTAAAACTGGCGCAGGACGAGGCTGCGCATGAGCCAGTTTTTTGGGTGGGGGCTGTTGAAGTCGGTGCGGCGTCGCCACTCGCGCTCGTCCTCGTATTCATTGGTGGCGCCGACGTGCAGGATGACGAGGTCTGGCTGGTAGTTCATGACCTGCTGGAGGACGAGGTCCTTGCGCCGGGAGCCGAAGCCTGGGAGGGCGAGGTTAAAGCACTCGGCCTGCACGCCCTGGGCGCGCAGCTCTTTTTCCAACTGGCCGGTGTAGGACTGGGCGACGCTCTTGCCACGGGCGACGGAATCGCCAATGACCATGACGCGATACTTGCCGTTAGGCCGTTGTTTGGCAAAGGTCTGCGGGAAAAAGCGCCGGCCACCACTGCGCTGGAGCTCCACCTGGCCGTCCTGGGTTTCATAAAAACCGGCGGTGGGGTGGTAACCGTAGTCGAAGCGGCCCTCCATGGTTTTCACCAAGCAGAATCGCGTGACGAGCTCGGCCCCGATGAGGATGGTGGCGAAGACGAGGAAGCTGCGGGTAAAGGCGCGCATCATGGCTAAAACTGGAAGTAGATGAACTCCTGCTCTGTGGCCACCGAGCTGACGAAGGCGACGAAGAGGAGGAAAAAGACGATGCCGCGCAGGAGCCACGGGAGGTGGTCTAGCTGGGCTTCATCACGCGCCTTTAGCGTGGCCAGTTGCAGGAGGATGAGGGGGGCGATGTGCAGGAGGAGCCACAGGGCGGGTTTGCCCCAGGCCTCGGCAGCCGGGGTCCACACGGTGAGCGCGTGCAGCCACACGCCGAGCTGATCCAGCGTCTGCGCGCGGAAGAGGGCCCAGCCGAAGAGGGTGAGGGTGAACATGAGAGCCACGGCGAGGGTGTGGCGGGGGCCGGAGGTGGTCTTTTCCAACCGACCCAGGGGTGGGACGAGGCGGTAGGCGGTCTGCATGGCGGCGTGGTATGCGCCCCAGAGGACGAAGGTCCAGCTAGCCCCGTGCCAGAGGCCGGCGAGGAGCATGGTGATCCAGAGATTGGCGATAGTGCGATGGAGGCCGGCGCGGTTGCCACCGAGAGGGATGTACACGTAGTCACGGAACCAACTGGACAGCGTGATGTGCCACCTTTGCCAAAAGTCTGACGGGCCGGTGGCGAGATAGGGGAAGCGGAAGTTCATGCTGAGCTCGATCCCCAGGAGGCGGGCGGAGCCGCGCGCGAGATCGGTATAACCGGAGAAATCGCCATAGATCTGGAAGGCGAAGGCGAGGATACCGAGGAGGGCCCAGGGGGCATTGGGCGTGGCCCCGGGATTAAAAACATAGTTGGCCACGAGGGCGCAGTTATCTGCGACGAAGACTTTTTTAAATGCGCCGATGAGCAGCAGGCGCAAGCCCACGTGCAGGTGCTGCCAGTCCCAGCGGGCGGCGTGGGTGAACTGCGGCATGAAGGCGGCAGGGCGCTCAATGGGCCCGGCGACGAGCTGGGGGAAAAAGGCGAGGTAGGCGGAGAAGGTGAGCAGGTCCGTGGCGGGCTGCACCTTGCCTTTGTAAACATCCACCGCGTAGGCGACGGACTGGAAGGTGTAGAAGGAAATGGCCACCGGCAGGATGATGTGCGGCAGTGTCCACCCAGGGTCCATCCCGGCTACACGCAGCAGGCTAACCAAGCTCTCAGCAAAGAAACCGAAGTATTTAAAGAAGCCGAGAACCGCCAGGTTCGTCAGGATGCTGAGCCAGAGGAAAGCCCGCCGCCGCGCCTCCACCGGCAGTTTCCACAGCCCTTCGTGCACTGGCACAAACAGCAGCGGAAACACCGCTGCTACCCACAGACTGGTGGGGCTGATGACCACCTGGCCCTGGCCAAAAAGGGCGCAGCCGCCCAGCCACAGCAGCGGCGCCAGCGTGGTGGCGAGCACTTTTCCCACGGCCTCACGCTGGCCCACCAGGGAGCGTGCACAAAAGAAATCAATGCCTGTGGAGGCCATGAGCAGCGCGAGAAAGCGCAGGTCCCACAGGCCATAAAAGAAGTAACTGGCTGCTAGGAGCAACGCCATGCGCCCCAGGCGCGGCAGCGGCCAGTAGAGCAGGACGACGAGGGGAAGAAAAAGGGCGTATTGCCAGGACGTGAAGGTCATGTGTCAGCAGCAGTCCGCTGCCCACGTGCCCCAGTTGGCGAGGAGAGGCCCTGCATTCACGACCCAGGACAGGGCAGTAAAGGCAGGCTGGGCGGCCGCAGGCTGCGGATCGCGATCATGTGCCGCCACCAGGCACAAGTCAAAGACATGATCCGCTGGAATGCCCACTTCCGCGCTGGCATTCAGCGTGCGGCGAAAGCGCTCGTCCCCATCGTGATCCCGCTGGATGAGCCGCCGCTGGCGCTCCTCTTCTGGCAGTTGCAGGCGCAGCACCACATCGCACCGGGCGAGGCGAAGCTCCGGTTTGGAGTTTACATAGACGACGAGTTTTTTCTTCCGCAGGTAGGGGAGAAAAGGGGCTAGGTCATCCCGCTCGCGTGTCTTGCTTTTGATGCGCCGGGTGAAAAAAAACAACATCGGCACGGCCAGCACGCCATCGTCAATGACGGCAATGTGCCGTGGCGAGATGCCAGGCAGCCCCTTTTTGCGGATCTGCCGCCCCAGCGTGGACTTGCCCGATCCTGACTTCCCCGTCACACACATCAGCACCTGAGCCTTTTCTGGGTGCTGAAAGAGCGACTGGATCGTCTTCCGCAGCATCTGCTGCCAGACGAGGCGGGAAAGGATCGAGTGGGTGGGCATGATAAACGAATATTTCTGTTACAATTTAGTTTCAGAAAAAAAGAGAGCAAGTCTCAGTAACGGGACATTTGCATGGTAAGCTCGGGTGCGGGGATGAGGTGGCTGCTTAAGGTTTATCGGCCCGGAGCCCGAGAGGATGGGCGGGGATGCTGCCGGGTTGGGGGGGCACTTGGGAACTTCATGCTCTAAGCAAAAGGGAAAGTGGGACGAGGTGCAGCGCGTCCCAACCAATAAAAAAACCCCGGTCTGGGGGGACCGGGGTTTTTGGGATGAGTCTGAGCGGTATAAGTCGGACGCGGCGCAGCGCGTCCCTACCAAGCAGGGCAGGCAGGAGTGCCCGCCTCACTTTTAGACGAGCATCAGCGCGGGGCTTTCGATGAATTTGCGCATCTCGGCCAGGAAGGTGGCGGCAACGGCGCCATCCACGACGCGGTGGTCACCGCTGAGGCCGACCCACATGCGCTGACCGACGACGATCTGGCCTTTGTCATTGACAACGGGGGCGCTGCGGATGCTACCGATGGCGACGATAGCAGCCTGGGGCGGATTGATGATGGCGGAGAACTGATCAATGCCGTAGGCACCGAGGTTTGAGACCGTGATGGTGCCGCCAGCGAAGTCATCCGGGCTGAGCTTTTTATTCTTGGCCTTGCCGGCGAGGTCTTTGACGCTCTGGCTGATTTCCAGGAGGGTCTTTTTCTCGGCGGCTTTGATGACGGGGGTGACGAGGCCGTCCTCGATGGCGATGGCGACGCTGAGGCCGACAGACTTGAACTTGACGATGGCATCACCATCCCAGGCGGCATTGATGGCGGGCTGAGCCTGGGCGGCACGGATGACGGACTTGAGGATGAAGTCGTTGACGGTGTACTTGTTGCCGCCGGTTTTTTCATTGGTGGCGTTCAGGTGCGCACGGAACTCCATGAGCGGCCCCGCATCCACTTCCATCTGGAGGTAGAAGTGGGGGATCTGGGTCTTGGAAGCGAGGAGGCGCTCGGCAATGATGTTGCGCATGCTGCTGGTGGGCACGCGCTGATCTTCATCGGTGTAAGTGGGGCGGATGGCGGGGGTGGCGGCGATGCGGGCGGAGCCGGAGGTGCCACCGACGGGGGCATTCTCAACATCGGCCCGGATAATGCGGCCGCCAGGGCCGGTACCTTCGAGCGCGGAGAGGTCCACGCCTTTTTCCTCAGCGACTTTGCGAGCGAGGGGGGAGGCCTTCACGCGGGCATTTGCAGCGGCAGCACGGCGGGCGGGCTGGGGGGCGGTGGGGAGGCGTGGGCCGGGGGCGGAGACAACTTTTTTGGCGCTGCTGCCTGCGGCGGGTTTTTCAGCCTTCGGCACGGGCGCGGCAGCAGCTTTGGCGGTGGCGATGATTTCGTCAAGATTGGCCGGGGCAGCTTCGCCTTCCTCTAGGACGATGGCGAGGGGGGCATTGAGCGGGGCTTTTTCGCCAGCCTGGACGATGATCTTATGGATGGTGCCTTCGAAGAAGCAGGGCATTTCCATGGTGGCCTTGTCCGTCTCCACGTCGGCGATGGCCTGACCGGTGGTGACTTTGTCGCCTTCCTTGATGCTCCATTTGGCGAGGGTCCCCTCGGTCATGGTGTCACTGAGTTTGGGCATTTCGATGATTTTGGGCATGGCAGGAAGGAGGCGGAGAAGGTGGGGCTTGAGGAGGGATGACCGGGGTGGTCAGCGGGTCAAGGGGTCAAAGGGGGAACGTGGAGACGCGAGGGCGGCAGATCAGCAGATGGACAGGGCCTTGGCGACGACGACGTCTGGGGTGGGCAGTTGCAGAGCCTCGAGAGGGGGGCTGTAGATGGCGGGGGAATCGAGGCTGTTGACACGCAAGACAGGGGCGTCGAGCTCGTCAAAGATCTGGGCCTGGATAGTGTAGGCGATCTGGGCACCGACGCCGCAGAAGGGTTTGCCTTCCTCGACGTAGATGGCGCGGTGGGTCTTGGAGACGGAGTTGAGGATGGTTTCCTCATCAAGGGGGCGAATGGTGCGCACGTCCACGACCTCGGCACTGATGCCGTGTTCCTCTTCCAGGATGCGAGCAGCCTCAAGGCAGGTGATGACGGCGCGGCCGTGGGCGATGAGAGAGATATCGGTGCCTTCACGCTTGATGTCGGCGGTACCGAGGGGGATGAAAAGCTCGCCACCGGGGAGTTCATCATTGGCAGGGACGTCCCATTCTTCACCATAAAGCTTGGTGCTTTCCATGAACATGACGGGGTCATTGTCGCGGATGGCAGCTTTGAGGAGGCCTTTGGCATCGTAGGCGTTGCTGGGGACGACGCACTTCATGCCGGGGAAATTGGCCATGATGTTTTCCGGGGTGTGGCTGTGGGTAGCACCCACGCTGGTGCCGCCATTGGCGGGGCCACGGATAACGATGGGGCAATGGATCTGGCCACCGGACATGTAACGGACCATGGCAGCGTTGTTGACGATCTGGTCCCAAGCGACGGTGTAAAAGCTCCAGAACATGAGCTCCATGACGGGGCGGACGCCGAGCATGGAGGCACCAATACCCATGCCGATGAAGCCAGCTTCGCTGATGGGGGTATCTACGAGGCGTTTATCACCCCATTTGTCCCAGAGGCCCTGGGTGACTTTGTAAGCGCCATTGTATTGGGCAACTTCTTCCCCCATGACGACGACCATGGGATCGCGGGCGATCTCTTCGTCCAGGGCTTCACGGATGGCGTCGCGGTAAGTGATTCGGCGGGGCATTGGGTCTTGAGGGGAGAAAAAAGTGAAGCCAAGTAGTTCGGCGGCAGAGGGCCAGAGTCAAGAGCAGGAAAATGCCCAAACGGTGGCGATATGACGCGGCTAGGGTGTGGAAAACCTGTGGAGCTTTGGCATTGCATCAATCGAGCGGGCAACGCAACATCCGGCGCATGATTTTGCGTCAAAAATTCCTTTTCCCTTTTCTTCTGGCCTGTGTGGCAACCTGTGGGGCGGTGTGTGCAGCGGAGCCGAATGGCCAATGGAAGCCGCCGGCGGCGGATGGGAAGCCGTGGAAGCATGACCCGACGAAGCTGGCTTTCCCGGCGTTTTTAGGGAATTACCGGTTTGCGGGGAACTTTGACTACCAGTCTGGCGGGGTGCTGCTGCGCTATGAGAGCCTGGAGGAGCAAGGGCGGCTGGATATATTCCTGTTCAAGGCGGAGGCTCCGCTGCTGACGATCAAGGACCAGCACCGGCGGATTTTGGCCGAGATGGATGTGGTATCTAAGGACATGGAAAACATGGTGAAACAGGGGCGGTATAAGAACCTGACGATTGGCGAACCGATCGGCGGAGAGTTGGAGCTGTGGCAGAAGCAGTCGATCCCTATCGCGACACGCATCATCACGGCGACACGGATCGGCACGTCTGAAAAGGGCACGGAGGAGGCGGTAGTGCGGCAGTGGCTGGGCATCACCGTCCTGGATGGTTACATCATTACGCTGCGGCACATGCGGCCTGCGAACACGGGCGATGCGGGCGAGGAGGCGATGAAACGGCTGGTGGGGCTGGTTTTCCAAGTGATCAAGGACCCGGCGCTGCGCAGTCACATCCGCGAGCTGGTGGATGGCTACATGGCGGATCCTTTCTCTGAAAATGGGGAACAGGCGGCGGGCGCGGTGCTGGCATATCTGAAACAGACGCCGTATTTCCCGATCAATATCCCGGAAGACCCGGTGGCTGGCTGGCTAGAGCACTGCAAGACGGTGGCCCCAGGGACGGAGGCGACACTGCTGCGGGCCTTTATGCTGGGAGGGGCGAAAGCGGCCTTTGCCGATGGGGATGCAGAGGCGTGTCTAACAGAGGGGGCGCGACAGTTTGCCAAAGTTTACCGCAAGCTGGTGACGCAGTACCCACAGATCGCACGGCCTGACATGGAGCAGTTTGTGGACCGAGCAGAAAAAGGCGAGGGCTACGGCTGGCTGAAAGAACGCAGCCTGTTGAGGTAGTATTGTGCTAGTGCCTGCGGGCGATTCCCTTCTTTTATGAAATCTTTTCTTCTCATCAGCCTGGGGCTTGGCCTGCTGCCTGTGCATGCAGCCAGTTTAAAGGTTCCGCTGGAGCAAATCCGTGCCGTCGCCAAGGAAGGCGAGGGCAATGAAAAGGCCTCAGCGGCGTGGAAACAACTGACAGAGGCCGACCCGGCGACACTGCCGGAGGTACTGTCCGGCATGAATGGAGCTAATCCTCTGGCAGAAAATTGGCTGAGGGCCGCAGTCGGGGTGATCGCGGATCAGGCCATCGCGGCGAAAAAGCTGCCGGTGAAGGGCATCGAGGCCTTTTTGCACAATACGAAAAACAGCCCGACGGCGCGAGTGGTGGCGTTTGACCTGATCCAGCGTGCGGAGCCCGAGCTGGCAGAAAAGATCACGCCGAGTCTGCTGGAGGATCCTAGCAGTGAGCTGCGCCGGCATCCGGTAGCACGACTGCTGGACGCGGGGGACGAGGCCCTGGCGCAAGAGAAGAAGGAAGCGGCCATCGCCTCCTACCAGCAGGCGATGAACAGCGCCCGAGATGAGGACCAAATCAAGATCCTGGCCAAGAAACTGAAGGACCTGGAGAAACCCGTGGATCTGCCCAAGCACTTCGGTTTTGTGATGAACTGGAAGCTCATTGCGCCCTTCACCAATGTGGAGCGGAAGGGTTTTGATACCGAGTTCCCGCCGGAGAAGGAAATCAAGCTGGATGCAACCTATCCTGGCAAAAATGGCGAGGCGAAGTGGACCGACTTCACCAGCAAGGACGAGTATGGGATGATTGATTTTAACAAGCCCTTCACCCTGCTGAAGGAAGTGACGGGTTATGCCTACACCGAGTTTGAATCGGCCGAAGAACGCGACGCTCAGATCCGCCTGGGCTGCAAAAACGGCTGGAAAGTCTGGGTGAATGGCGAGCTTCTGTTTGCTCGGGATGAATACCATCGCGGAGCCAAGCTGGATCAGTACAAACTTCCCGTCAGGCTTAAAAAAGGCAAAAACGCCATCCTTGTGAAGTGCTGCCAGAATGAGCAGACCGAACAGTGGACGGTGGAATGGCAATTCCAGCTCCGCGTGTGCGATGCCACCGGAACGGCGATTGCTTCGGCCAAGTGATATCACTCGCACCCTTTTTGATTGTATCTCAATTCCCTTTATTTGCCCATCATGATTTTCCGCCGCCTTGTTTTGCCATTCCTTGCCATCAGCCTCCTTTCCACTGCCCAGGGGGAGGAGTTCACGCCGGAGCCGGGCTTTATTAGTCTCTTCAATGGCAAGGACCTCAGTGGCTGGTGCTTCCGCGAAAAGACCAAGAAGGACAATCCGAATCCTGGGGCGATTCTGGCCAAGTTCGATGGGCAGACGGAGGCTAAGGATGCGGGGCGTTACTTTGCCAAGGATGGCATTCTGACCGTGAGTTTTCCCACGGAGATGGACAAACTCACAGGGCAGTTTTATACCGTTCAAGAGTTTCCCAAAAACTTCATTTTGAAGATGCAGTTCCGCGCCTCGGTGAATGCGGACAGCGGCATCTTCATCCGCAAACCACAGCTCCAGTGCCGTGACTATCTGGTGGCAGGGCCCGATGCTTACAAGACCCTGAAAAACTACAAAGCGCAGGACTGGAACCAGATCGAAGTCACCGTGAAGGACGGAGTCGCCCACTGCACCTGCAATGGCGAAGTCCTGGAAGCTGCCCTCGCCCTCCCCGCCACCGGCCCCATCGGCGTGGAAGGAGATCGCGGTCAGATGGAATACCGCCACATCCAGCTCAAGGAACTGCCTTAACTTTTTGCCCCATAGCCTGCCATGTCTCGCCGACTCCTCTTCCCTGCCCTGCTGCTTTCGACCCTTGGGACTCTTTCGTTTGCCATGGCGGCCGATTGGCCGCAGTTCCGCGGGCCGAATGCCTCCGCCGTTTCCACTGAAGCCGCCCCTGGACCGAAGGTCTCGGTGAACTGGAGTGTGGACCTGCCAGGCCGTGGGTTGAGCAGCCCGATCATCATTGGCGACAAACTTTTCCTCACCTGCGCGAGCGGGCCGGATCAGGCCAATCTGCACGTCTTTTGCTTCAGCACCGCCGATGGCAAAAAGCTGTGGGAGCGCGTGATGAAGTCCACGGGCCGCACCATGACGCACAACAAGACCAGCGTGGCCGCCGCGACCATGTGTAGCGATGGCGAACGTGTCTTTGCTCTCTATTCGACGAACGATCTCTTCGCCTTTGACCTCACTGGGAATCTCCTGTGGCTGCGTGGCTTGACCTATGATTATGCCAACGCCAGCAACAGTCTTGGCATGTCCTCCTCTCCCGTTGTGGTGGGTGACACGCTGGTCGTACAAAGCGAAAACGACAGCGAGTCCATCGCTGTGGGCATTGATGTGGCTACGGGCAAAAACCGCTGGAAAAAAGAACGTCCAAAAGCTGCCAACTGGACCAGCGCCGTCATCTATCAAAACGTCGTTGCACTTCAGTCAAGCAAGGGGCTCACAGGCATCGAACCGCACTCAGGCGATGTGGTGTGGGATTACACCGATGGGGCCTCCACCATCCCGAGTTCCGCCGTCACCAAGACCGCTATTTACATCCCTTCCAATGGAGTCACTGCGGTGGTACCCGAAAAAGGTGCAGCCTCCCAACTCTGGCGCGCCGCAGGTCTCAAACCTGGTACAGGCAGTCCCCTGGTCATTGAAGATTCCATCTACGTTCTCAACGGCACGGGTGTGCTCATCAAAGCCAGTACGACCGACGGTGATGAAGCCTGGAAACTGCGCCTCAAAGGCCCCTTCTCTGGCTCACCCGTCGCAGCGGGCAAGTATATCTACATCGCCAGCGAGCGCGGTGATTTTCAGGTCGTCGATACCACCGCCAAAGAAGGCGAAATCGTCCATACCGTTGAGCTTAAGGACACCATTTTAAGCACCCCTGCAATCAGTGACGGCGCAGTGTATGTGCGCAGTGATAAGAAACTTTGGAAATTGAAATAATCTCCCGTTTCTAAAGTGGAGTTTAGAATTCCATCAGCCATTCTTCGGGAGCATTTCCTGGGGTGATCAGCTCCCCTTCCAGCGAATATACAGCAGCAGCAAAGCGGGTAAAGCTCCCCCCGATCAAGGTGATGTGTGCTTCCATCCCACCTGAACATTGAGGGCACGGCAGGTCTCCATAAGAGGCCGTCGAAAAAAGAACATCGTGTCCACCGCATTCAAAACATCTTGAAGGGGCCACTCTGTTTTTTCGCCATTCAATGTAACGCTGAGTAACAATGATTTCCTCGTCAGGTGGCCAGTAGGCAAAAAGTTTTCTTTCCGCATAAGGTTCGAGCCGGACACTTTCCAAGTGATCTTCCAGTTCTCTCAACGTCGGAACTCGTTCTGCATCCACGACTTTCTTGCAAGTATGGCACCAGGCCAGCCAACAAATAGGACGTAAGCATTTAGGTTCCTCTTTTTCATAAACCCTCGCCTCCTGACGAACCCGTTGGGTGAAATCGCAATGGGTGCATTGGTATTTAACGCTCATATTAGGGACATGAATTCAATCTCAGCCGAATCATGTCAATATCAGAGCAGGAGGTCTTGACTAGAACTCCAGACATATACGCTCGTCAGCATGCTCCAAACAAGAGTGCGGAAAAAATCACGCTTCAAATCACCATGAACGAAGATGGATTTCACTAAGGATTGGATCCGAAAATAAGAAGGTGGAGAGGTGAAATCCTCATTGCTTCAGATGGCTGTTATTCTAAACGAGTCAGGGTAGCCAGGCAGGAAACTAAGCCTTTTAAAGTGGCTGATGTCGTGGGTTATTATCTGCGGAAGAAATTCAGCCCATCAGCAGGATCGCCCCCTCTCACCACGTGATTCCCTTCTTGCTTTTCCCAGAAATGGGCCTAAAACCCTCGCTCTCTATGGCATCAACCCCAGTCATCAACCTCCGCAAGGGGCACGCGGTTCGTTACAACAACGAAGTCTGCATCGTGTCCGATTTCGAACTCAAGACGCCGCCGCGCATGGCGTCCTACGTGCAGATGTCCGTCCGCACCCTCAGCACCGGCAAGGTGTACAACCTGCGCATGACCTCCAACGAGTCTCTCGAGGCCGTGAACCTGAACCGTGAGCCGCATGAGTACAGCTACAAGGACGGTGAAGACTACCACTTCATGCACCCTGAGACGTTTGAAGACGTGGTGCTAATGGAATCCCAGGTCAAAAACGCCAAGGATTACCTCATCGAAGGCCAGAAATACACGGTCCAGTTCGCGGACGACGTGGTGATCGGCATCGAACTGCCGCCTTCTGTGGTGATGACCGTGACCGAATCTCCTGAGGGAGTGAAGGGCGACTCCGCCAACAACGTGTACAAGGCTGCGAAGCTGGAAACCGGTCTGGTGGTACAGGTGCCTCTGTTCATTGGTCCTGGCGACAAGATCAGCGTGAAGACGGAAGACAACAGCTACCTTGGCCGCTCGAACTAAATCGAAGCCTAACCAGATTTAGTTCTCAAAATTTGAAGCCCCGGTGAATGCCGGGGCTTTTTTGTGGAGGGAAGGTTTAGCTGATCGCGCCAGTGGGGGGAAGGGCGTGGGTTCTTGAGCTTTCGAGGCTTCCCAATCCCCAAGTCCTGGCGGACGCGGCTACACGCTGTGGCTGCTCACGCCAGTGGGGGGTCCGGTTGAAGGTTCTTGAGCTTTCGATGCTTTTCCAATATCCACGTCCTGGCGGACGCGGCTACACGCCGTAGCTGCTCACGCCAGTGAGTGGTCTGGACGAGGGTTGTTGAGCTTTCGAGGTTTTCCAATCCCCACGTCCTGGCGGACGCGGCTACATGCTGTAGCTGCTCACGCCAGTGAGTGGTCTGGGCTAAGGTTCTTGAGCTTTCGAACTTTTCCAATCCCCACGTCCTGGTGGACGCGGCTACGGGGAGGGCGATGCCAACGAGGCTAGGGCGAGGATGTTCATGACTGCCTTGGGCACAAAGGTGTCTGGCTCGACATACTCAGGGAGTTTGCTGCCATCTGGGGTGCGTTCGGAGCAGTGAGCATTGCCGCCACTGGGCCCCATGGCATCGAGTGTGGGGGCCAAAGAGCAGAGGTAGTTTGCATCGCTGAGGCCGCCGCGGGCCATGGGGTGAACGGGAAGATTCAGGGCGGCTCCAGCCTGGGCCCAGGCCTCAAATAGACGATTGGTCTCCATGCCTCCAGGCCAAGCGGTGGTGCTACCTAGACGCTCTACCACGATCTGGGCCCCGGCGGCAGTGGGTCCGGCCATAGCCTCCAGTGCGATGGCAGCGCGTGCCAGAACCTGGGGATCAAACGCGCGCATTTCTAGCTCGGCCGCGGCCTCATGAGGCACGCGGTTGAGCACGGTACCTCCTTGAATGTTCGCCACATTCACGGTTAGGCCATCCGCAGGGCTATTCAATGCATGAACAAAGGGTAAGAGGGAGGCGAGCTCGACCACGGCATTGATGCCCAGGGCGTGATTGCTGCCGGCATGGGCGGCACGGCCCTGGCAGGTGATGCGGTATTCCAGCCGCCCTTTACGCGCGGTGACGATGTGGTAGCCGGTTTCGTCTCTTGGCCCGCCTTCAAAAACCAGGACAGCTCGGGCACCTTGAGGGCAGCGTTCTTGGGTTTGCTGGGCGAAGTCAGAACCGATAACCTCTTCCGCCGAATTCGCGGCGATGAGCCAGTGCGTGTTCTCGAAGAGATCCGGCAGCACGTCCTTCATCGTGCGCAGCAGCAGCCAGATGAGGGCGGTGCCGCCCTTGTTATCCACAGTGCCAGGGCCGTAAATGCGGACGCCTTCTTCCTGCCAGCGGAAGTTGTTTTGAACTTCCTCCTCCGGTGGGAAAACGGTGTCTAGATGGGTGACCAAAACGATGGGGGGAGAGCTGGCGGCCAAGCCCGGACGATGCAATAATAAATGAGGACCATGAGCTGGGTGGGATGCAGGAATAAATTCCGCAACGAACCCAAGCGTGTTAAAGCAGGCGGCGGTGAGCTGGCCGACGGCCTGGATGCCCGGAACGTTTGTTGTGAAACTATTGATTTCCACCATGCGCCGCAGCCAGTGTAAGGCCTCTGGCAGATGATGCTGGGCACGAGCCGTGAGGTCTTCGATCATGATGATGGGTATTACGTTCGGGGGCGGGCACCGATGCCCTTTTCCTGTGGCATGAGAAGGCGGCCCTCAGCGTCAAAAGTGATGCCGAGATAATCGTCATCAGCCAGATAAAGATGGCCATCGAGATCCACAAAATCAGCCCAGGGAGCCAAGTGCGCCGCGGCAGTGGTGCCGAGGCTGCTTTCGATCATGCAGCCGAGGATGATACCCAGACCATGCTGGCGAGCGGCAGCGATCATCTCGATGCCTCCAGCAAAGGAGCCGCACTTGAGGAGCTTTACATTCACGCCTTGCACCAGAGTGGCCAGACGATGAACATCGGCCGCGTTTTGCGCGCTTTCATCGGCATAGAGGGGCAAGGATTTAGGCGGCAACTTGGCTCGCAGTTCCGTCCATGAGTCTATCCCGCCTCGATGATGGATGGGCTGCTCCAGCAAGGCCAGGTCATACCGAGCGAGGCGGGGCAGCATCTGCACCGTTTCTTCCACGGACCAGCCGCCATTCACATCGGCAAACATGGTGGCCTGGGGTGCCGCACTGCGGGCGGTGGCGACGATGGCTTCATCATGAGCTAAATCACCGCTGCCGAGCTTTAACTTCAGCACGCGGAACTGCTGCGCGGTGTGACGCACTTTTTCTGCAAAGACGGCCAGATCGGTCGGAATGCCGAGGGAGCGGCAGGCGTGGATGGCCTGCCAAGGGCGACCTGGGCCGAGGGTTCTTTCCGCGCGATGCCAGAGGGGTGTGGGACTTTGATCGGCATGGAAAAGATCTAAAGCCAATCGCCCAGCACGTGTGCCTTCCCCCAGATGCACGCCCTGAAGCCATGCTAATGTTTCCTGCGGATTTTCGCCATAATAGGGGACGAAAGGTGCCTCGCCTGTGGCCTGGCCATCGGTAATGCGCACTACCTGACGGGTGGAGGAGACTCCATGAGCAATGCGGAAGGGCTCCGTGAGATGCAGGGTCTTCAGGCTGGCTTCGGGCATGATTTTGCACTTTGGCGGAGGATTCTGCGGATTGAGAAGTGAAATCTGCAAATCCTGTGCCAATGGTGAGGATTCCAGCAGAATCGCCCATGCCTCGTCCCTACCCTTCCCGTTATCCATCGAATGCTCCGAAGCCACCGCCCCCTGGCAGTGAAACCTGGGTACGTCCATGGGCGCAGATGAAGTACTTTTCCTACCACCCGGCCATTTTCCCAAACATGGTAGGAGCTATCTCCAGCGATGCTGGAGCCGGCGATCTGGTGAATGTGTATGACAAAGAGGGGCAACCTTTTGGAGCTGGCTTTCTGAATCCTAAAGCACGTGTCCCTCTGCGGGTGATCCACCATGGACTCACACCCTTTGGTGAAGCGGATCTGGATGCCCGACTGGTGCAAGCAGTGCGGCTGCGCAAGGAGACGCTGAAGCTGGATGCGACCACGGATGCGTATCGCGTGATCCACTCCGATGCAGATGGCATCAGTGGGCTGATTGTGGATCGCTATGATGACACGCTTTCCATCCTGGTGACGACCCTAGGTGTGTGGAGGCGTATCCGCCGCTGGCTGCCGCTATTGCACCAGGAGTTAGGCACTAGCCAGCATGTCATCCAGACGGATCCAGATATCTCCCTCATCGAAAGCATGCGCATCAGCGATGTACCGGAGGTGGATGATCCTGCGCCAAAGACGGTGCGCATCCGTGAAAACGACGTGCGCTTTGCGGTGAATTTTGAAGATGGCCACAAGACCGGCTTCTTCTGTGACCAACGCGATAACCGTCTGAAATTCGGCCAACTGGCCAAAGGACGTGTGCTGGATCTGTGCACCTACACGGGTGGTTTTGCCCTAGCGGCCAAGCTCATCGGCAAGTGTGAAGATGTGACCGGTGTGGACCTGGATGAAAAGGCCATCGCCCAGGCGAAACAGAATGCGAACCTGAACCAGACCAAGCTGAACTGGACGCAGGGAGATGCCTTTGGCTGGTCGCGCCAAATGATCAAAAACGGTGAGCTTTGGGACACTGTGGTTTTGGACCCCCCAAAACTGATCCATCACCGAGACACGCAGGAAGAAGGCATCTTTAAATATCGCGATCTCAACGGCCTCGCGATCCAGCTTGTGAAACGTGGCGGACTGTTTGTCACCTGCTCCTGCTCTGGGCTGATCAGCACGGAAGAATTTGAAGAACTGGTGATGGGGGTGGCCCACCGTCATGGACGCAAGCTGCAGATCCTGGACCGCACGGGACCTGGGCTAGATCACCCTGTGATGTCCAACTGCCCCGAAAGCCGTTACCTGAAAGTCATCTGGTCGATCGTTGTTTAAGCGACCCCACGGCGATCCGACTCAAGGAGCTTGACGACCAAACTTCCGCTCCAGCTCATTGAGAGACATCTGAATGAGCGTGGGGCGGCCATGCGGACAGCAATACGGCATTTCGCAGGCGAACAAATCATCCAGCAGGGCCTGGATTTCTGGCAAAGCCAAGCGGTCATTTGCCTTGACTGAATGGCGGCACACGGTGGTGGCGATCATGTCTTCACCGAGGCGCAGAGAGGAACTCTTGGAGCTGAGGCTTTGCAGTTCTTCGATCACCTGATCCAGCCAAGCGAGAGGATCGTCGGTTTTCAGAAAGGTAGGCAAAGCCTCGATCTTAAAAGTGTTCGGACCGAAGGGTTCTGCCTCAATACCCAAGCGAGATAAGGCCTCAAGATTGCGCATCAACACGTCGGCATCGCGTGGACTGGTTTGCAAAGTGAGCGGCATGAGTAGCCGCTGGGATGGCACCCCGCCCTGCTCCATGGCCTTGCGCATTTTTTCAAAGTTCACCCGCTCATGCGCCGCGTGTTGATCCATGAGCACGAGCCCCTCGGTGCTTTCCATCAGCACGTAGAGCTTATGCAGCACGCCGATGATGCGGAAGTGCGGCATTTGTTTTTTGGCCGGATCTTCCTCCTCTTCATATTCAGGCTGCCGGACGGGTGCAACAGAAGGAATTTTTTCAACCGAGGAAGCTGACTCCGCAGAAGCAGGCTGCGTGACCTCAGGGGGCGATGGCGAAGTGGCCACCGACGAACGAGGAGCAGAGATAACAGGCGATGGCGTGAGGAACGAAGCGGCACGTGGGGACACCGCCGCACGGGCACCCGAAGGTGCAGGGATGACCAACTCTGACTGGACATTCGCAGTTTCTGCCACAGGCAGACGCGGTAGGGATGGCACATGGCCCGTGGGCAGCTTACTGCCCGTCTCCAAGGCCCGCTTCACCGCGCGGGCGACGGCCTCGCGCACCGCAAAACCATCGTGGAAACGCACCTCTTTTTTGGCTGGGTGCACATTGATATCAAAGGACTGGGCTTCCATCTCCAGAAAGAGGAAGGTCACAGGGTACTGCCCTTTCATCAGGGCATTGTGAAAGCCTTCCTTGAGACCATAATTGATGGCGGGACTCTCGATGGGCCGACCATTTAGAAAAGTGATCTGCTGCTGCCGATTGGAGCGACTGAGTCCTGGCCCGCCGATGTAACCAGAAACGCCGACGCCGAGGTGCTCGACTTCAGGCAGCTTGATGAGACGAGTCACCAATTCCTCACCTGCTAGGCCGCGTATGCGGTCCATCATATCTGCCGTCCCTGGCAGATGAAAAGTGACAGCCCCATCCCGAATGAGTGTGAAAGCAGTCTGGGGATTAGCGATCGCATGGAGGCGAAACTGCTGCTCGATGTGGGAATATTCGGTGGCCTCCGTGCGCAGGAATTTGCGCCGAGCGGGCACATTGAAAAACAAGGAGCGCACCTCGATCACCGTGCCGTGATTACCACCATGGTCTTTAACAGCGCTGAGCTTGCCCCCCATGATCTCAATCTCTGTGCCGCTGAGGGCTTCCCGTTCACGGGTGGCCAAACGAAAGCGCGAGACGCTGGCGATGCTGGGCAGGGCCTCCCCCCGAAAACCGAAGGTGCGAATGGCTGCGAGGTCTTCTTTGGTCCGGATCTTGCTCGTCGCGTGCCGCTCCATGCAAAGCATCGCATCTTCACGATCCATCCCACAGCCGTCATCGGTGATGCGGATGAGGGCTGTGCCGCCACGCTGCACCTCCACCGTGATATGCCGAGCACCGGCGTCCAGGCTGTTTTCAACCAGCTCACGAATGACTGCGGCAGGTCGCTCCACGACTTCTCCCGCCGCCACTTGGCTGGCGAGTGAATCGGAAAGAATACGAATTTTTGACATAACTCTGCAAATAGTGCAGGACGAATGCACGTAAACCCACCATGTCACATCAACGCACCAGAATGCTAATCTAGGTTTGCGGAATTTTTTCTTTCTATCTCTTTTTTATGATTCAGCTCACCCCGAGTGCCATCACGGAACTCTCCCACATGCTCAAGGCCCAAGACGCCGCAGCTGGCAGCGGTCTCCGCATCGGTATCGAAAAAGGCGGTTGCGCAGGCTTGCAATACGCAATGCGTATCGCCCAGCCTGAGGCGACCGATCACCTCTTCACCGAAAGTGGCGTCACGCTGATCGTGGATAATGACAGTTTGGCATTTCTCGATGGTAGCACAATTGACTATATTGATGCTTTGAACGATGCCGGCTTCCGTGTTATCAACCCCAATGCAAGCCGCAGCTGTGGCTGTGGAACATCGTTTGAACCAAAGGAATCTGCCTGAGGAACAAATTTTCGGTTATTCACAAAAAAAACTTTTCTTTTTGATTTGAACCAGTAAAATTTCAGGAGACTGATTTTACAGTTTTTAACAATTTTCTCAATTTTGATATGCAAGTTCGATTTCTGAGCGACGGAAGCGAATACCGCTCTTATGGCGGAGGCAGCCTTTCACAAAAAAAGGAAGGCGGCGGTATCTTTTGGTGGGCTATCCTCATCACCTTGCTGATGGGGGCGGCCACTTTTTGCTGGTTTTTCAGCATCATGATCTTTTCCCATCCGGAAAAGCCGTTCAATTACAAGGTGTTGGCGAAATTTAAAAAGCTGACTCCGCTGCGCCCATATACGATTTACACAGCGCCACCCGGGAAGTCCCTGAACCCACGCGATGTTCTGGGAGAGTTTTTCCCTTACAATCAAGAACAGCTTAGTGTCAGGAATGATCTGTTTAAGCGCTCCTATTTGCGCAACTATCAGCATGAGCAGCCGATGTATCTCATGGGCAGCTTCCGTGTGCTGAGTGCCCGGCCTCTGGCAGAATCAGATGTCTTTACGCAGGGGTGGATTGTGCGAGCTCGCTCAAGTGAACTGGAAGATGTGGATCTTGAATTGGTGATGCCCGGACTTCAGAAAGACAGCGCTCCATTTACTGCGGGAGATACCATCACCCTACAGAAGCGGAGCTACGCCTCTGCCCTGCATGTGCAGCGTATGGATGAAGACCGCATCTGCATCACGGTCGTTCCACTGGCTTATCAGACTACGGCTAAGGCAGGCAACGAAGTGCTGGCCCTGACGCCACCTGAGCGCCTTAATATGGAAGCTTATTGGCCGATCACCCGTGATCCAGGCTCTGAAATGGCGCTCTCCCAGCTTGAGCCCGCTGAAGTAGCCGCAGCAAAACCTTGAATGACTTTTCGTTAGGTTATTGCCAATCATTTAAAACCGCACCTTCAAAAGGTGCGGTTTTTTTACGCCTGCATTCCCTGAAATCAATTTAGACCTGCTCCAGGAAGATTGTCCGATTGAAAAGGCGGGCGCCGTGGGATGAGAGGCAAAGCAAGAGCGCAGGCTTCTGTCTTCATGATAACAGCGCACTAGCTTGCGGTGACCAACAATCGTCCTGCCCCGTCGCCGCTTTTCATAAACAGGTCTTATTGCGAGAAGATATGCTCGGTAGCATCTCTGCTGGAGAGGTGGAATGAATGACGCGAATGCGGTAGATTTTAAATAACTTGTATGAGGGACTTTGAAGCTCTTCTCAATCCGCCATGATCTGCGTGAGGCTTTGCATCAAGGAACAAAAAAAGGCCAGCCTGGAAGCTGGCCTTTCTTATACACATTTTTAGTTATTCCGCACGCAAACTCAGGATGAAGGCCTTCACGTCTTCGAACTCCTGAGGTTTCAAAATGAGATTCATGGGCGGCATGGGGCTGATGGGGGTGGCCGTGTAGCCTTCAGCTAAACGAGCATTGGGATTCACCAGGGATTCAACAATGTAAGCTTCATCCTTGCGACTAGCGATGCCATCCAGCGCAGGCCCCACCGCGCTGCCCTTCCCCCCTAGCATGTGGCAGGTCATGCACGCAGCGACGGGATGCTTCCAGAAGATTTCTTCTCCACGCTTAGCATCGCCTAACAAGGTTTGCTTTTCATCATTCACGGGTGTCAACTCGCAGAGCTTCACCTCATCAAAGTAGCCATCCCCCTTCCCCACATGGAGGATATTGATACTGGCTTTGTCCTTGTCTTTATTGGTGAAAACAACGTCCACTTCATTCCAGTCACTGACACGTGCCGAATTTTTGGCCGTTTCATGGCGACCGATGTGGTCATTGAAGCTGACTTTACCTTTCATCGCATGAGTCTTCACCCAACCGCTGAGACGATAGGTGATATTACGCTTTAGCGGCACGTCTTGATAGAGACTGGTATCTCCATCATCCCGGGTGATGCAGCGTACGGCTTTATCACCTGCATGATTTTTCCCTTCACCACCCACAGATTTCCATTCGGCCTGAAGAGTGCCCGCCTTGGTGCCGTAGTCACGCCGCTTCCAACCGACTGGAAGCCCATCTGTGCCGATCTCTTCCAGGCCAGCATTGGTCAGCAGATTTGGCCCTTCTTTAAAGGCGCTGGCACCGTGCTTCTTTGACAAGACACGAGCAGCCTCTACCAGCCACTCATCCTGCTGCACGGTGGGATCCATACTGAGGCGGGCCACAAGGGTTTTGATTTCCTCCGTCGTCGGTAACTCGGCCAATTTCACAAAGGCAGCTAGACGGGTGTGGAGATCTGAATCTGTGATGGTACCCGAGCCAAAGAGCAGTGCCGCAGCTTTCTCATCCGCTCCCAGGGCACGGATGGCATTGCGACGTAAGATCGGCTCTTTCGATAGGAGAGCGGCTTTGAGCGTGGCTTCATCCAGCTTGCCTAGACCGTGGAGCGTCCACAAGGTATGCACTGCTGCAACGCCGCCTTGATTCATAAGCGCAGTCGCGTTTTCTGGAGCGGTGCTTTTTTCCAGATCCAGACGCTGAGCGGTGAGACGTGACCACTGAGTATCGCCCTGCAATGAAGGTCTAGAAATCTTCGCGGGTGCACCTTTGGCCACCACTCGATAAATGCGCCCGCGTTCATGATCACGCAGATCGTTTTTATGCGCCCCACCGACACCCGTTTCTCCTTTGAATCCGCCGCGTTCCACACTCGGCGTGGGGTTGTGCTGAATGATGAAATTTTGGAAATCCGCAAACCACACCGCGCCATCGGGACCGACTTCAGCAAAGACAGGAGACATCCATTCGTCTGTGCTGGCCACAAGATTGTAGCTGTCCTTGGCTGTGTAGCCAGCCCCCTGCGGCTGCACGTCCATGAGCGTGATGACTTTCATCGTGGGTTCACAAACCATGGCCATACCTTGCAAACGTGTGGGTAGAGAGTTGCTTTCGATAAAGGCGCTACCGGCGGCAGCCGTATAACCATTAAAGACGTCCACCTGACGATAGTTAGGCGTGATCGTGTGAACGGTGTCCACTTCATTGATCTTCTTCGCCGTCATCGCTCGCAAGCCATTGGGCATGATGGACTGTGGCAAGCCGCCGTAAAAGATGGGTGCGCCATTGGCCGTGCCACCGAATTGATCCCCCGCAGCATTGGCACTGTGTCCCCAGGCATTGTTGGTGAACTGGTGCAAAAACTCCAAGGCGCTGCCATCGGGCTTGAAGCGATAAGTCCCCATCATGAACTTTAGGTCTTTGCCTCCTACGGTGCCTTCAAAGCCACTATAGCCCACACAGCCATAGATCCAGTTGTCCAGGCCGTAGTGGAGATTGCTAGCCTGAGCATGGGTATCACGAATGCCATAACCGGTGATGATATCCTGACGGATGTCTGCTTTATCATCGCCATCGGTGTCTTTGAGGAACATGAAACGTGGGGGCTGGCTGACGATGATTCCGCCGTTTGCGAATACCAAAGCGGTGGGGATATTGAGCTTATCCGCAAACACGGTGTACTTGTCAGCCCGGCCATCGCCATCAGTGTCCTCGCAGATCTTGATAGAGTCATTCCCTTTCCCATCTTCCACGAGACCGTGCGGATAGTCGCTCGTTTCACAGACCCAACAGCGCCCGCGATCATCCCAGGCAAAGGCGATGGGCTTGCGGATGTCTGGTTCCGCCGCGAAGAGTTTCAGTTCCATATCCGCAGGCACCTGGGTTCGTTCCATGCTGCCTTTGACATCGAAAGGATGCTGGAAGGTGAGCGGCTGCGGGCGCTTTTCATAGTTGGCCACCATGGGGTGAGCCTCGCGTTTTTCAGGCTCACGCTGGGCCAAAAAAGCTTCGTAGCTCTGTCGTCTTTCTTTCGACAACGCGGCGAGCACCTGAGCGCGGATGGCTTCCGGCTTGCCCGCATCTTCCGTCTTCAAGACGTAATCATAGTTAGGCGCTGTGGAGGCCTCGGTCGCGTAGTCGAACCAGATGGCGTCGCGCCCCAGTTCTTTCATGGCCTCATGCAGAGCGCCGAGCTTGGAACGTTCAGCACTGGAAGTATCAAGATATAATACACGCACAGGCCCCGCGACTGGGCTCTGAGCCAAAGCGGCCAAAGGCAAAAACAAGGCTAGGAGGGAAACAAACTTCATGGTTGGAAGGAGTGATTGAATTTCACTCTATCTAACGATGGTCTGCCCCTTTCTTCCTCTGACAACTTTTATGCGAGATCAGACATTGTTGCCACAAAAGATAAACCCTTTTAAAAAAGGCTACTCACACCCTCACGAGGCCGCGTCGGATGGCCTCAGCCGTGGCTTGAGCGCGATCATTGACCTTTAGCTTCACCAGAATGCGGCTGACATGCTGTTTCACCGTGTCTTCCCCGATGCCCAAAGTCGCAGCAATTTCCTTGTTCGCATTTCCCTGGGTGACAAGCGTCAGGATTTCTCGCTCACGGGGGGTGATCTCTGGCTCGGCAGTTCGTTCGCGCAAGCGGGCCTCTAAGTCAGCAGGCAGCCATTTCTCGCCTTGGGCGACGGTGCGAATGGCTTTGAGCAAATCTTCGCGTGAGGATGATTTTTGGAGGTATCCTAAAGCGCCGGCTCGTAGTGCAGCCTGCACCTCTTCATCTCGGGCAAAGGTAGAGAACATGAGCACTCGGGCGTCTGGGTGCAGAGTCATTAGCTGCGCCGTGGTCTCGATGCCGGAGATCCCCGGTAATTGCAAGTCCATGAGAACGACCTGGGGATGGATCTGACCAAAAGCGGCCAGAGCCAGTTCCCCTCGATCCACTTCGCCAGCCACTCGAAGATCGTCTTCCAGCTCCAGTGAAGCGGCGAGGCCACTGCGCACGACAAAGTGGTCATCCACGAGCAAAAGGGTGATGGGAGATTCAGCCATGGTCATTCAGAAGTAAGGGGCAAGGTCACACGCACCTGGGTGCCGCGAGGTCGATTGTCGAGCCACTCGACTTGAGCCCCGATGCGCAGGCAGCGTTCGCGGATGCCCATGCAGCCAAAGTGCCCGGTTTGGCCCTGAGTGGAGGTTTGATCCAGGCCCTGGCCATCGTCCGCCACCGTCAGGCAAAGCTGCCCCTCGTGCATTCGCAACCCCAGCACGATGGAGGTGGCGTGAGCATGCTTGAGCACATTGGTCACGGCCTCTTGCGCGATCATGCGCAAATGATGCGCTACATGCACGGGCAGGGCTGGCAAGGGTGGCTCCACCAGCACGGTCACTTGCAGCAGATCGCTCAGGGTACGATCCGCTAGCTCTTGCAAGGCCGCAGAAAGATCCGTCACACTCTCAGGGTCGGCGCGCAGATCCGCCACCAGATTGCGGGCCTCGGTTTGAATTCGAGAGACGAGATGACGGGAGGTTTCCATGAGCCGCTTGGCCTTCTCCTCCAAAGGTCGAGTCACGGCTGCATCCAGCCGCAGAGACAGCCCGGCAAGTTCTTGCTCCAGTGTGTCATGGAACTCGCGTGCAATGCGTTGGCGCTCCTCCAGTGCCGCCTCATGGGCGATGCGACGGCGCAGGGCCGCCCCCTGCTTCGCCACCTGCCTCCGCAGCAGCGTGATCCACAGCAGACCACCCGCCACGAGGGCCAGCAACAAGCCTACTAAACCGACCAGCCGCTGCACGGTCCACCAGGACGGCGCACTCAGCACAACGAGATCTCCCGCCCCACGCAGCATCAGCATGGCCCGTTCAGGCCGGGAGCGGAACCCCTGATCCGTGGAGGACTCGATGCGGCAGATGCCCGTGAGTTGCAGCAGGGAGCCCGGCCGCAGGTCTGGGATGTCCTCGGCCGTCGGCAGCAGAGCGCGGATGGGCAGAGCACCTGAGAGCAGCCTCAGCTCCCAGCCTGCCCCCGTACGATAGGCATCCACCAGCTCCACCTCCAACCTAACCAAATCTGCGTCAAAGCTGCCACTGGCGATTTCTTTCAGCGTCACTTGCACAGGCTCCATCCCATGCACCACGGGCGTGGCTTCCTTCACCAGCACCGCGTCCACCAGGCTGGCGCTGAAGCCATCCATGTTAGGAAAACCCGCCACATCCAGCAACTGCCCCGGCTTTAGAAGTTGCGGGCTGGCCAGCCGCACCGCCATGGCTGCCGGGCGTGCATTATCAGTCGGCAGAACAAGAGGCTTAATGGGTGGTGAGGAGGGCACCTGGACCTCGGCCTTCAGGTCTCGGATAAAAACCTGCCCATCCGGGAAAGCGGCCAGCACCTTGCCCATGGTGCGCACGCGATGGCCAAATTCCGGAATGCGACCGGGATCAAAACGCAGCAGCCGGGCCGCAGGCAGGGCCTCCAGGTCTGCCACCGCAGGCGCGGGTTTCAGAATTTTGACCTCGCTCCAGTCACTCACCCGCAGGTAGGGAAACACCAGTTGCCGACGGTCATTGATTCCGCCCGCCGCCAGCGCGGTGATTTGCAAACGTGCATCCACCCAATCCTCCATGCCATCCGGCAAAGGCGCATCCACTCGCACCTCGACCACCCGGCTACCTAACGCCAAGTGCAACACCGAATGGTTTTCCTCCGGCATGGACAATCGCCGCCCGATCCCCTCCACCTGCACCATCTGGTAATGATAGCGTCCCGTGGCCAGATCCTCATACCCGGCGGGAGCAGGCAACGGAGGATTGCCCGAGCCCAGCACCTTATACGATTGCGCAATGATGCCTGTCAGGTAGAGCCCCGGCATGCTGGTGCCCTTCACATGCACCCGATCCCCCGGCTTCATCGGCTGGGTGCGATCCGGTGCCCGGAAAAAAGTGCCCCCCGTTTCATCCTGGATGAAAACGGTACCGCCTCCCGGTGCCTCGATGAAACCCACCACCGCCTGCAGATCCACCGGCACACTTTCTAGCGCCCGATCCGGCGGCAGCGCCCGCACCTGCGCCGCCCGCGTCAGCACCTCCTGCCCCTGCGCACTGAACGCCAGGAGGGAAAGGAGGCCGAGGAGACGTAGGTTCATAGGGGGCAGATGGGAATCAGTCGTCAGTGATCAGTATTCAGTATTCAGCAGACAAAGTCATCCCGATTGCTGAATCGTTGTCGGCTCGCAATCCGCCTCAAAGAATTGATCCTCCGTCCTCCTGCAATACCATTTGAATCACCCTGAGCTGCGGACCACTCGCCGGCCACGGGATATTCCCCCTATAACCCATGGAAAAGGTTACCGCACAGAGACGGCTACGCTGCCTTCTCTGCATAAAGATACTTTTGGAAGCTGGCGAAGACCTGACCAATCTCCTCCGGCTTACCACCCAGGTCGGCCACGGCGTCGGCGATGGAGTCGTGATACTTGAGCCGGAGCAAGGGCTTTAACTTGCTCTGATCCAGCTCCGTCACGCCTTCAGTAACGTAGTGCTGCAGCACAAAATCCAGGAAGGCCTGCTGCTTTGAGGTAAAGTGGGTGTGGATAGACACCCGCGCCTGATCGGCCCGCTCGGCCCTTGTGACCGGCGGCAGCAGGTAGGCCACGTAAGCCAGCACGTCGAAAAGGTCGCTCTTCTCCGCGTCGATGAGCTGCTGCATCGCCACCAGTTTGTCGTGGCCGAAATCCTGTTCCGCCAGACCTTGCAGGAGCTTGGCGCGGGTATCGGGCGCACTCCAAAGGAGACGCAGTTCGGCTTCGCTTTGGAAGAACTCGGGCAGCTTGCCAAACAGCAATTCCATGAACTGCTGCGCACTCATCGGTGTGCCATCGGGATGCCAAAAGGTGGTCATCATCATGTGCTGGATGGTGCGTTCCTTACCGTCGCCGAGTTTCACCTTCACCTTTCTCTTCTTCTCGCACACACAGCGGATCTGGCCACACGCAGGGCACGGCTCTTTGGGACATTCGCACGGCGATTTGGCGCACACTTCGCACGGCTTCGGTGGCTTCACTTCGCAGGCACAGGGGCGCTGGCCGCATTTCGGGCAGGGGTCTTCCTCCTGCGGCGGTCCATCCCATTCCGGGTCATGAAAGTTCAGATGCGCTTTCACGAAGTCGTAAATCGTGAAGTAATCCTTCCCATCGAAAAGCCGCGTGCCTCGGCCGATGATCTGCTTGAACTCGATCATCGAGTTTACCGGACGCATGAGAACGATGTTCCGCACGTTGCGGGCATCAACACCGGTGGATAGTTTTTGCGAAGTGGTGAGGATGGTCGGGATGCTCTTCTCGTTGTCCTGAAAGTCGCGCAGCCACTGCTCCCCACGCTCTCCATCGTCCGCGGTGACGCGCACACAGTAATTCGGATCTTTGCTCGCCTTGAGTTGGTTGATCAGGTCGCGAACCATGAGGGCGTGGTTTTGATTCGCGCAGAAGACCAGCGTCTTTTCGTTCGGGTGGATCTGGGACAGGAAAATTTCCACGCGCTTCTTCTCGCGTTCGCGGATCTCGATGCTGCGGTTGAAGTCGGCTTCTTCGTAGAGTTTGCCTGCCTCGATCTCGCCCTCCACCACCGCGTCATCGGAGGTCCACACGTAGTAGTCAATCGTCGTCTGAATCTGCTTCACGCGGAAGGGCGTCAGGAAGCCATCGTTGATCCCCTCCTTCAGCGAATAGACATACACCGGCTCACCGAAATAGCGGTAGGTGTCCACGTTGTCTTTGCGCTTGGGCGTGGCGGTCAGGCCGAGCTGCACCGCTGGTGCGAAGTAGTCGAGGATGCCGCGCCAGTTGCCCTCATCATTGGCACCGCCACGGTGGCACTCATCAATGACAATAAAGTCGAAGAAATCCGGCGGATACTCTCCGAAGTAGGGCGACGGCTCGCCATCCTTCGGCGGGCCGCTCATGAAGGTCTGGAAGATGGTGAAGAAGAGGCTGCCGTTCTTCGGCACTTTGCCCTTCTTCCGGATGTCGGCAGGCTCGATGCGCACCAGCGCGTCCTCCGGGAAGGCAGAGAAGGCATTGTAAGCTTGATTCGCCAGGATGTTCCGATCCGCGAGGAACAGGATGCGTGGCCTACGCGTGGCTTCACGACTCAGGTTCCAACGGGCGTGAAACAGCTTCCACGCGATCTGAAAGGCAATGAAGGTCTTGCCCGTGCCGGTGGCCAGCGTGAGCAGGATGCGCTGCCGGTCCTCCGCGATGGCCTGCATGACACGCTCGACAGAGATGTCCTGATAATACCGGGGAGGATGCGAGCCGCCCTTGTCCTCGAAAGGCACGGCGGCGAAGCGATCTCGCCAGACATTGACCTGGGCGAAGGTCATACCCCAGAGTTCATCGGGAGTCGGAAAGGCGGCGATCTCGCCCTCCTGGGCCGTCTCCATGTCGATGGCGTAAATGCCCTTTCCGTTGCTGGAGTAAGTGAACCTGAGCGCCAGCTTGGCGGCATAGTCCTTGGCCTGGCCGACACCGGCGGTGAGTTCCTCCCCCCACGCCTTGGCCTCGATGACGGCGAGCTTGGTGTTGCGACACACCAGCACATAATCCGCGATGTCCGCCTTGCCGCGCCGACCGTGGCCCTCGATGCGACCGGCGGTGATACGATGCTCACGCAGAACCTTGCTGCCCTCGACGACGCCCCAGCCTGCCGCCTTCAAAGCGGGATCAATGTGCTCGGCGCGTGTCTCGGCTTCGTTCATGGGTGGGACAGTATTGATTGCATTGACCTTGTTGTTAGTGACGTCAAAGGCGTTAGTAATGTCTCTCCGCTCATACCGGCCGTGTCCCCTTGCAGTCTGGGTAGGTGGTGCAGCCCCAGAAGTCGCCCTTCACTGACTTGCGACGGCGCATGGGCTTGCTGCACTGCGGGCACTCGGGAGACGGTTCGGTGGCTTTTTGGCCTTCCCGCGCTTCGAGGCGCTTGGCCATGAGTCGTTCGCTGAAGCCGCCGGTCTCTTCAAAGGCTTTGCCCTGCGCTTGGATCTGGCTCTTCAGCATGTTCAGGGCGCGGCCGATGATGATCAGCATGGCGTTCGCCACCACCACGGCGTCATCCGCATCCAGCCAGCGGGCATACTTCTTCCGCTGCTCCAGCGCATGCTTCGCTGACTCATGCACCATGTCGTCGGTGAAGGGTGCTGCATCCAGTGAGATAGCATTCACAGCCTTGGCTTCGGGAGAATGCACCGACCACGGGAGCTGCTGCCGGTCCAGGATGAAGATTTCGTAATCGCCGCGCAGCTCACTCAGGCTGGCGCGCGCCACGTCGGTGAGCTTCATTTCGGTGTCCTTGGAGGTGGAAGAGCGCTCCGAGCCTTCGATGATGTTTTGCCGACCGCTGCGAGCTGCCTGGGTCATCTGGTCGTATTGACGGCCTTTGGGGTCGTAGAATTTGGTGCCTGTTTCGCGGTGATCGAAGGTCAAGAAGCGGCGGCAGAAGCGCAGGGTTTCGAGCTGCACGATGGTAGCGAGCGTGAAGGTGTGCAGTTTGCGGAAACCACCGTGTTTGTCGAACAGCTCAGGCATGGGAGTGGTGAGGGGGGACGAGCTTGACCGGATTGACACGGTTGGAGGCGTCAATGTGGTCACCAAGATCAACAGTGTCAATCTGGTCATCTCACAACTCCCCGGCAAAGGCTTGGTGCAGCAGCGACTTCTTCAACGCCTCCAGCGCGGCGAGCTTCCGCTCGTAGAGGCGGGCGAGGCGTTGGGTTTCTTCGTGGAGGACATCAATGCCATCCACGATCTCCTTCTGTTTTCGTAGCGGCGGCAAGAACATGGAAAGCCCACTCAGCGCCGTGTTGCTCAGGTTCGGCATCACCGCGCCTCCCGCCAGGGTCTCTAGCTGCCTTCGACATCCTTCTGAACGCAGGTAACGGACCAGATAGCCCATGTCACAGCGGTCGGAAGGTTTGATGTAAAAGCTGCCAGTTCCGCACAGCCAGCCGTCTTCGACTTCCGTCACCAATGCGCATCGTCCCATTTCTCCCCGGCGACCGATCACGACATCTCCTTCACGCATGATGTAGTTCGCCAGCCGCTTAGCAGTGTCTTCCGAGACCGTTTTTCTCATATCAGGCTCAATGCCCGTGTCAGTGATGTGGGCCGGGTTCACCAAAGGAATGCCGTTCTCAACGTAATCATGCTTGTGAAGAAGTGAGCCAAATGGGCCGGTGAAGACACCCGAAGTGGCTTTCTCAAGCGTCGTCTCCACCCACCCCGGACCGCGCTGGGTGAAGACGGATTGGAGGTGGCTTTCGAAGAGGGCGCGGGCGTTTTGGAGGTTCTTTTCGGCGTTGGCTTTGGCGGTGGCGATGCCCTCAAACGCATCGTCCAGCAGGCCGACGATCCGCTGCTGTTCGGCCAGCGGAGGGAGATGGATGTCTCGTTCATTCATCGAACCCATCGAGACGTGCATCATGGTCGTGCCTGTCCCTTGGTCTTCTTTGATTTTCTCCGTGTCCCACTGGAAGAAATAGAACAGGAATTTTTGGTCAATCTGCGCGCGGTCGTGAACGACTTTCCAGATATGGTAGTGGTAAATGACTTTGCCGCCGGTCCACATGCGCGGCCCAAAGGATGCAGACCATGCGTAGAGCAGGTCGCCAGTGTCACAGTATTTTTTCTCCTCCAGTTCCATGTCGGAGTAATACCAATGGTCGTTGGTGAAGAAGTTGCCCACGCGAAGGACGCGATATTTACCCGCAGCCAGTAGCTCAAGCTTGCTGTATGCGCGGCCGTTCACCAACTCACACACCTCGCGGAGCTTCTTCGTCTGCCACACCTTCTTCATAGCAGCCCCCTGATTTTGCCCAGCACTTCGGCGCTCTCGGCGTCCAGTGAGGCGATTTCGTCCATGATTTCCTGCGGGCTGCGGTGGGTCATCTCCTCGCCGTCGTTGGGGTTCTTCACGGAGAGGTCAAAGGTCTTCGGATCAATGGCCGCCACGTCCACGCTCCAACTCTTCGGGGAGTCGGCCTTGGTCTTTTGGAGTTCGATGAACTCGGCCAGGTCGGCGTCGTTGAGCGGGTTGGTCTTGCCCATGTTGCGACCGGGGTCGAGCTGGTAGAACCAGACTTTGCGCGTTTTGGTTCCTTTCTCAAAGAAGAGCACGACGGTCTTCACCCCCGCGCCGATGAAGGTGCCGCTGGGGCAGTCGAGCACGGTGTGGAGATTGCACTCTTCTAGGAGTTTTTGGCGCAGGCTGACGGAGGCGTTGTCGGTATTCGACAGGAAGGTGTTTTTGATCACCACGCCCGCGCGGCCGCCGGCCTTGAGGAGTTTGATGAAATGCTGGAGGAAGAGGAAGGCGGTCTCGCCGGTGCGGATGGGGAAGTTTTGCTGCACCTCTTTGCGCTCCTTGCCACCGAAGGGCGGATTGGCCAGGATGATGTCGAAGCGGTCCTTTTCCTGCACATCGGCGAGGTTCTCGGCCAGCGTGTTGGTGTGGATGATGTTGGGTGCCTCGATGCCATGCAGGATCATGTTCATGATCGCGATGACGTAGGCCAGGGACTTTTTCTCCTTTCCGTAAAAGGTGGATTCCTGGAGGCGTTTGTCCTGGGCGGTGGTGCGCTGGGGATTCCGGGCGCGGAGGTAGTCGAAGGCTTCGCAGAGGAAGCCTGCGGAGCCGACGGCGGGATCGCATAGGGTCTCGCCGAGGCGGGGCGCGGTGACGGCGACAATGGCGCGGATGAGCGGGCGCGGGGTGTAGTATTCACCGCCATTGCGACCGGCGTTGCCCATGTTTTTGATCTTGGCCTCATAGAGGTGGGAGAGCTCGTGCTTCTCGGTCTGGGAGGCGAAGCGGAGTTCATCAATGTGGTCAATGGCCTCGCGCAGGTTGTAGCCGCTCTGGATACGGTTTTTGATCTCTCCGAAGATCTCGCCGATCTTGTATTCGATGGTGTTGGGACCAGTGGCCTTGGCTTTGAAACCGTGCAGGTAGGGGAAGAGCTTGCCATTGACGAACTGGATGAGGTCGTCGCCGGTCAGGGCGGTGTTGTGGTCCAGCTTGCCGCTGGCATCCTTCGGCGCAGCCCACGATTCCCAACGGTAGGGCAGATCCAGGATGTGGGCGTAGCTTTTGCCCTCAAAGGCGGCCTCGGTGGCCTTGTCATGTTCGAGGGCGTCGAGGTATTTGAGAAAGAGGAGCCAGGAGGTTTGTTCGGTGTAATCGAGCTCGCTGGTGCAGCCAGCATCCTTCCAGAGGACGTCGTCGATGTTTTTGAAAGCTTGTTCGAACATGGGGCGTTAGCGTAGCATCTCGAGACCTGGATTGGCCATTGGATCGAAGGTGATGGAGGAGTCTATGGACGCGGGAGAGCTGGTTTTGGCGAGGTGGGACATTCGAGAGAGAGATTCCTGGTGTCTTTTCCCTATCAGAGCGTCGGCACCTCAGTGAGGCAAGCAAGATGCACGGAAGAGGGAAGGAAATTCGGGGCAGTATGATCCTGCGAGGTGTTTTGGCCTAGCGGCGGCGGCTGAGGGACCAGCCGCCCTACCGACTAGCCGCACTACCCTACTGATCTGCCTTGCTGTTTGCGCTAAAGCGCTGTGGCTAGGCACAAATCTGCCTATCGTCGGGCATTTTGATAAGCGGTGGGGGTCGTCTTCGTAACAGAGCACAGAATGCGTTTCCTTCTTGCCACTTTCTCAGCACTTGCGGTCCTGCCTGCCGGTGCCGCGGCCCCGCTGGATTTTAACCGGGACATCCGCCCTATCCTCAGCGACAACTGCTTTGCCTGCCATGGGTTCGATGCCAAGAAGCGCAAGGCGGATCTGCGCCTGGACACCCCTGAGGGAGCCTATGCTCTGATTGACGGTGTGCAGGCCATCAAGCCAGGCGATCCCGCCGCCAGCAGCATCATCGAGCGCATTCTCAGCACGGATGAGGATGAGGTGATGCCGCCGCCAGAGTCGCATAAAAAGATCACGCCCCAACAGGCGGAGATGCTCCAGCGCTGGATCAAGGAAGGCGCGAAGTATAAGAAACACTGGGCCTTTGAAAAACCCATCAAGGCCACTGTGCCGAAGATCTCTGGCGGGTTGGTGCGGAATCCGATTGATGCCTTTATCCAAGATCGCCTTCGCCAGGAAGCGCTCAGCCCCGCGCCTGAGGCCAATAAAGAAACCCTCATACGCCGTGTGACCCTGGACCTGACAGGACTGCCACCGACGATTGCTGAGGTGGATGCCTACCTGGCTGATAGCAGCCCGGATGCGTATGAGAAAGTCGTCTCGCGTTTGCTGAAGTCCGAACGTTATGGCGAGCACATGGGCCGCTACTGGCTGGATGCGGCGCGCTATGCCGATACCCATGGCCTGCACCTGGACAATGAACGGAGCATGTGGCCCTACCGGGACTGGGTGGTGCGGGCCTTCAATGACAACCTGCCCTTTGACGAATTTACCCGCTGGCAGCTCGCCGGGGATCTGCTGCCCAATGCCACGGTGGATCAGCAAATCGCCTCTGGGTTCAACCGCTGCAACGTCACCACCAGCGAGGGCGGATCCATCGCGGAAGAGTTTGTGTTTCGTTATGCAGTGGACCGCACCGATACCACCGTGGCCGTTTGGATGGGACTGACCGCTGGATGCGCCGTGTGCCATGATCACAAATTCGATCCCATCAGCCAAAAGGAGTTTTACTCCCTTTACGCCTTCTTTAACAGCGCGGCAGATCCTGCGATGGATGGCAATATCCTCCTCACCCCACCCATCCTGAGGCTCTCCACGCCTGATCAGAAAAAGGAACTGGCCAGCCTGGAACAGCAGATCGCCGCCAAGCAGGGCGACATCAAGGCGGCCATCGCCAAGATCGATTATGTGGACCCGGGCACTTTGACTCCGCCACCGCCCGTGCAGACCAGTGAAGTTGTGTGGTTTGAAGATGCCTTCCCCGCTGGGGTCAAGGTCCAGTCCAGCGAAGGGGCGACTACGTTTGTGAGCAAGAAAGACGGGCCTGTCTTCAGTGGCGAGACAGCACTGCGCCGTACGGCCACTGCGGTGGCTCAAGACTTCTTCAGTGGGGGGGCCAGCTTTGAGGTGCCAGCAAATGGTCGCATCACCGCCCAATGCTTTTTAGATCCTGCCAATCCCCCGACCTCCATCATGATCCAGTTCCATGTCGGTGGGTGGAATCACCGCGCCTTTTGGGGGGAGGAAGGGGCCATTCCCTTTGGCCAGGTGCGCACCCCGGAGCGTGTGAAAATGGGCGCGATGCCGAAAACGGGTGAGTGGGTGAAGCTGGACATTCCCATCGATAAGATCGGTCTCAAGCCCGGCATGAAAGTCACCGGCTACGCCTTCACCCAGTTCGGCGGTACGGTCTCCTGGGACCGTCTTAGCATGAGCTCCCGGGTGGACCCTGCCAAGGACCCCCAGTGGTCCTGGAAAGTCTGGGTTACCAAAAACCAGGGCACCCGTGTTGCGGCCCTGCCCCAGGATTTGCAAACCCTCGCCCGGGGCAAAAAAGCCGCCGAATGGACTGAGGCGGAGACCAAGCAGGTCAAGGACTGGTGGTTTGAAAACGAATACCAGGGTGCCCGCGAGATCGTCAATGGCGTGCGCGGCCAGAAGCTCGCGCTGGAGTCCAAACGCAAAGCGCTGGAGGACCTCATCCCCGCCACCTTCATCATGGCGGATCTCCCGCAGCCACGGGAGAGCTTCATCATGAACCGAGGCCAGTATGACCAGCCAGGTGAAAAGGTGGGCCGCGGCACCCCTGCTGTGTTTCCGCCCTTGCCGAATGCAGGGCAGCCTACGCGCATGGATCTGGCCAACTGGCTCGTTTCGCCCGATCATCCGCTGACCGCCCGTGTCACCGTGAATCGTCTCTGGCAGCAGTTCTTTGGCACGGGGCTCGTCAAGACCACCAACGATTTTGGGTCCCAAGGCGAGCCACCGAGCCATCCCGAACTGCTCGACTGGCTGTCCGTCACCTTCCGTGAAAACGGCTGGGACATGAAGGCCTTTGTCACGCAGATCGTCACCTCCCACACCTACCGCCAGAGCGCGGCCTTCACGCCGGAGAGCCTGGCTAAAGATCCTGAGAACCGTCTCCTGGCGCGCGGTCCTCGCTTCCGTGCCGATGCCGAGGTCGTGCGCGACAGCGCCCTATTTGTCAGCGGCCTGCTGAGTCCGAAGATCGGCGGCAAAGGCGTGCGCCCCTATCAGCCGGAAAACATCTGGGAGCCCGTCGGCTTCGGCGGCAGCAACACCCGTAACTACGTCCAGGACCAGGGTGAATCCCTCTACCGCCGCAGCCTCTACACCTTTTGGAAGCGCACCGCACCGCCCCCGGCTATGACCAACTTCGATGCGCCTAACCGCGAGTCTTACTGCCTCCGTCGTGAGCGCAGCAACACCCCGCTGCAGGCGCTGAACCTCATGAACGACGTGCAGTACTTCGAGGCTGCGCGCAACTTTGCCCAACAACTGTTGCTTCAAAAAGGAGCTAGCACGGATACCCGCCTCACCACCGCCTTCCGCAGCAGCACTGGCCGTTACCCCACCGCCCAAGAAGCCGAGATCATCCGCCACGCCCTCGACCAACATCTCACCGCCTACAAAGCCCGCCCCGAGGAAGCCCAACAGGCCGTCACCTACGGTGAAACCAAACCCGACCCCAGCCTCAACGTCTCCGAACTCGCCGCCTGGACGATGGTAACCAACCTCCTGCTGAACCTGGACGAGATGGTGACGAAGTGAAGTGGGTGCAAACTAGTGTTCGTCCTTCTTCGCTGTAGCGGCGGCTTTCTTCGACTTCAGGCCGCTAAGGTAGGCGACGACGTCGCGGACTTCGCGGGGGGTGAGGATGCCGAGCATGGGGGGCATCATGGAGACGGGTGGGGTCTGCATGGCGATCTGCGGACGGGGGAGTTTTTTCTCTGTGCCGTCGGCGAGGCGGATGGTGATGCTGGTCTTGTCCTCTTTGGCGAGGGCACCGGCGAGGTTGCTGCCGTCCTTGAGGGTGACGGAGACGAGGCCGTAACCAGGGGCGATCTTGGCGATGGGGTTGACGAGGGACTCGAGCAGTTCGGCCTTGCTGCGCTGGCTGCCGATGGTCTTGAGGATGGGGCCGACCTGGCTGCCTTCTTTTTCCTCGACGGTGTGGCAGGCGAGGCAGTTGGCCCCGAGATGGTTGGTGACAAGGTCTTTGCCATTGGCGCTGCTGCCACCTTCGACGAGGTCGTCACGTGGTGCGCTGGTGCGGGCCTGCTGGTAGGTGGTGACGCGCTCGGCCAGTTCCGGATGGGCCTGGGCGGCATCGAGGACATCGAGCTTCAGCCCGTCCTCGACCTTGCCTGCGGCGAGGCGTTGCATCCAGCCATCCAGGAGATCGGAGGCGGGCTTGGTCTGGGTGCTGGCGAGCAGCTTCATGACGGCCTGCTTTTCGGCCACAACTCCCTGTTCCAGCACGCGAGAGGCCTCGGCTAGGGCGCGGTCCTTTTGATGCTCAAAGGTCTGGACGAGGGACTCCATGCGAAGCTCGACCGGAGCGGTTTTGTCGGCGGCTTGTTTGAGGGTCTCCGCAAAGGCCGGGGCAGCGGAATGCTGCGCGGCCATGAGTTTCAGGGCACCGACACGGAGTTCCGGCTTGGCCGTAGTATCGCCAATGATCTGCTGCAAGGCGGGGGCGGCGACGCCGAGCTGGAGCTTCACCATGAGCTCAATCCCAGCGGCTTTCAGCGCGGGATTGGCGAGGGTGAGCATGGCCTGCACATGGGGCTGGAGAACATCCGCCACGGCTTCGGCATCGCGAGCAGGATAGAGGCGATGGACGCCATCCACACGATCCAGGCGAGGAGGCTCAGTGAAATACAGGAGGGATTGGAAGGCCTCCAGGGAAAGAGGCTTATCGGCCAAAGCATACTTAGTTAGACGGGCAGCGTTTTCGGCCTTGCCGAGACGGAGATTGGCATTGATGGCGCGGCGCAGGGTGGGCTCGGCCAGTTCATGGGTTTCATCCAGCAGGGCGGCGAGCTGAGACAGAGCCTCTAGCACACCGAGGTCGTCATGAATAGCACGGGCGGCTTCATTGACGATGGCCACATCCGCATCTTCCAGGAAGCCCGCGACCAGAGGCGAGTGCTGACGGCTAAGGGCCAGAGTGGCGGCGATGCGAAGGTTCTTGGAATCTGCGGAAGCCCAGGAGGCAAGGGTTTCCGACTTCACACAGCCTGCGAGACCCGTGACCACGGCGTGACGCAGCCAGGCATCAGCCCCATCTTTTTCCGCCATGTGTCGCAGGGTCTGGACGGCGCTTTCATCCTGCACCTCCAGCTTGCCCAAAGCGATGGCCGCATGAAAACGGACGCGGGGAGATTCCGAGGCGAGGAGGTCAATGAGCAACTCTTCGCTGGGCTCGCCCGGCTTGCCATCGCTGAGAACCTTGGCGGTCTGGGCCTGGACTTCTGGGTCGGTCTCCGTCACCAGCATGGCGTGCAGAGGGGAGTCATCCACCTGCCCCCGGCGGAAACCGATGCCGTAACCCCAGATGGCATGGATGCGGGCCAGCAACGGGGCCTTGGTATCTCCAGCTACTTTGGCCAGCGTCTTCCACTCGTTTCGCTTCGCCAATTCAAGCTGAACCGCCACACGCACGCGCTGGTCGGCATGACCTAACAAGATTTGCAAATCATTCAGACTCTTTTCTGCAAAACCCGCTGTGAGGAGCTCGCGAGTTTCCTTGCGGGCAGCTGCATCGCTCCCCTTCTCTTCATCCACAGCCCAGACGGCCCCCTTTTCATCCAGGGGATAACCGCCCACCCAGTCTGCCATGTAGAAACGGCCATCGGGGCCCCAGCTCATGCCGATGCCCATGATGCCACTGTTGATCAGGCGCGCGCGGCTCATCTCAAAGGTGGCACCCACAGGCTTCACCGTGAAGGCTTCCATCTTGCCGGAGGGGAACTGATTCACAATGAAATGGCCGCGCAGGCGCTGGCCAAGGGCGGTGCCGGGCTCATGCAGGAAACCCGCAGGTCCGTTGGAATAATTGGCCAAAGGGGGCGTGATGTACAGCGGTTGCTCGGCCCCGGCCTTCCACATGTTTTCACGCATCCAGCGGCTATCCGCCTTCATGTATTGATGGTTGCAGCGCCAGCCGGTGTCGCTGCGTTCGGTGATGTAAACAAAGCGCTCACTTTCCCCCGGCATGTCGGCGTCGTTGTCTGCACCGAACATGTTGCCGAAGTCATCAAAGGCGACTTCTTGCACGTTGCGCAGGCCGTGGGCGAAAACTTCAAATCCAGTGCCATCAGGCTCCACCCGCATCACGGCACCTTCATGGGGATAGTACCATTTTTTACCCGCCTTATCGGTGACGTTCACACCTTTGTCCCCAATGCTCCAGTAAATGCGACCGTCAGGGCCGAGACGCGGCCCGTGCATGTCATGCCCAGCATAAGCGATGTGCATGCCAAAACCATGAGCGATGACTTCGCGGACATCTGCCACACCATCGTCATCCGTGTCCTTTAGCCGCCACAGGTCCGGGGCGATGGTGGCATACACCCAGCCATCGTGATAAAGCACGCCGGCGGCGATGCCTGTGACTTCGGTATTAAAACCTTCGGCAAATACGGTCATCTTGTCTGCGGTTCCATCACCATCTGTATCGCGAAGCTGATAGATGCGCTCGCTGTGGACGGTGAGGTCTTTCCAGTCAATGGAGCCATCCTTATTATGATCCTTCAGGCTGCCACGTGGACGGCGCATTTTCCCGGGAGCGAGCTCGCGATGATAAAACTCTCGCTTCTCTTCCACGCTGGTGAAGCTGACGTCATCCGGGATCCATTGCGTGTGCTCGCGAATGTCCAGATCCCCCACCTTGCGACGGGTAGTGGATGACACATAGACACGGCCTTTTTCATCCACCGTGCAAGCGACAGGATCTGGCACGTTCAGGTCACCGGACCAGCGATGCAGGGTGACCTCTGCTGCAGATGCAGAGAAAGAAACTAGAACTAGCAAAGACAGGACTCGCATGGGCAGGTGAGGGAAAAAGACTGTCACCTTTCATATCCAAAAAAAGTCCATGAGGCAAACACCATGGGAGAATTCTCTCCCAGGTTTAAGGCATCTGAACCGACTGGAAAGTGCGGGTGACAGGTGAATAGAGCAATACGTGCAAGCCATCGGCAGCGATGCCCATCCACGAAGTCGTAAAGGGCAACGAAGCCAGAGGGACAAGGGGGCTACCACTTGCGTAAATGGCGCGGTCTGAAAGCAAACGAGATCCATCCCGTGATATGGCTAAGATTTTCTGATTTAGGTTGCTTACGGCATTCAAGTTCGTGAGCAGGTAAGTTTGGCCTCCATAAATGAGCGAAGGACCAGTGGCGGGAATCAACAAAGGCTCTTCGACAGTCCCTGCGAAATAACTAGCCGTGACGAAGCTAACGCCCACCCCCGTGATGGCATAACGCACCAGACCGTGTGTAGTGCCGCTTTGTTGCACGGCTGCATACAGGCTAGAGCCATCTGCCGTAACGGCAGTAAGGCTGTTTCTCCCCAAAACCTGAGTAGCAGTGCCCACCGTGGCCCCGCTGGTGGATTGTCTCAATTGAAGGCTGTTTGCCGCACTCAAGGTCGCCAGGCGCCCAAACGTGCTTGCGTGAACCGCTACCTGCGGAGGAGAAACGGTGTAGGCCGCCTGCAAAGCCCGCGCGCCCTGCCGATGAGCGATCTGCACGCGGCGTCCGTCATCCACGAGTGTGTAGAGACGATCATCGGCTACATGGACCGTGAAATCCACCGCCGCATTCCCCACCTTCACTCCATGCTGGATGGCGGCGGTGGCCGGATCTACCCACAAGAGCCAGGAAGAGTAAGGTGCGGTCGCTTCACGATGCAGAGCATAGACGACAGGCAAGCTAGGGTCTGCCTGCATCTTAAGGACGTTTAGAGCCCCGAGAATTTCGAACTGGACTGGAATTTTAATGACATCGTGTCCCGAGGTCAGCGTGAGTTCCGCCACCGAAACACCCGCAGACAAAGAACTTGGGTTCAATGAAAGCAAAACGGTGGCTGGTCCGGTGCCAGAAGTTTGTCCGACGGTTACCCAAGCAACACTGCTGGATAATGACCAAGGGGTAGTAGCGCCTGCGGTTTGGATGGAGAGTGAATGCTGACTAAGTGCGGTTTCTCCAGGCATAGCGGCACTGGAGATCTGCCCCGGGGTGACACCTGCCTGAGCCATCCGAAAGCTCCACACAGGTCCTCTGACCACATGATCCTCAGCGGAACGGAGATCAATGCGCCAGTAGTAGCGCTGCCCCTGCACCAACTGCCCGCTGCCCAAAGAGAAAGTCGTGGAGGCAGACGAAGCATAAAACAGCCCGGGAGTCTGAATGGTAGCTGCCGCTACAGCGCTGGAATCCGTTCCCAAATAAACATCATAGAATGAAACGGAAGGATCTCCAGACCAAGACAGTTCCTTGAAAGTTACATTTTGCGCTTCCTCACTCGCCACCCCTGGAGAAACCGCGATACGCGGCAAGTAAGAGGTATCTAACGCGACTATTTCTCCGGTCAAAAGATGCGCATAAATCAATCTCGATTGATTGGGCGAAAACGCTGTGACCTGAGTCGCCGCAGGTAAATTCTGATGCACCTCACCATCATCAGCACGGATGATTTGGGTGGCAGTGACCCAGATGTCTTGATAAGCCGAGGCATTGAAAATCGAGTCACCTGTCAACTTACCCTGCGGGCCCCCGGCTAAATCCGAGGTCGTAAAAAAGTGTCCCTGCGTGATTACCGAATCCAAATTAGCCCCCAGCAGGATCGGCGAATGATGCCCGTCCTGAGCCAAAACAGCACTGGTGGCCGATAACTGCACCAAGGCATCCGTGGTACAGTCCACCCGCGCTAAAAAGGCAGAGCCCGAACTCCCCCAGCCCATCTGCGAGCGGGCATAAAGCGTGCGCTCATCCGGCGCTACGACAAAACTGCCAATGCCTACCAATCCAGGTAAACGGAAGGTAGCCCGCACCGCACCGGCGGCAAAGTCAAAGACGTGCAGCCCGGGGTTCTCCGTCGCATCTGTGTAATACACAATGCCTTCACGTCCAGCCTGCACATGGTACACATTTCCTACGTTCACGTGGTTAGGCAAGGCTTGCGTGGCCACGAGCTTGAAATCGTCCAAGTTCACGCGACTAACGGACTTCCCAGCAAAACTCACCGCATAAAGCGTGCGCTCATCCGTCGTTAGGTCCACGCTGCATACGTCGGTGGGCAGTGCTAAAATTTGGTCGATTGCTAACGTGGTAGGATTGATCGCCGCGAGAATTGAAGGTAGCCCCTCGTTCCCGCGCACCAATCCGAGCACCCGATCATGCCGGCGATCTGTCTGCAAGATGCTAAATTGCTTATTCAACACACGGCGCGTAACCTGCAGCACTCGCGTAGCATTTTCAGTGGTGACGGTAATCAACCCCTGATGCAAGCCCTCGGCTAGAGAAGCGGCATAATTCAGTGTGATCTCTGCATCCCCCCGACCACTTAACCGAGAAGGGACGATCCAAGGAACATTTGAAGAAAGTGTCCAGGCGGTAAAAGCCCCATCACGGCATTGAAGACCAAAAGAAGACGAAGGTGCAGAGACACCCGTTAGAGTAACGCTTTCCAGAAAATTTGTCGAAACGCTCAACTCTCCCGGCACGGTCTGGAGAGTCACCGGAATATGAACGGTGCCATTCAGTGGAGCATTGCTGGTTAGGGTAACCGTAGCGCTCTGGGTGTTCGGCACAGGCCCATTTGCCAGCAACGTGACGGGGAAGTAAGAAACTCCACCAGCCGTCGCTGTTCCACTCACCTGCCCTAGAGATAACCAGGGAGCAGAATCGCCAGGGGTAACGGAGGCCGCCCAGGTCAACGGAATGCCGCCGTCATTGCGAATCGTAAATACCGTGTTGAAAGACTGTCCTTCTTCTAAGGTCACATTCAAACTCGTGGAAGAAACTGACAGTGTGGGAGGCACGCCCGCTTGGCCAGCTACGGGAACAACCACGCTCGGAGTGATCGGGTTATTGGTCGTGAAAGTGAGATTTCCGGTCAACTGTTCTGCTGTTGTCGGAGCATAACGAACGGTAATATTGCGAACGGCATCTCTTGCCAAAATGATGGGGAATGTGGTGTCTAAAAGGCTAACATTCGAAGAGGGTAAAGAAGCTGCCGATATCACTAACTGCGAATTTCCCACGTTTTTGAGCGTGATTTGCCGTTGGGCCGTTCCCGGTAAAAAAAGAGTTCCGAAACTCAAGGCGGCTGGCGTGACTTGTAAAACCGGTTCTGCCGAAATGATGCGTGTGTAAAGCAGTCCCACTTGAGGCCGGGTGGGATCATTGGAAGAGACCGTGATTCCTTGGATCGAACTACCGGGAACCGTTATGGCCGTACTGGCAGTGGTTAAGGTAACGACCTGACTTCCCCCTGGAGCGATGGTGCCAGACCTCACATCCAACACCCCTGTGGTTAGGCTGCTCGAGATAGACCACGTTAACGGTGCGATGCCTGTGTTTTCCAAAGTGATAGGCGCACTGACAGGCACCCCAGGTCGGGTCGAAAGAGTGAGATTCAGCGGACTCACTCGAATCAACGGGGCCGCAATTCCTGAGGCAGTAAGGGGAATAGAAACAGCCGTGCCTCCTTCTGAATTGGATTGGATGATCAACTGCCCTTCATAGGCACGAGCCTCCTGCGGCGAAAAGCGAACATCCAGGTTAAAAATTTGCCCAGCAGCAATGATCGCAGAAGGCTGTGCGGGTATGCATGTAAACGCAGCTTCATTGCAGGTGGCCCCCGTGATGAGGAGCGGGCTATTACCGACATTTCGCAAAGTCAGCTTTTGAGTCACACTCCCATTCACAGGCGTATAGAGAAAATCAAGCTTTCCAGGCTCCACGTTTAGCACGGGAGCCGTCGGCACCGTCAGCGTCACAGGCACCTCCACCCGCGGAGTCGCCGGAGCGTTTCCACTGACCTCGATGGCCGCTAGATACGTGCCTGCCGCTAGACCCGTGGCATCCAGTTTCACTCTCAGTCGTGAGGTCGTGTCATCGGGCAATGACTGCCCATCTCCAGTCACAATCTTGAGCCACGGAATGGCTGCATCATGGGCGATCGCCAAAATAAACCGCTCCATAACTTGACGTGCTTGCACATCAGAAATGGAGGTGCCCACACCAGTCGAAAAGACCAGAGCATAGAGCCGAGTGCTCGCTGGCAACCCCATGATATCGTGATTGTCCAAGTCCGTATTGGTCGAGAACGAGTGAGATAAATTAGGGTGGTTAGGCAAGATCACCAGATGATTGACCGAGGTCACTGAGCTGCCGGAGACTCTCTTCAGAAATCCCACATAGCCATGCAGGTGAATAATCTCCCCGGTGGCAGTGCCAGCCCCATCCGCCCCAAGTCCACCGCGAAAACGTAAAGTGGAAACACCGTTAAGATCCGCCGCCATGACGAAAAGACCAGGTTGTTTGCGCGTAAAATAGCGGCTGGAGTTCCCCAGATTCTGATCCGTCGAAATGGCACCGTCACTGTAAGCTACGGCCTGTCCAGCATTGAGATTGGTAGAAATCAGATTCCCGGCATCATACATGTTCAAGCCCCCATCCGTTATGCTGTAACCGGAGGTTCCTTCCGTGAAGGCATACACATTTGGGATGAGTGAAGTTAGACTCGCATAACGCGAATTGAATCGCTGGAGCACCGTCGCCAAGCTCCCAGCATCAGCCGGCGAGTCGATTTCAACGGCGACCTGAGCGCTCCAATTTAGAGGTACATCCCCTTCGTTTCGCACTTGCAGTTCGACGTCTTTCATCCGGTTGGGAAAGACAGATTCGGCGATCTCTCCCGGTAGAATTTCCATGGTCGCGGGGGACACCACTTTTGCATTAACGGCCAACTTCACCGTTCCAGTGACACGACTATTCGTCCGCACGACAAGAGCTCCCTTGAAATTTTGGACTTTAGCCGACTGAAAAGAGCTATAGACAGGAACAGATTCACCGGGTTGTAGAGTCACTGTATTAGGCCAGCCGGGACGTAATTCGACATGCGCGGAAGTGATCGTTCGAATCTCCAAAGGCAGATTCCCCACATTGCGCAGTTCAAACGGCGCCGAAGCTAGATTTCCCTGCACAATTTCGCCCAAGTTCTGCTCTGCGGGCACGGCCTGCAAGACCGATTGACTGCTTACTTTCAAAGTTACAGGCACCACCACCTCAGGGCGGTGGGGATCATTGGTTCGGATACGAATTTCGGACTGGTAAACGCCTGCCGCCATTTGCTCAGTCATGAATTGCAAAGAGATCTCCTGCTGACTGCCTCCTGCCAAATGCACTGTATTGGCCATCTGTTGTAACCACCCCGCCTGCGCAGAGATGGGGCTCAAGCTCCACTCCAAAAGTTCTCCGCCAGTATTGGAGAGCTTGATCACTCGTGTTTGAGGGATACCTGGAGACGCACTTACGGTTAGGCTAGTCGGCGTGACCTTCACACTCGGCAGCCGCGCAGCCACACCAGCCACAGGAACAAAGAAAAATCTCTCAGGAACATTGGCAGCGAAGACCAGAGAAGAATTCATCTCTCCAACCTTAGTTGGCGCAAACTTTACCGGGATCTCTCGAGATTCACCCGGCAGGATCGTCATAGGCAGCTTAACTAGAGCTTGAAATGCACCATTGAGTCCCCTGCTCGCCTGTAACGTTAGCTTGACCAGTCCATGATTGGACAGAACTAATGTTTGAGTCTGCGATTGCCCAACATAGGTTTTGCCAAAAGATACCCCTTGATAAACCGGCACTGGAGCTGGGATCACCGTCATTACCAAGCCACCATTTAAAACAGGAGTATCAGGATCGTCCGTATCCCCACTTAGCCAAGCTGCATACATCCCAGGCTCTAAGGTCTGCGCCCGAAAACGCACTGTCACACTGGCCGACTTCCCCCGCGCAATGGTAAGCTCTGAGCTTCTTTCAACTTCGGCCCACTCCATCGCCGGAGTATCCACGAGTTCTAAACGAGGGCGCACATGCAGAATTCCCTTACCCGTATTTTTAAAGGTAAAGGTGCGAGTGAAAGTCTGTCCTTGTAATAACCGCACGTCGGCACGCAATGGACTCATGCTCACCTTAGGCGCATCCACATGGGTGCCGTTCACTGGCACTGTCCACAAGACATGCCTTGGATCATTGGTCACTAGATTGAATTCGGCCTGATGAAACCCTAGTGCAGCCTTTGCCAAAAAGGAGATTTTGAGAACCTGGGAATCACCTGGCCTAACCGTTAAAACTTCAGATGGAATCACTGCAAAAGCAGCGGCTCCCACGCCAGTAAAGCTACCGGGTTGAAGAATTAAATCGGCCGTTCCGTCATTGGTAACGATGATATCACGAGTGACTGGAGTGCGCTCAATGACGTCTCCAAACTCCAGGCTTTCTTGACTCAGCTTAACTTTAGGCGCTTCCAAAATCGTCATCACGACCGGGAGGACAGAAGACGGTTCATCTGGAATATTGGATCCGATAATCAACGAGGCACGATGGGCGCCCGCAGCTTCTTCACGACTGTCCAAACTCAAAGTGATATCCTGCTCCTGCCCTGGTGCCAAAGTTCCGAACAATGGCGTACAACTCAGCCAGGAAGGTCCCGCTAAAAGTCCGTCTATGATTTGGTTGGCGAACCGACGACCATCGCCCGTGGTAAAATTACTCGAATTCGTGATTTCATTGCCTACAACAACGACGATACCACTGCCTAACAACGAAACCGCTGCATGTGTGGAGCCGTCAGGCTCCCGAACTAACGGGACAGCCATACCACTCAGATTGAGAGTCCATCCCACCGCCAACTCTCGCAGAGAGATCACCCCTGCCGTGATCGGATGAGGCAAGATATCAGTCAGGGTCAAATCACGGTATGTTTTGGAAACTGGCTGAATTCCCGTCCCCGCCAATAAAGTTTCAGCTGGTAAGACCGAGGAAAAATTATCTGCCTCACATAGAAGTCCTGCGCCGGCTTGAACAACCGCACGCAGGTTGTTTAAATCGCTTGGCGTCAGATTGGTAATGGTATCATCCAAAAAGATCACGTGAATCCCCTTCAATTTGGCAGCCGTCAGAGGGGGCGACAACGTTACCACCACAGCGCCTCGAGCCTGTAAGTCTGCAATCAAAACCGAGCGGCTCACCGAGGTGGCCACAGCTCCGATCGTCACACCTTGAAGGTTACCGGACGCTCCTGTGATGGCAGGTATTTCTTGCGCTAAATCCGGCATGGATCCGACAACTAAATCAGGAACTTCCGATGATGAAACTGTCGTTGCAGGCAAGGAAAGACTGCTCGGCTCTTCAGCCACCTGTCGAGCTCGTAAATTCCATTCCAAAGGAGCTGTGCCATGATTGGTCAGAGTTATCCGCCGCTCTATCACGTCGCCACGTAGAATCTCTGACATCACAGACGCAGGACTGATCCCCAATTGAGGGCGGCTCAAGGCGAAGTCCAAGCCTGCTCGTCCAGGCGGAGCGATCACCTCTTGAGCAGCGCTTTTTAAAAAACCTTGGGCACTAGCGATGGCCTGATAGACGCCGTCTGTTAAAATGGTGCTAAACCGTCCCTCTTGATTGGTCGTGGCAGTCACCACACTAGGCCCTGTCAAAATCACGGTTGCATTGGCTAGAACAGAACCATCCTCAAGATCTGTGACACGGCCATTGACTACACTCGAACTGTAAAGACGAAATGGATAACGCAGAACCTGCAATTGCTGAGGAACTCCGTAGCGTAGAGTGAATACCAGCTCTTCCGAGTACGGTGTCGTTACGTCGGCGCCAGCCGTCACAACGAAACCATTAGAATCGTTGATTCTTTCACCTGGCTGCAAAGTGCCTACTTCCTTCAAATTCTGTGGAATATTGACGCGTGAAGCCGCCCCTGCACTGCTCGTCACCATGGTGACCACGTTTGTGGCAGGCTGAGTTCCGCGATTGATGACGGAAAACTCAATGACGAAAGATTCGCCTGGGTTAGGGATACCATCTCCATTACCGCTGCCCACCTCTCGCACCGCCGTCACGGTCAGAAGAGGATAAGGACCAGCAAAAGAATTCACTAGCTTTTGAGCATTCAATCGGCCTCCTGAAACAGTGCGCCCGGCCAAAGCCGGGACTGTATCCACCGTATGTAAAAGCTTATTTTTAAGCTCTGCCGCACTCACCATTGGGGCGATGCTTTTTGCCAAAGCTAAAGCGCCCGATACATGAGGCGTTGCCATAGACGTGCCGCTGAGAGTCGCAAAAGAGGGACCTGGTACCGTACTGTAAATGGAAGAACCCGGTGCAGCCACGTCAACGGTGGTTAGGCCGAAATTGGAAAAGCTGGAGTAAATGTCACTCGCCGTGGTGGAAGCTACGGCAATGACATTTTCCGAAGTGTAATTGGCAGGGTAGTGAGCGTCGGCATCGTTATCGGTGCCATCGTTACCCGCAGCGGCGACGAACAAAATTTGGTCTGCTCCAGCATCATCAATTGCCTGCTTTAAAAGTGAGCTGAAACCGCCCCCGCCCCACGAGTTCGAGGTTAAATCAACGCCCAAAGCCGTGGCGTAATTCACGCACTCGATAGCATCTGAAGTAGATCCACCTCCAGGGCCCAAAAATCGAAGTCCCACCAAGGATACTTGCCAGCAGACACCGACCACCCCAGCGCGGTTGTTCCCAACAGCCCCAATCGTACCAGCGCAATGAGTGCCGTGGCCATCTTCATCCATGGAATTGTTATCATTGGAAAAGAAGTCCCAACCATAGACATCGTCCACAAACCCATTGCCATCGTCATCCACGAAGTTCCCCGGAATCTCTCCAGGGTTTTTCCACACATTGGTAGCCAAATCCGGGTGATTACGATCCAATCCAGTATCAATAACCGCTACAAGGACGTCTTTCGATCCCGTGGTTATATCCCAGGCCTCAGGCGCATCAATGTCCGCATCCAATACGCCACCGGTTTGGCCCGTATTGTGCATGCCCCACAAACTGGCAAAGCTTGTATCATCTGGGGCAAGTGTTGGGAACACCACATAATCACGCTCAGCCACAGCCATCGTGGGTTCAGGGTTTTTCGTAAAGTCCCTTTGAAATGCGGCTAAAATAGCCTTCTCAGCCTCCAGACTAACTTGATTCGTCGCTATTAATTTGACCGAAGTTGTCTTCAGTTCATGCCGAATATAGAAACCATTTTTTTTCGCCCATCCAGCGATTGCCGACTCAGAAATTCCATCTGGGAATCGAACTAAAAGGTGATCAGCCACCGAGTATTCTCGCCTGACAGTGGGAGGAGATCGCCCCATTTCGCGAATGAAAACTTCTTCACGTATCAAGGGATACTTGAAGTCTGTGCGCCATAGTCGCTCCTCTCGCGTGATTTGTTTGGCTGCATCATAGGTCTTCTTTTCGGCAAGCATGGCGGCTCCCTTCAGGAGTCGTTGTTCATACAGATTGGCGGGACCTTTGACAGAAAGTTGATCGCTGGGAGCTGAATTTAAAATCTTTGGAGCTGATCCCGACTCCCGCGTGCCTTCTTTAGTCAAACTGGATGAAGCTACGGTATGTGCCGAGGAAGATTTGGCAGCAAGTTTGGCCTTCTCATTCACTCCGTCAGGCAAACTCATCACAGCACATGTGATGACAATGCCAATACAAAGAGCTAAAAGGCATAAAAAAAACCGAACCCATGGTTTCGGAAGTATCATCTTTAGATTCCAGCAAAAAGAGGAGTGAATGACAAGTCAAAAGATTCACAAAGAACAGTTCTGACTTGGAGAAGGTGATTGATTCATCACCCGAATCGATAGTGCCACGTATTATACGATTCCCCCGAGCTTAGGGAACAAAAAAACCCCTCCTGATCATTGCTGAAGAGGAGGGGTTATAAACTGGCGGCGACCTACTTTCGCAGGGCCTATCGCCCAACTATCATCGGCGCA
>NZ_JACHIF010000014.1 GCF_014203045.1 Prosthecobacter dejongeii
GTTCTGAACGTACTTCTCCAAATCAAAGATACGCTGTTCAACGGTAGGTCCGGCCGGGGCCGCAGGAGCTTCAGCGGCTGGAGCAGCCGCAGGAGTCGGTGCGGGGGCTGGGGCAGCAACTGGCGCCGGTGCGGGCGCTGGTGCTGCGTCTTGGGCATGGAGAGCGCCGGTCAGGAGAGCGGCGGATGCCAGGAGTCCGCACGTGAACGTGCGCCAGTGGGGCAGGATTCGCATCATGTTTATGGGTTGGATCGGTGTTGTTAGGGAGAGGTGGCTACCTGGGGGTTATCCCTGGTTTCCGCCACTCCCGAGATGCAGAGCATTGGCCGTGCCAAGTTTCTGCATCATTGCTCACTTGTTCCTTATCCCATCATGGACGGTGGTCACTCGGGGAGTGACCTAACCATGGTTGCGCTGCGTTCAGCGATAAGCTGAAGGCTATTGTTGATGTTAATATCTTTTGTTAGACCGTTCGCAAGTTGCCAGTGCGGCATTGCCTTCTTAAAAGTTGGAGGCGGTCAATCCCCCCCCTTTGGCTCTTTGCAGGCCCCAAGACATGAGCAGACGGCCATCGTCCCAAATGTATTTTGTCTTTGTGCCGAGCTGCACCAAAATGACGTCGCGTCCGCGTGAGCTGGCGGTTGAGATAAGGCAGCGCCCGCTCGCCACGGTATAACCTGTTTTCATACCATTGCATTCCGGCATGCTGCCCAACAAATTATTGGTGCTCTTAAGGGTGACTGTGCTCCCGCTGTTTTTGCGGAAAGTATAATATTGACGACGCACGGCATCGCGGATGAGTGCGTTGCGATAAGCTGCCATGGCGATGCGTGCCATGTCTCGAGCTGTGGAATATTGCCCTGGAGCTGTAAGCCCGTGAGGGTTTTTGAAATTGGAGTTTGAGCAACCGAGAGACCTGGCCTTGGCGTTCATTTTGGAGGCGAAGGCGCTGATGCTCCCCGCATTGTCTCGAGCTAACACATTGGCGACGTCGTTGCAGCTTTTAATCAAGAAGGCGTACAGCAGATGTCTGCGTGTGTAGGTTTCTCCAGGGCGAAGCCCCAAGCAGGTGGGCTCCACTTTAACATCGGAGGCTGTAACGGTGACACGCTTGTCGAGGTTTCCTGCATCCAGCACCACGAGAGCAGTCACAAGCTTTTGTGTACTGGCCACAGCACGGGCGGTTTCGGCATTTTTAGAGGCCAGGTGTTTTCCTGTATGGGCATCTATCAATAAATATGAGGAAGCACGAATGTAGGGGGTATTGGAAGCCGCCGCAAACATGGGCTCCGCCTCCACCTCCCAGCCGGGGTTGTAAGCTACAGGCTGGGCGGTTGGATAAGCTGTCTGGACGTAACTGCGACCACTGAGGTCCCCGCCAGAGCGCATCTGCTGTTGAGTGCTGGAACAAGCTGAGAGAAAAAGGATCAGTAGTGAGGGGACTGTCAGATGTAAAAAACGAGTGAATGAAGAAGACATGGAGAAGGGGGGCTTAGACGAGGTAGCGTAGGCTATGGATACCGCTAAAAAAACGTTTTGCATCTAGGCGGGCGGGTCGCCTGGTGTCAACCTTGACTCCCTGCATCCGTTAGGCTAATAAACGGGAACTTGGCGATGCGCTTTCAACACTGAGAAGCGTATCCAGGTCATATAACAACTGATGCTTGCGGAAATATTCTCTCCTGCTGTTTGGCAGATTCTCACCGAGGCCCTCCCGGTCATTCTGTCATTGATCATTATTGAAGGTCTTTTATCGGTGGACAATGCGCTAGCTATTGCCGCCATGGCAGCCCACTTGCCGCATCACCAAAAATTCTGGGCACTGCGGGTGGGAATTATTGGGGCCTATGTTTTCAGGGGACTTGCATTGCTTTTTGCAGGATACATTATCCAAAACCCGTGGCTGAAGCTGGTGGGGGCTGCCTACCTGATTCATTTGATGGCTCACCATTTAGCCACTGCCCACAAAAATGCTCATGCTGAGCAGAATGGCACTGATACGATTAAACGAGGGTTTTGGGGAACCGTGGCTTCGATTGAGCTTATGGATCTGAGCCTAGGGGTGGACAATGTGGTGGCTGCCGTGGCGCTCAGTGATGAATTCTGGGTGGTCTGTACAGGGGTTTTTATTGGGATCCTGGCGCTGCGTTTTGTCGCGGGTTACTGCATAGGGCTCATCGAAAAATTCCCAATCTTAGAACACACGGCCTTTATCCTTATTGGTTATGTGGGGCTGATTCTCGTCACAGAGCTGACTTTTCACGTGGATATCACCACCTTGATGAAATTTGTGGGAATCGTGTCCATCATCGGCTTTTCGCTTCTTTATTCACGAAATGAGTCCGTGAAGGCGATTTCGAAGCCTATTCTACGATTTCTCATGCTGCCGATTCGGCTTTATGACCTCATCATTGGCAATTTGTTCATGGTCTTGTTCATTCCCTTCAAGTCGGCTTCGTCCCTCGTTCACCGGATTTTACCCCGACCGAAAACAGTGCCTGAAACGCCCAAAGAGGAAGAGCCAGGGCCTCCTCAGCCACCCTTGAGCTAATAACGCGTCAGACATCTCTCCCACCTACTTGGCCTGGAGAATAATACTTTCGCCTTGCCTGACTGCTGCCTCCGCGCTCCGTGTGCGGCATGGCACTGATCATTAATGGCGAAGAGATTGACGACGAAGTCATCGAAGGAGAATTCCGCAATGTCAAAGGGCACTACGAGCGCACGCTCCAGGTAGCCTGCTGCGAGCGTGATCAGGAATTCCGGGGCTACGCCAAGGATAATCTGGTTTCTCGGGTGCTCCTGAATCAAGAGTCTCTCAAGCGTTTTCCCACGGTCTCAGAAGAGGATGTTACCAACCGATTGCAAAAGCTCATTGAGGAAGCTGGTGGCGAAACACAGTTCTACATGAACATCGGCATGCCCTATAAGGATGAAGCCGTCGTCCGTGAGAATGTTAAGGGGGGCGTTCGTTTGGACAAAATGTTGGGGGACATTTACGGTGCAGATCCTGATTTCAGTGAGGAAGAATTACGCGCTGCTTATGAGCGCGATCTTGCCCTTTACATGACGGAAGAAATCATTCGCGTGGCGCACATCACGAAAAATCTGCAAGGAGCACAGAGCCGCACGGAAGTCTTCAAAACGATGCGTGAACTGCGCTCTCAACTGCTGGCTGGAGCGGATTTCATGACTCTGGCTGAGGAACACCGTGCAGATGAACAACAGCAAATTGACCTGGGCTGGTTCAAGCGAGGTGAATTCATGGAAGAATTCGAGGTCATCGCCTTTTCCATGAATGATGGGGAAGTAAGCCCTGTTTTCACGACGCAATTGGGATTTCATCTTTGCACGGTGCTTGGTCGCAAAGTGCCAGAGGCTATCCCTTTTGCGGCGGTGAAGGAAGCGGTGCGGCAGCGACTGCTGGAGGCACACAAAGACACAAAATTTAATGAGTTGATCGCTCAACTCAAAAAGGAAGCGAAGATCGAAGACACGGATCCTGATGAGTCTGGCGAAACGGCCCATCATTAGCCTGACCACGCACGACGAGGTGACTCTGGCGTAAGCTTGCGCATCCGTCGCTTGCCAGAACTCTGTTTTGACTCGAAAGCCTGCCTGTCCGCATGACCGATCTACTTGCCTACTATCTGCACGATCTCAGCCCCTACGTCGTCCGTTTCACGGATAGTTTTGCCGTGCACTGGTATGGACTGGCTTATGTCTTGGGTTTTTACCTCGCTTATCGAGTGATGCTCTTCCTGGCGAAACGGGGACTATCAGAGATCAAACCTGATCAAGTGGCCGATTTTATCACCATGGTGGCTCTATTTGGAGTCGTCCTGGGCGGGCGCCTGGGTTACATGTTACTGTACGATTGGGATCACTTTGTGACGGCCCCTTGGAGCCTTTTTTTACTCAATCAAGGTGGTATGGCTAGCCATGGCGGTATCGCTGGCGTGGCTCTATTCTTGCTCTGGTATGCCCGTAAGAACAAGATTTCCTGGACGGGCTTGGGGGATACGCTGGTGTGCGGTGCTCCATTAGGAATCTTCTGCGGTCGTATTGCAAATTTCATCAATGGAGAGCTCTTTGGTCGTGTCACCACGGTTCCTTGGGCGATGAAGTTTCCCACGGAGTTACGGCACGAGGATTTTGTTGCTCAGGGGGGAACCCCAATTTCCCTGCCTCCCGGCTCACAGCATAGCCCAGACATCATCGCTTTTTTCCAAACTCAGCCTGAGGGTGTAGCTGGGCTGGAATCCATCCTCCATCCTCGTCACCCTTCACAACTTTACGAAGCCTTAGGGGAAGGTTTGTTTCTTTCCGCCATCCTTTTGGCTGTGCGTCTGCGTTACCCTCGACTGCCTCATGGCATTTTGACTGGGCTGTTTTTTATTCTTTATGCGGTGGCTCGCATCAGCCTGGAATTCGTCCGGCAGCCGGATTCGGGCTCTGCGATGATCATGGGGCTCACTCGCGGACAATTCTTTTCGGTTTTTATGATTGGCATTGGAGCTGCATTTATCGCCTTTGGCTGCTTCCGTGGTCCGACTAAAGCAGTTCCTGCCCGATGAGATTGCCTTTCAAGGTGTGATTTTAAACCGGACAGCATTTTTATGCTGCTGCTGGACTGAGGATTGCACCTCCGCCATGGTCCATGATGGACACCGACGTTCAGATCACCAAACGCAAAGACTTCCTGCCGCTCACGGAGGAACTGGAGACTTACCTGGATGAGTTTGGGCGTCATTATTCGCTACCTGCCTCATATAAAGACTTGTTGGGTTTTACTGAGAGCTACCCTTTGGATGATAAAAATGGCAACCCAACCCACTGGGCCAGTGTCTTGTATCCACGAGAGCTTCAAGATGAGCTCTACCCTCGACTGACCAGCATTTACTCCCTGCTACGCACCGGGGATTTGCATGCTGTGCCGCATTTGTTTGTCGAGCGCGTAGACTATTGCGAATTTGGCAACTCAAGGCCTTTCCGAGTCAGGGTGGTCAATCAGTATAACGACAACTATGACCATTTTTACGTCAAGACGGCGGATGCCTCTCGCGTCTATGGTTTGGAGTTGGAGCATTTGCTTTCGCCCAATCGAATCAACTATCTAGCCCAGCGCAATACTTTGGTGGAGGAGCACATCGCTGGTGTGCCTGGAGACGTGTTCATACGTGATCACCTGGATCGTCCAGATGTGAACAAGGTGCGCATCGCCAAAGAATTTGTGAAGTTTAGTGAGCGCTGTTTTCTGCGATTGCTGGGAGATATGCGCAGCTACAACTACGTGATTGATATCACTCCAGACTTCGAAGATGTGCAGTATCGAGTGCGGGCGATAGATTTCGACCAACAAAGCTACGAAGGGCGTCGCAGCCTGTACTTGCCACAGTTTTTCAAAGAGAATAATCCAGTCGTGTGGCTGTGTGGAAAGTTGCTGAACTTACCCACGATGAATCAATACCAGGATGAAGAACGCAGCCTGATCGCTCGCCGTTACATCAGTGAGCATCAGCGCATCACGGCCCTGCTTCAGATCATGAAAAATAACCCTCGCGAACCTGCTGAAAAGGTCGCGCAACTGGCACGTGAACTCGGGGAATACCACCACTCAGATGCTTTTGACACCTGCGATAGTATGGGCGCTGTGGTTGAACGAAATTTGGAGGTGACACTGGGAAGACACCTGGTGTGATGATCTTCCCTTATCGCAAGGCTTTGGCCAAAAACGCACGCTCTTCAGGCAGCATTCTGTCCTGAGGCCCGATCGTCTGAACCACACTGCGTGCCGCATCCGCCGCGTTCCGTGCGTCACTCCCTCGCGCAATGCCAGCGAGAATGGCACGTTGCCCAGGCGATAGGATATTGACGTCCAAATTTTGCAGCAAAGCCGTCGCAGATTTGACATCGCCTAACCGCCAATGTGATAAAGCCACCAGAAGGCGGCGCAAATGATCGTCGGGACGTTGCTGGAGCAGTTTTTGAGTCTCATCCAGCGTCAATTCCAGTTGGCGACCCGTGAGCAAATTGATATACAAAAAACGTTCTACAAAGACGGGATCATCCGGCCAGCGACGTGCAGCCTCTGTAGCAGCTTCGAGCAGCCCCTCTGTATTACCATTGGCTTCGGAGGCGCGAATCAATCCTTGATAACCCTGCCGGTCTGTTCGGGTATTCAGAGCGGCACTTTTGTAGGCGCTTTCAGCGATGTCGGCATAACCACGCGCTTCGGCGTATTCGGCAATTTTCATGCACAATTCCCCACGCCGTTCGATGTCTGCGGCGTTCTTGGCTGCGGTCAGAGCACTTCGTACTTCTTCAGTGGGTTTGCGGGTGACAAAGGCTAAATGAGCTCGGTAAAATGCACTCACACTCTGGTTGAGGATGGATTCGACTTTGGGATCCTTCACCAAGCGTTCTAATGCTTCAAATCGCTGCAACATCGTCAGGGCTGTGAGATAGTTTTCCAAGAGAGGTTGGTACTCTTTGGCGTCTTCTTCATTCACAAGAGCCAAAACCTGAAGGAACTCTTTTTGTTCGACCAACCAGCGTACCATGGGCACCAGATCCTCGCGTTTTTTACCCTTGGCCATCTCAATCGCTTCCTGAACAAGCTGCACCTGCTGTGCAGGGTTCATTTGGAGTTTGCGCTTTAGAGCGGCTACTTGGTGCCAGCCTGTCGCTTTTGGGTGGCTGCGCAGTTTTTCAATAAGCCGATTTGCCTCATCGGGGGGTAAAATCTCAAAGCTATCGAGAAACTCGATGGCCTCGAGGCCGATGGCATCTTCTCGTTCTGCGACCGCCCAGGCACGGCGCATACCATCCGCTTGCTCACTGGGGTTTGCTGAGTCAGTTTGGATTTTGGCTACTCGCAGGCTGTGTGCCGCATCTTCGGGATGTTTTTCGGCATAGTTTTTGAGGGTTTTGAGGAGAATGCTGTTTTTCTGACTGCTGCTCCACACCTCTTCCGCCAATTTCATCGAAAGTGGATCCGTGGGAGACAAACTGAGCACTTCCTCCAAAAGACTAGCGGCTTCTTTGCCCCGGTTTAGATTCATCAGGGCTTTGACACGAGTTTGCTTGTCCTTCAACTCAGTCGCTCCATTGGCCTCCAGACGATCTAGGAAAAACAGGGCTTCAGGCCGTTTCATCGCGGTAAGATATTCCGTATTGAGGCGGATCGCACCGATGTTGTCAGGTGCCAGTTTGTAGGCTTCTTGGGCCTTAAAAACGGCATTCACGATCTGGCCATCTTCCGCCATACGACGGGATTCAGCGACCATCTTGTCCGCTTTCCAGTCCTGGTAAGTGTCCTGGATGGGTTTGGCATAATAGATGCCAAATCCCATCAATGTGAGGCAAAAAGTCGCGACGCCGATCCTTGCTGCCCAGCGTGCTGTTTTGGATTGACGATCCCGATGTGCCTGCGTAGGCGGCACCAGCCAGTGCCACAGGGTGACAAAAGGACGGAAGAGAATAAAAGGCTTCGGCTGTCCGTTTTGGTTCGGATCAATCGTCTGGTTGGTGAGCACTGCGGAAAAGAAGGGGCGGTTGGGGGAGTGTGCCAAGATAACGAACGCTTCCCACCTCGTCACGGTTAAATTTCCTCTTTGAGAAACCGCCCCGTCGCGCTGGACTCTACCTTAGCCACCTGTTCGGGAGTACCTTCGGCAACAATGCTGCCGCCTTGGTTACCACCGCCAGGCCCTAGGTCCACAAGCCAGTCCGCACAGCGAATCACATCCAGATGATGCTCGATGACGATGACCGTGTTCCCCGCATCCCGCAGGCGGAACAGCACCTGGAGCAGCGTCTGAATATCCGCAAAATGCAGGCCCGTGGTCGGCTCATCCAGCACATAGAGCGTGTTGCCAGTGGCCCGCCGGGCCAGTTCAGCAGAAAGCTTGATCCGCTGCGCCTCCCCCCCCGAGAGGGTGTTGCCAGCCTGCCCCAGGCGGACGTAACCAAGGCCGCACTCCTCCAGCGTGCGGAGCTTTTCCGCAATGGCACTGGCCTTGCCAAAAAAGCGAGAAGCCTCGCTGACGGTCATCTCCAGCACTTCGGCGATGTTGCGCCCCTTGAAGGTGATCTCTAGCGTCTCGGCATTGTAACGTTTGCCGTGGCAGTGGTCGCAGGTCACGTACACATCCGCCAGGAAGTGCATGTCTATTTTGATCTGGCCGTCGCCCTGACATTTTTCACAGCGCCCCCCAGCCACATTGAAACTGAAACGACCTGCTTCATAGCCACGCACACGAGCCAGAGGCAGATTGGAAAAAAGTTCCCGGATCGGGCCAAAGGCTCCCGTGTAGGTGGCCGGGTTGCTGCGCGGGCTGCGGCCGATGGGGGACTGGTCAATGACCACCACCTTGTCAAAGGCCTCAATGCCAGTGATGCCCTCGTGCCTGCCGGGTTCATCCTTGGCATGGTAAAAATGCCGCTGCAGAGCACGCATGAGGATGCGGTTGATCAGGGTGGACTTGCCACTGCCGGAAGGGCCTGTCACAGCGGTCAGGCAGCCGACGGGAAAAGAGGCCGTGACATGCTTGAGGTTATGCTCGGTGGCATCATGGATGGTGAGCCAGTCGGCAACCATGGGCACTGCACTCAGAGCAAAGGCCTCAGCTCTAGCCTTCTTTTTAGCTTGGGAACTGAAAATGGAAGCCTCTGCCCTGGGGGCAGCACGGCTGCTGCCCAGCGGACCTTTCGGGGACACTCTGCCTGAGGGGGGGGAGATGCGAAGTTGCTCACTCAGATAGGCCCCGGTGAGGCTGGCCTGGGTGGCCATGACTTCAGCGGGCGTGCCCTGGGCGATGAGCTGCCCGCCGTGAACCCCGGCTGCGGGTCCCATTTCGATGACATGATCCGCAGCACGCATCATGGCCTCGTCATGCTCCACTACCAGCACAGTATTGCCCAGATCCCGCAGACGCAGCAGCGTGCGGATGAGACGTTCCGTATCGGCTGGGTGAAGGCCGATGCTGGGCTCATCCAGCACATAGAGCACACCGGCCAAACCTGCGCCGATCTGAGTGGCTAAGCGAATGCGCTGCATCTCCCCGCCGGACAGCGTGCCGCTTTCGCGGTTCAGCGCTAGGTAGCCCAAACCCACCTGCTCCAGAAAGTCGAGCCGCTTGAGAATCTCTTTTTGCAACTCTTCCACGTAACTCCGCTGGTGTACGGTCAGCGTCAATGCCTGGACCCAACCGAGCGCATCTCGTATGGGGAGTGAACACAGGTCATGGATGTTGAGCGAACTGCCTTTTTTTTCAGTATCTTTGGTTAGGTGGCCCCCTCCAGTGAACCCAGAACTCAGCACCACGGCCAAGCTTTCCCGCCGCAGCCTTTTGCCTGCACAGGCAGGGCAGGGCAGGGGATTCATGTAGCGGGTGAGTTGGGTGCGCAGCGCGTCACTCTCCGCATTCGCGTGGAGTCGTTCGGCCTCCTTCAGGAGGCCCTCATAGGGTTTGGCCAGACTGCGTTTATTGGCTCCGGTGGTCAAGCCGGTGGTGATTGCCTGCTCCCCCGTCCCATGAAAAAGAGCTTCTTTGAAGGCCTTCGGCAACCCCTTAAAAGGCACCTCAACAGAGACCCCCATGTGTTTGGCCAGTGCCTCCACACCACGCTGGTGAAGTGCCTTCAACTTGGGGTTTCGCGACCACCAAGTCTTCACCGCGCCGTCTTTGATGGAAAGCTCAGGCTCTGGCACGATCAACCCTGGATCAGGGGCCATCAGTGTGCCTACTCCCTCGCAGGTCGGGCAGGCCCCGATGTGGGTATTGAAGGAGAAGTGCTGGGGGGTTAGCTTTTCAATGACAAAACCTGTGCGCGGATTTGCATAGGCCGTGGTGAAACTGAGAATCTCTTCGGGAGAAGCGCTGGTGCGTTCGCCTCCGCTCACCAGAAACTGCACCTCATTTTCATTCCAGCGCAGGGCGGCCTCGATGCTCTCCATGAGCCGTGCCTTCACGCCTTCGCGGATGACCAGGCGGTCCACCACAATTTCGACCCGATGTTCTTCACGCAGGCTGGGTTTCAGCTCTTCCTCCAGTTCCACTATTTCGCCATCCAGGCGCACGCGAACGAACCCCTGGCGGCGCAGCTTTTCAAACAGCGCCCGCAGAGTGGCCCCATCCGAAGGAGCCTGCGGGGATAGGACAACCACGCGGGTGCCTTCGCCCAGTTGCAGCAAGCGCTCGCCAATCTCCGCCGGGGTGTTTTTGATCAATCGTTCCCCGGTTTCTGGATCATGCGGTTGCCCGGTCACGGCATAAAGAACGCGCAGGTAATCGTAGATCTCCGTGACCGTGGCGATGGTGCTGCGTGGATTGGGCGCGCTGTGCACCTGCTCAATGGCCACCGCTGGAGACAGCCCCTCAATGAAGTCCACGTCCGGTTTTTCTAGCTGATCCAAAAACTGCCGCGCATAGGCTGAAAGGCTCTGCACATAGCGTCGCTGGCCCTCGGCATACAGAGTGTCAAAGGCCAGGGATGACTTGCCGCTACCGCTGACGCCGGTGAGCACGACGAGCTTGTGCCGTGGAATGTCCACATCAACGTTTTTCAGATTGTGCTGCCGGGCACCCCGCACCCGGATAAAGTCCTGCGCCATGCTCTATGATAAAGGGCGGTCAGCGGCTGGGCGCAAGCACTATGGCAAAGGCCTGGAGGTCAGCTTTGCTTATGATGCCGCGCCAGATAGCTGCGACAGTTATCCTCCCCCATGTATTTGGCCAGCAGTTTCGGGTCAGTCTCGGTGAGGTCCACGAGAATGAGGCCGTCGATGACGGAGGAGAAATCTTTGTCCACATTGAAGCTCAAGATCGTGCCGTTGAGCCGCAGGTAGTGCTTTAGCAGAATGGGGATGCCTTTGCCGTCGGTCTCAACACTGGAGATGAGGGCGGAACAGTCGTCCACGTCCTGCAGATTGGCGCTGATGAACTCACGCATCAGCCGGCGGCTTCGCAGATAACGGAAAGGATTGCGCGGTTTGACAAAACTGGCGAGGTCCTCGTGCAAGCAATTGCCCTGGAGGAATTCGACCATCATTTTGCGGCTCAGACTGTCGTAGTCCTTGCTGATGCTGACGGGACCGAAAAGCTTCCTGTAACCAGGATTACGCACCATCCAGTGCGCGATGCCTTTCCACAATAAAGGCAGGGAAGATAGATTCCGCTGATATTCCTTAATGATGAAACTGCGCCCCATCTCCACCGCACTTTCGAGGTGCGCAAGGAAGGGTTTTTCAAACTTGAAGAGAGTACTGGTATACAGTCCCTTCGGGCCGTATTCCCGCAGAATGATGTCTGCCCGCCCCAGGCGATAGGCACCTGCGATTTGCTGTTTATCCTCATCCCACAAAAACAGATGCTGGTAGTAACGATCGTACTTATCCAAGTCCACCTCGTTACCGGTGCCTTCACCTACATGCCGGAAGGTCACTTCGCGAAGACGCCCAATTTCCTGAAGAGTATCCGGGATCTCATGGGAATGGGCAGCATAAACACTGAGATTGCCTTGACCGGTGAGACGACCTCCGCGCTCCGCCAGTGCCTGCACTTCATTAAGAATGCGAGCACGATGCTCGGCTGCTAGAACGACCTCTCTCGAGGGTTTTGCCGAAGCTACAGAGGCTTCAACCGATGCAATGATTTTGCGTCGATTGGCCAAAACAAAGGTGTGGATCCGTAGATATTTGGTCAGTGTTTCGTCATCTTCAAACTTCCGCAGCTTCGCAAATGGAATGGGGGTGCCGACCCGCATCTCCACTTCGCTATCGCGTTTGTTGCAAAATTCACGCAGTAAAAGCCCTGTGCGCAGACGCGGGTGCAGGAGACCAGCAGCATGGAAAAGCGGGCTGTTGCTACCTGGGAAAAAAACAGGCAGTACTGTCGCCTGAGTGCGCCTAACCAATGAGCCGACATGGGAGCTCCAAACCGGCTCTTCGATACCAGATCCTGGCTTATAGCCAGAAACTTCACCCGCAGGGAAGATCACCAGGGTGCCACCCGTCTTCAGATGCTTCAGTGCTTCTTTCATCGCACCCACATTGCTACGTGCAGCGGCCTCACCCCCGAAAGGATTGACGGGAATGATGTGCGGACGCAAGGCTGGAAAGGCGGCCAGCATGGAGTTCGTCATCACCTTGACTTCCGCCCTCTGAGTGGCCGCGTAGTGGGCAAGGATAACTGGGTCCAAAATGCCGTAGGGATGATTGGCGATGACGATCAAAGGTCCTGATTTTGGAAATTCGAAATCAGTCGCTGCATCCACCGCATAGGTGGCATTCATGGTTTTTAAGACGGACTCGAACCATGTCTGACACGTTTGTCCCTGCGCATGATTTTTTTGAAGCTCGCATGCTCCATTGTAGATCTCATCCAGTCCGCGCAGTCCCAGAGTCCGGTCAAGGACAGGGCCAAGGATCTGATATGCACCACGTTGAAGCGGAGTGCGCAAATAGTCACGGAGATCGAGAATCATCGAAAAAACAGGCGGCAAGCTTGCGGGTGATTGCAAACTCGCAAGCAGACAAAGAGTGCCTTTCTTGTCACTTAAATCGCCTTTATCAAGCCAGGGCTTCTTGGATGCGGAGTTTCCAGTCGGCTGCGACTGTGGCAAAACCACTGCGCTTTTCCTGGTGGTACATGATGCCGCGGGAGACATTCACCAGCACAGGGGCCTTGCGACCACTGCCTTTTAAGGAAGATAAATCGCCACCCTGGGCACCAAGACCAGGGATCAAAAGCGGTACGTCTGGAGTGCGCTGTAAAACGTCTTGAGCGGCGTTGGTGAGGCCGATAACTAAACCGACTTCGCGGCTGACTTGAGTCATGTCTGCCACCAGTTCAAACACTTTACGATCACCGGTCGGTTGCAGTTCCACATCCACCGCGCCGGGGTTTGAGGTCACTCCCAGGAGATAAATACCCTTATCGGCATACTTCAAAAAAGGCTCCAGGGTGTCTTTGCCCATGTAAGCATTCAGCGTCACCGCATCTACACCGTAGGAATCATAAGCAGACTGAGCGTAGTAACCTTGCGTCTCCCCAATATCCCCACGCTTCACGTCGAAAATGACTGGGATCTCTTTGGGGATCTCTTTGAGGACCTGGGAAAGAATCCTCATACCCTTCCACCCCATCGCTTCGTAGTAAGCAGAGTTCGGCTTGAAGGCTGCCGCGTGGGGGGCAGTCTCCTCAATTACCTTGATAATGAACCGCTTGGTGGCCTCATCAGCCTGATCCATGCGCACGTCTAGGCCTACGCAAAGATTTGATCCCGTGGCAGCGATTCGTTTTTCCAGTTTCTCTCTGAAGGTCATGTCTCCCTATCATGGAAAGGGTAAGTGATTTTGGCAAATGGTTGCAGCCGCGATTTCTTCGGGCTAGTTGCGTTATGAGTTCACCCCTTGTTGGTATCATCATGGGCTCCAGTTCAGACTGGCCCACTTTGGAAAATGCAGCCCGCGTGTTGCAGGACTTTGGCGTACCCTTTGAAAAAAAGGTGGTCAGCGCACATCGCACACCTCAGTTGCTTTATGATTACGCCACCACCGCACAACCGCGTGGCTTGAAATGCATCATCGCTGGGGCAGGTGGCGCTGCCCATTTGCCTGGCATGACCGCTAGCATGACCACGATCCCCGTTCTTGGTGTGCCGGTGCAGAGCAAAGCACTCAGTGGTGTGGACAGTCTGTACTCCATCGTGCAGATGCCCGGGGGGATTCCCGTAGCCACTTTTGCCATCGGCAATGCCGGAGCTCTGAATGCCGGACTTTTTGCGGTCTCCATGCTGGCCAACGAGCAACCAGAACTGGCTGAAAAACTCAAAGCCTTCCGGGATAAACAAACGGCCAAGGTACTCGAGAGCCAGGCTGAAATCGAAAAAGAGTAATGCTATTTCTGCCTCGCACGGGCTCTTTTGTTTCACCTTCACTCATTCGCTCCGAGAGTCCTTTGAGGATGCTGAGTGAATCCGATTCTTATTCCATGTCTCCTTCTCCTCTCCTCCCTCCTTCCACGATCGGCATCCTTGGCGGTGGTCAACTGGGCCGCATGCTAGCCCTGGAAGCCCGCCGCAATGGTTATCGTGTGGTGATTTTCACCGATGAACCGAAGGGCTGCCCTGCAGGCCAGTTTGCCGATCTCGAAATCAATGCCGCTTACGATGATCGTGCAGCGCTGGATCGTTTCTTGGCCGAGGTGGATGTGGTGACGGCCGAGTTCGAAAACATCCCCGATGCTTGTTTGCAAGCAGTAGAAGCCGTCAAACCCCTGCGTCCGGGGAGGAAAGCTATCTACACGACCCAACATCGGGAGCGGGAAAAGTTGTTCCTGCGCGAACAGGGGATTGCCTGCGCCGAATTTCGAATCGTTGAAACCCTGGCTGAATTAGAAAAAGCTGTGGGGGAACTGGGCCGTCCGTGTGTCATCAAAACAGCGGCTTTCGGCTACGATGGCAAAGGTCAGGCCAAGGTCGTGGCGGAGACGGATCTCGCGGAAGCGTGGAAGGCTTTTGAGGGTCATCATGCCGTGGTAGAGCAGTGGGTGCCATTTTTGTGTGAGGTCTCGGTGGTCGGCGCTCGCAGTGTGGATGGCCGCATGGCCACTCATGGAGTAGTGGAAAACCAGCATGCTCATCACATCCTTGATGTCACTCTAGCCCCGGCCCGTGTAGATGCCAGTATCGTCGAGCAGGCTTTGGAACTCTGGGAAGCGGTGGCCGAGGGTTTGGATTATGTCGGCACAATGGCGGTGGAGCTTTTTGTCACCGCTGAAGGGCGGGTCTTGGTGAATGAAATCGCCCCGCGCCCACACAACAGCGGCCATTACACGATTGATGCCTGTGTGACCAATCAGTTCCAGCAGCAGTTGCGTGCGATCTGCGGTCTTACATTGGGAGATCCTTCGCAGCACAGCCCTGCCGTGATGGTTAATCTCCTGGGCGATGTCTGGCCTTCAGAACTCGTGCATCCAGATTGGTCCCCAGTGCTGAATCATCCTCGTGCCCACCTGCATCTGTACGGCAAGGCGAGTGCCCGGCCAAAACGCAAGATGGGTCATTATACCGTGCTAGGCGATACGTTGGAAGAAGCACTGGATTCTGTGGAACAGATCCGTCGGTCATTCTAAAGGCTGCGTTTGAGCGGAGGTGTTAAAGCCTCCGCATAGGCACACCTTGGAGGCCCAGGTACTCTTTCACGTCACCCACAGTGTATTCGCCGAAGTGAAAGATACTGGCGGCCAGAACTGCATCTGCTTTGCCCCGGCTGAGGACATCCGCCATGTGCTGCATATTTCCAGCACCGCCGCTGGCGATGACAGGAATGCTCACAGCTTCACTGACAGCCCGTGTCAGAGCGATGTCATACCCAGCCTTGGTGCCATCTGAATCCATGCTGGTGAGCAAGATTTCGCCTGCGCCACGCCGGCAGACTTCAGCCGCCCACTCTACGGCATCAAGTTCAGTTAAACGACTCCCGCCATGCGTGTAAACACTCCATGAGCCGCGCTCGTTGCGCTTGGCGTCGATCGCCACCACCAGACACTGGCAGCCGAAGGCCTCAGCGGCCTCGTCAATGACTTGGGGAGTGGAGACCGCAGAGGAGTTGATGCCCACTTTATCCGCCCCAGCGAGCAGCATTTCACGCATGTCCGCCACGGTACGGATCCCGCCCCCAACTGTTAGTGGCATGAAGCAGGACTCTGCCGTGCGGGCCACCACATCTACCATGGTCTTGCGCTTTTCATTGGTAGCGCTGATGTCTAGAAACACCAGTTCATCCGCTCCTTGTGCGTTGTACACTTTGGCGCATTCCACCGGATCGCCTGCATCTCTGAGTTGTAGGAATTTTGTGCCTTTGACCACACGGCCTTCTTTGACGTCGAGACAGGGAATGATGCGCTTGGTGAGCATGGGAATTTGCAGATTAAAGGCTGCTAGGGGAGAGTCAAGGGGCAGGGGAGTTCCCATGTCCTCATTCAACATCACGGCAACGGGCCTTTCATTTGGACACTGCTACGTTATGTTTAAGTCAGTCATTCGTCTTTACCCTCATGCCTTCACTGCACGCGCCTGATGTCCTTTGCGAGGCTTTCTTCCAGTTCATGGAAGTAGAGAGGAGGTCCTCTCCCCGCACTTTGGAAAACTACGCACACGCCCTAAAGACGTTTCGGGAAAAGCAGAAAAAATTTACGAGTTGGGAGGCACTCACGGCGGATGACTTTCGCCGCTATTTATTTGATCAAATGAAGCGTGAGATGAGCCGAGCCACCATTCGCCTGCATTTCTCCGCGCTGCGTTCTTTCTTCAAGTGGCTGACTCGCCGCCAGGGCTGGAAGACGAATCCTTTGCTGGATGTGCAGCTGCCCAAGCAAGAAAAAAAGCTGCCTGTGGTACTCACCGTGACGCAGGTCACTGAGATGCTGGATCTGCCGATGAAAACAGAGAAAGAGCGCACCGCCCCAGCCTGGGCTCAGGAGCGAGATGCGGCCATCCTCGAGCTCTTTTACAGCACCGGCATGCGTCTCAGTGAATTGGCTGGATTGAATGTCGAGGATGTGGACTCCTACAGCGATACGGTGCGCGTTTTTGGCAAAGGCAGTAAGGAACGGCTTTTACCCATCGGCACACCTGCGATGGAGGCGATTCAACGATACCGAGTGAAGGCTGGTGTGCACAGCGGGCCGCTTTTTCTCAGCAAGCTTCGCAAGCGGATCACCAACCAAGCTATCGGCGATGTGGTGGAGAAGTACTGGAAGAAGTCCGGGCTGCCAGTGCACATCACACCGCATAAACTGCGCCATAGCTTTGCCACGCATTTGCTGAACAATGGTGCCGACCTACGCAGTGTGCAGGAACTCTTGGGCCACGCCAGCCTCAGTACCACGCAGATCTATACCCATGTCTCCACTCAGCGAATGAAGGAGGTCTATGATGCCTCGCATCCGCGGGCCTGAAAAGCTATCTGGCTGGACGCAATGTTGTCTAAACCGAGTGCGTTAATGAAGTTTTTATGAAGTGCTTCCTTTGTCTTTTCACGGCTCTTGTTTTCACCGTTATCAACGCCAAGGCCCAAGTGAAGAAGATGGATCCCGTGGATGAGTTAGCGGCTACTCTGACGCCGACTCGCTCAGTGATTTACAAAAAGGTCGCCGATCGTGAACTGTCTCTCCATGTTTTCGAACCAGACGGGCATCTGTCAACTGACCGGCGAGCTTGTTACATCACGATCCATGGCGGCGGCTGGACAGGTGGAAATGCCAAACGCATGTATCCATTTGCGGCTCACTACAGAGAAAGGGGGCTCGTAGGTATCAGTGTGGAATATCGTCTGCATCAGCCCAAAGAAGGCGTGACTGTCTTCGACTGCGTGAAGGATGCCCGAAGTGCTTTGCGCTATGTTCGTGCGCACTCGCAAGACTTCGGGATAGATCCCCAGAAAATCATTGTCAGTGGGGGCTCTGCGGGTGGCCATCTGGCTGTGGCAACGGCTTTATTTGCGGATGTGAATGAAGCTGGGGAGGATACATCTATCTCGGCTGAGCCCAATGCACTTGTGCTTTTGTTCCCGGTGATTGACTGCTCTCCAGACGGGTATGGACAGGTCAAAATTGGCAAAGACTGGAAAAAGATTTCTCCGGTGCATCAAGTGAAAGCAGGTTTACCTCCTACCATCACCTTTCATGGTACCGGCGATACGGTGACGCCATTCATCGGTGCTCAACGGTTTCATGACTCCATGCTGAAGTTAGGAAATCGCAGTGAGCTGGTCGTCAATGAGAGCGGAACTCATGGTTACCTCATGCGAGATCGCGTTTTATTGGACGATACTTTCGTTCGCAGTGATGCATTTTTGACCTCGTTAGGACTGATGGTTTCACGCTGAGTCAAAGGACTAGCAAAGTAAATAGAGCGGTGAAACGAAACGAAGATCAAAGAATTCTGGAATATCTGCGGAATTCATTCTCACACTTTTGGCCAGGCAAGTCGCCAACGCGGCCTATTTTTAATTGTGTTCCTTGGTTTCGGCAAATTTTTCTTCAATGAACTCCTTCGTTCTTTCGCCCCTGCTTGAATTCGCCGGGATGTCGGCCTTACGTGAGTTTGAAATTGACCCCGTACCGATAACGAAGTCTGCTACTCCTCGCATGGCCCCAGCGCCCGATTTTAAGCAACTCATTGATACTCACTATCAAGGGCTTTTCCGCTTCGCCCAAAGCATGTGTCGGCGCGAAGGCATGGCTGAAGATCTTGTTCAGCAGACTTTTCTACAATGGGCTCGCAAAGGCCATACATTGCGAGACTTGGATAAGGTTAAAACTTGGCTTTACACCACCTTGTATCGAGAGTGGTTGGCTGTTGCCCGCCGAGAAAAGAAGCATGAGCACGTTGAGTTTGAGGCAGAGCTTCATGGTAGCACCCTAGACCTTCCGGAAGAAGACCCGCCCACACTAGACTCGGCCACATTGCATCGGGCTCTTGATGCCATGGAAGAACACTATCGTGCTCCTTTGGTTTTATTTTATCTGCGAGAATTGTCGTATCGCGATATTGCAGAAACGCTGGATCTTCCAATCGGAACCGTAATGTCACGGCTGTCACGGGCGAAGGATTCCTTGCGGCGTATCCTCCAGCAGACAGGAACAACCGATTTGAAACCCCGCTCATGACTCCTGAAGAAGCCAGAATTAACCTTGATGCTTGCTCATTGCGTCCAGGCGACGCTGAGCCTGAGGCTCGTGCGTTATTGAGTCAAAATCCTGAGTTGTCTAAGTGGATTGACAAGCGCACGGCCTTTGATGAAAAAGCTGCTTCTGCATTTGCCCAAAAAGAAGTTCCAGAGGGGCTGAATGATCGTCTTTTGGCAGCCCTGATGGCAGAGCCAGTTTCGGCCTCTCAAACCACGAGTAAAACATCTCGGCAGCCTGTTCTAAAGTCTGTTTGGATGCCATGGTTAGGACTGGCTGCTGCTATGACCATTGCGTTTGTGGCTTTGCGCTGGAGTAATACTGCACCTGAATGGCGAGCTGAGGCACTTGCCATTGCAGATGGTTTACAGGGAGGAACTTTGCCGCTAGACGAATTTTCTGGTGATCTTTCTCATTTGAAAGCTTTTTTAGCCAATACTAAAGCACCTCAACCCAATGAAATTCCCAAAGAGTTGAGGTCTTTTTCCACTCTTGGATGCAAGGTTATTGTGATCGGTGGACGTCCTGCCTCAGTGGTGTGTTTTCAGATTATGAAAGACAATCCGGCGCACCTCATTACCTTTCAAGCATCAGGTTTGAAGGACAGCCCGAATGGAAGTGAACCCCAATTTTCGCAACATGGAAACTGGCAAATCGCAACCTGGAGATCGGGTGATCAGGGCTATTTTTTAGCAAGCAAAGCTCCAGCGAAAACGCTTCAGGAGCTATTCACTTGGATTCAAAGCCTGGGCTCACTGACCCGTTTGGTGTAGCTTGGTAAGATTCGTCGAGAAATTTGCGACAAAGACACGTTCTGGCTTTCGTCATCATGAATGTTCTTTGCCCCCTTTCTTTTCTCACGCTGATCTCATTGAATTTGCTGGCCTTGGAGGATCAACCGACCCTCATGACCAGCCGTGGTAAGTTGCTGGTGAATGAAGATTTCGCTCAACCTCTGAAGCCCTTCGATGGTAAGTCCAACGGCTTCGCTTCAGGTTTTTCGGGCTGGCGCTGGAATGCGGTGCCCCGTGGTGGCAAATGGGCGGTGGAGGAAGGCGTTTTTACCGGGCGTGAAACGGCTGAAGTGAAACACCCGGCTACGGCTTCTTATGGATTCATGTATAAAGATGTCATCATCCAATGCCAAGTGCGGATGAACGATGTGCCTCTCGCGGGTCGCAAGTACCGTAGTTTGAGTGTGCGCACGGTGGATGCGAAGGATTATGTGTGCAGTATCCACCTGAGTGAAGGTGGCTTTCGCATCACCAAGGATGATAACGATCACGCCGGCCCAGATAAGGCAGTTCCGCTTGGAGCAGCTAAAACACCTTTAAAACTCGATGAGTGGCACACCGTCGTCTTTGAAGTACTAGGCAATGAAATGCTGGCAACAGTGGATGGCAAGAGCCTCACCGGGAGTCACGAGTTGATTGATCGCCAAAAACACAGTCTCATGTTCGTTGTGGGTGTGGAGGGTAGTGTGCGTCATCTGAAAGTTTGGGAGGCTTTTCCCAATGCAGACTGGCCTCTAAACAAAACTAAAATTCAAGCCTCTACTTTAAAACCCTGACTATAAAGATCCCCCTGGATTGAAAATCTCAGGAGGAAATTTGGATCAGGTTAAAAGGTTTTCGCCGGATCTAATAGATCATCGTATTGTCTGGAGCTGTGGTCTCCTCGATGTGGGTCGCTTTAATCACAGGAATGGTCTGATCTCCATCCTTTTCATAACTCATGATGCCTGAAATTTTGACCCACGTCATTTCCTTGAAATCAGGCGCCTTTTTACCAAAATCCACAGGAACAGAATAAGGACGCGCATCGGCAGCGCAGCACTGCACGAGCATGCGGAAGATACGCAGACGATGACCGTTGGCATTGTTCACTTTTTCAGGCAGGACCTGAGCGGTAGTTTCGATGGGCTGCCCCGTGATGACACGCTGCACCTCCAAGTCACCACCCGTGTAATAAATTTCAGGTACTTGCAGGACAAATTCACCTTTGCTGTTTTGTTCGATCTGCTGCTTCAAATCTTCCAGCGTGAAGCTGCCATAACTCTGGGCTTCTTTTGGTGGAGCCGAAGATGCTTTAGCGACGGCTTCTGGATCATTGAATTTCTCTGGGGCCGGAAGAGGGGTGTCGGGTAATGGAACAGGTTTTGGAGTCGCACGGCTTGGTTTTGAGCCGTCACCACGCAGAGTGAATTCATCCGCCCGTGCGGTCGAGTTGTAGTTTTGGTTGTACACCCCTTTGTTCAGCACCGCATTCGCACTGTAACGGTCTGGAGATTGTATGGCGGCCCAGGTGATCGGAGCTGCGAGGATGAGAATGGCTACCAGCCGCCCGGTCCAGCCACTTTCTTCCAAGATACCATGCCCATGGTGATCATGCGTGTGACTGTGGACGTGGGCATGAGTGTGGTCATGATCGTGATCGCAAGCATGATGAGTGTGTCCATGGTCATGCCCGCAGCCTTCGTGATGGGCATGCGAATGAGCGTGGTCATGGTCGTGCCCTCCACAGCAGCCAGATTTCGCTTCTTTGCCATGATCATGCCCACAGCCTTTATCATGGCTATGATCGTGACCACAGCCGCCGGTGCCATGGTCGTGACCTTCACAACCGGCGACTTCAGAGCCCATCGTTAGCAAATTAAATAAACCCATGATGGCCAATCCGATGCCTGTATAAAGCACCATCGGGCGGAAGATTCCGTCACCCGGAAGGTATTCGTTCACACGGCCAGAGTAGTGGAAATAGAGCAGGACTGCACTCCAGAGAAGAAGCAGGGCAACACTGATGAGGTGGATTAAAGTACGGGTTCCGCTCATGAGAAGTGAAATGGCTAAAGAATGAGACTATTTGGAAAAAATACTGGTGATAAATTCCCAGGATTTTTCAGGAAAGGCACGAGGATCATTAACGAACAAGGTCATAGGGCCCGCTAAGACAGCAATGAGAATGAACGTGCCGAGTAACATGGCGATGACCATGCGGCGTTTGAACACAGCCGCATACATGAACATGAGTTTGATGTCCATCATCGGGCCAAAAACGAGGAAGGCCAGTTTGGCCGCCATGGAGAAGGAAGCCATAGGGGCTGCAATGAAGGCATCCGATGTGCTGCATAGAGACAATACGAAGGCCAGTCCCATGATGGATGGGATTGCCAAAAGTTCATTGCCTGCCACACGATCCAGCAAGGTCTGATCCACCTGTGTGTTGAAGACGGAGGTAATGATGACGCCAATGGTAAAATACATGCCTGTATCCAGGAAGTCTCCCATGGCGGTGCGGAAAGCATGCACCAACCGGGCATTAAAGCTGGCCTTTGAATCATTGCCTTTGGCGTTTTCAGCGGCCGAATCTTCAATCTCTTGAGCGATGTTCGTTTTAAGGACCTGGGCAGGTTTAAAACGCAACACGATGAGACCGATCGTAACTGCGACAAGATAGCCTAAAGCGAGCCGTGAGATGGTCATCGTGGCGTTGCCAAAGGTAGCCCAGCCAGTCACTTTTTCGAATTCCTTGAAAGCTGTCAGCGTACTTACCGCCACGATGGGATTCATGATTGGCGCTGAAAGCATGTAAGAGAGCGCGCAGGAAAGCGGCAGTCCTTTTTTCACGAGCCTACGAATCACCGGAACGACGGCGCATTCACAGACGGGAAAAATCAGGCCCAAAAAGCCAGCTATAAGCGTGGATAAGACCTTGTTTCTAGGCAGCACCCGTTCGAGCAATTTTGCAGGCAGAAAGGCGTCAATGAGCCCCGAGAGGAGCGTGCCGATCATGATGTATGGAGCTCCTTCAAAAAGGATGCTCAAAAAAGCCATCAGGACATCTCCAAAGGGACTGGGTTCGGGCAAGGCAGCTAAAATCATGCAGTGGCAGCTTTAAACGTGCGTCGCCACCCGATTCAAGCGGGAAACCTTCAGTCTGAACTATTCAGGTAAATAAATTTCACCATTTGCAGCTTCGCCTCAATCCACCTTGCCCAAGCCGGCTTCAGGATCTGGCTCTAAAAAGCCCAACTCCACAAAAAACTCATCCATGGCCATCAATGTGGCTTCATACATCTCAAAGGAGAGATTGAAATTGAAGAAACCGTGCCCTTGACCTTCAAATTCGATCAATCGGCAAAAGTTTTTCTTCTTGGAAGACTTTTTTGCAAACTCATAGGTGCCACCGAAAGGCACCACTCTGTCTGCCGTGCCGTGCATGATCAACATCGGCGGCAAGCCCGGTTTGATGGCACGAATCAGGTTGGCATCTTTAGCTACGCCTGCATCAGGAAAGCGATCCAAACCAAAGCCTTTCTTAGAGGTATCCAGAACCGGGTTGAATAGCACTAGCGCGTTTGGAGAGGGACTACTATCCAGAATATCTGCAGGGTCGTCAAAGCCACTGAGCATGGCAGAAGACGTGATGGCATGGGCACCTCCACTGCCACCAACACCGACAATCTTGCCCGGATTGATACCAAGCTCCACCGCATTGAGGCGAATCCAGCGCATGGCAGAGCGCGCATCTGCAATTGCTTCGAGAGGCCCCCCATGATTTCGGTGAGTGATCCGGTAATCAAAAGCCATCGTCATCATGCCGCGAGAAGCAAAGTAAACGCAGTGTGGCGCAAACTGAGCGATCTGGCCATTGTCCCAGCCACTGCTAAAGAAGAACGCCGCCACCGATTTTGGGTATGGCGGGGCCTTATCTGCATCAGGTTCCCAGATATACACGGGCAGGCTGATATCGCCTACAGTCTTGTAGATCTCTTCGCGAGCAGATTTGAGGAGTTCCCGATTTCGGTCGAGTGGGAGTGTTCGTTGATGACCTTCGCCGGGTGATTCCATGATTGCGTGTGGCAGAATCGTGACTCTTGCAAAAATACGCGATCCAGCAACATCTTTTCCTGGCCTAGAGGCTTCATTGAGGATGTATTTACGTGCCAGGTCTCCTTAATTTCTGCGACACTCCCCCCGTGAACACTTTTGTCCGACTTCTTTGCCTTTTTTTGGTTCTCAATCTCAACACTAGGTCTGAGGCGCAAGCCCCTGCTTTACGACAAAATTTAGACGCTGCGTATCAGAAATGGCGTGCCGCTATCCTGGCGCAGGATGCACGAGCCTGGGCAAATTCCGTGACACGATACCGCCAAGTCGTCACACGTAATTTGATCGTAAGTCAAAAACAACCTTTCCCGCAGGCCGTGTTTGCAGTGCCGCTGGATCCTCCAGATATTTCAGGCCTTCGTCTTTTAGAAGCCCAGGCCGTGGGACCCACTGCCCATACCTTGTATTTCGGTAAAGTGAATCTGGGCGGGGACCCTGGGCAGATTCCTGACAGCGTTCTCATGCTGAAGTTTTTCAATGAAAATGGCAGCTGGCGTTTTGATAGCAGCAAAGTTCTCAAGCTGCTGGATCATCCTCAGCTGATCGCTCAAATGAAGGGCTCCGCACCCATGGATTTTTTGGACTACCCTGAGTTTACCCCTCCTGGACAGGTTCCTCAGGTGCCAGCCTTGTGCGAAATTCCTGAAAACATGGCGGGCTGCACGCTTCAGTCTTTTGGGTATGAGACCCGAATGCGGGTGAATGGATTCGACTATCCTGTCATGCAAGATCATGCCGAAAAGTTCTTCGTCATTGGAGGGCTCAAAAATGGAGCCAACGATGTGTCTTTGATCATCAAACCGACAGACATTCCCGCTGGAGAAGAGCGTCTCCTACAGTTAGATTTTTTTGTCCTCACTGGCAAGGCCGGGAAACCACCTGTGCGTGTTTTCCATTATGATACCAAGGAAGCCACCATTGTGAGTCCGCTCAAGCTGCCCGTAACGATTACGGCTGACGTCTTAGATAAAGGGCGATGATGTATTTCATACAATTCGTTAGACTGGGTTACTTGCCGCGATGTTTGGCAAAGATCGCCAGTGTACGATCTCTCTCGGTGGAGTGATCCACCATCGGTAACGGGTAGCCTGGAGCAAGGGCTCGATTATCCTTTGGGGGAGCCAGGAATTTCTCTTGCGACACGTTTTTCAGTTCTGGTACCCAGGTGCGAATGTAGGTGCCGTCTGGATCATAACTTTTCGTCTGAGTCCATGGATTTTGAATACGGAAATAGGGAGCTGCATCTGCACCTGTGCCAGCGCTCCATTGCCAGCCACCATTGTTGCTGGCATTCTCACCATCCAGCAGATGCTGCATGAAAAAACTCTCTCCCAGTCGCCAGTGACAATGCAGATCCTTGGTAAGAAACATGGAAACAATCATCCTTACCCGATTGTGCATGAAGCCAGTGGCTAGCAACTCGCGCATGCCTGCATCCACAATGGGAAATCCAGTGCGGCCTTGGCTCCAGATCTGAAAATGCTCATCCGAACCGGGCCATGGCATGCCGCGGAATTCAGGGGCAAATTCCTCTTCAAAGACAGACGGGTTATTCCACAAAATGGCGAGATAAAACTCACGCCAAGCCAGTTCCTTGATGTAAGTTTCAATGGAAGTTTTGGCATCCGCTATCGTAGCTTGTGCCGCAGCACTTTGGCAGCGGGCATACAATTCCCGAATGGAAATGAGACCGAAGCGTAGATCTTGGCCGAGACGGGAGGTCGTCGTGCCAGCGGGAATGTTTCGCTTTTGAGCATAGCTGTGCAAGGTCCGATTTTCGATGAAGTTCTTCATTCGCTCTCGCGCTGCTCGCTCACCAGGGATGGGTAGTTGTGCAGTGTTCTCCGGGAGTTTCCAATGTTGAAGGGTCGGCAGTGGCAGGCTTTTCACTGCCTTCCCAGGCGCAGTTCCGAGGCTGCCCAGTTTTCCAAGTGTGGGTGTTTTGTCCAGGCCCAGCCAGTTACGCGAGTAAGGAGTATATACTCGGTAGGGGCTTCCGCTGCCTGTGAGCACTTCATCAGCTTCATGCAGCACTCGGTCCTTGTAGCTATGGCATTCGATGCCGATGCGGCGACACACCTCCTGCACCTTCTTTTCCATCTCACGTCCATAGGGATCGTAGTCGCGATTAAAATACACGGCTTTGGCTTCAGTTTCTTTGATGAGCTTTTCCAGTTCTTCATCGGCACGCCCACAGCGAAGGATGAGCCGACTGCCCAGGGTTTCTAAATTTTTGTCGAGGGATTCCAAGCAACCGCAAAGAAACTGCTGGCGCGCAGACCCCGTCCACCCGTGATGGGCTTTCCAGTCGCTCAATACATAAACAGGGATCACTTGAGCTCCCTCTCTAGCCGCTTGATGCAAGGCGGTGTTATCCATCAGCCGGAGATCGCGGCGGAACCAGTGAATGACGGTGGAGTGCTGAGGCATGGCGCAATTTACGTCACTCCTCAAATGTCGGATGAAGAAAAACAGATGAATCTCAACAGTGCCTATTCGCTGTGTATTAATCCACGTAACGAAACTCGGCGCTGGCCAATAATGATTGGCAGAAAAGTGTGAATAGTCGGTATTCATCCGACTTGTGCTCGCTTGCACTGATACCACGTGCCGCTTGAAAAAAAGCATTGGCTAATTCTTTCTCTGCTTGGTCAGGTGCTCGGTTAAAGCAAAGTTCAAATGCTCGTTTTAGATAGGCCTCTGGATTATTTTTTCCCCGCAGTGCTCGCTTGGCTAAAGCAGCAGCCCTCTGCTGCACCCAAGGGCCATTGAGTAGGTAGAGAGCTTGCAGAGGAACATTTGTCACATCGCGATTCCCTGTGACCAAGGTGGGCTCTGCAAAGTCGAATAATTCCAGGACATCGGGCAGGTGATCTCTCACCACAGGAAGATAAATGGAGCGACGTAGGCTGCCATCTAAATCCGCTGGCAAAGCGGTATTGAAACCCATCAAAGAAACAGACTGACCTGTAAATTCTGTGACCAGAGAACCCGGACGGCGGCTGACATCCAGCTCGCCTGAGATAGCGAGCATGGAGTCACGAATCACTTCAGCATCCAAACGTCGTTTATGTGCCCGCCACAGCAGGCGATTGTCCGGGTCTTTCTCAAAGCCATCTTTTCGGTAGTCGGAGGCTTGCCGATAGCTTCGGGATAACACGATTTCTCTGACCAGCGCTTTGAGTGACCAATCTTGCTGAATCATTTGTTGGGCTAAAGTATCCAGCAACTCTGGATGCGAAGGCCTTTCGCCACTGTAGCCAAAATTGTCCGCTGTCCTCACCAACCCTACCCCGAAGAGATGCCGCCATACGCGATTCGCGATGACACGAGCAGTCAGTGGATGTTCTGGATGAGTCAGCCATTTGGCCAATTCTAAGCGACCACTTTGAACAGGTCCCGGAGCGGAAACAGATAGATCAAATACAGCCGGGAACCCTCGCGGGACGGCTTTGACTGGTTGAGCGATTTCTCCGCGATTCAGCAACTGAGCCTCTTGAATGTGGGCAGCATCCTCGACGCCCATACATAGGGGTAAGGCATTGCCTTCATCATCCACCGTCATCAGTTGGCCATCGATGCCTCCTCGTGTCCAGAGAATGCGGATGGCATTGCTCAGCAGTCTGAAGCCTTCATGGCTGATGTCCCGGCCCTCTTTTTGAGCCTTTTTGATGTAGGCTTCTTGCGCTGTCTGCTCAGCATCCAATTTGTTTCGATCCGCTCGGAGTTGCCTTACCTTTGATGGGTTAAGGGGCTTGTTAGGGATCAATTGGGCTGGGAGTTTGGGCAGTCGAATGAGGCTGCTGCCGTTGTTGTTCTCGGAATCAATCCAGGTGCCATAATGAGTTTGGGTACTTTGAAAAATACCCGCTAGTGCATAATAGTCCTCCATGCTGAAGGGCTCACTTTTATGATCATGACAGCGTGCGCAGGCTATCGAACTGGCGATGATGGCCCGTGTCACGGTGTCCAATTGTTCATCGGCCAAATCGGCAGCAAACTGGGCCTTGTTCATTTCATTCAGCCCTTTCGCACCCATGGCCAAGAACCCAGTGGCAATCAGATGCTCCGCCCGTTCGGATTCATTTTTGGCGGGTAGAAGATCTCCCGCAATCTGTTCGACGATGAATCGGTCATAGGGTTTATCTGATTGGATGGCATCCACCACATAATCGCGATAACGCCATGCATGAGGAAAGACGAGGTTGGACTCCCGGCCATTGGATTCCGCAAATCTCGCTACGTCTAACCAATGACGTGCCCAACGTTCGGCAAATCTGGGGCTCTTCAGAAGCCCGTCCACCGTGCTGGCTAGGAGTCCCTCTCTCGTCTCCAAAGCCGTCCAGGCCTTAACAAAGGTTTGCGATTCTTCAGGCGTCGGCGGCAGGCCAGTGAGGTCCAGATAAAGGCGCCGTAAAAGCACGCCTGGAGCCGCATCTGGGGAAGGGGAGAGCCCCTCCCTTTCCAACTTCGCTAGGATGTGATGATCCAAATCCCGCCGCGCCCACCCTTTGTTTTGGACCTCTGGATTTGGGTGTTTCTGCGGCTTTTGGTAACTCCAGAATTTCTTTCCAGCGGCCACATCCACAGGTGGCCTTTCTTGAATAGGGGCGGAAGAGATTCGTGGATCCACGGCTCCTTCTCGAATCCAGGTTTCAAAATCTATCGTCACTGCTGTCGCCAGAGCGGGGCCTTTTGGCGGCATTGCCAGATCTGGATCTTCATGCCGCATGGCCGCCAGCAGCAGGCTTTTGGTAGGCTCTCCTGGGACTACTGCAGGGCCACTATCACCGCCCGTTAGCAGTCCTTGTTTGCTATCCAGTGACAATCCTCCTTTGGTCTTACCAGATTCTGCGGAATGACATTCATAACAATGCTTCACCAAAACGGGGCGGATCTTGCCTTCAAAAAAAGCCGTGTCTGTCCCCATGGCCGCCCTGGCACTGCTCATGAAAACCGCCGCGCCCAAAATGAAGAGGTGGAGATTCATGCCTGTATCGTCTCAAAACGCGCCATCAGTGGCAAGCTTTGCAAACCCCCGCCCGCAGTTCCCCAAAGCAGTCACTCTTTAGCTAACCCAAAGAACATCATATGTTGCCAGGGCAGTTCATTGAACTCCCGCACCAGCTTAAAGCCATTGCTTGTCAGTTCTTTATTGATCTGAGCCTTGGTCATCTTGTGCTCAGGTTTGATCGGCACACTGTCATCTTCTGCACGGAACTCGACCAAAACCACCACTCCATCGGGTTTTAGCGCCTTACGGATGCCTGCTAGCATCTGCTCGGGGTGGGAAAACTCATGATAAACATCCACTAACAGGACTAGATCACAAGACGCCGCAGGCAGCATGGGGTCATGCATCTCTCCGATGATGCTCACGATGTTCGTGATGCCCTTGGCCTCAGCTCTTTTTTTGAGCATCTCAATCATTTCCACCTGCACTTCCACGGCATACACTTTGCCATCTTTGCCCACCGCTTCGGCCATCGGCAGCGTGTGGTAGCCATTGCCACTGCCCATGTCACACACAGCCATGCCGGGTTTGAGTTTTAACTCTTCGCGCATCCGTAGCGTCGCCTCTTCTCGGTCTCTTTTGTGGCGGATCAGCCACCCCGCTCCCTGCCAATGCATCGTTTGGGCGATTATTCGGCCCTGATATTCCGTCAAAGCTGGAGGAGGGGCTGATACCTGAGCCTGTAGCCCCAGAGCCAGCAGCATAAAAAGCAAAAAACGGTCATGCATGCTCATCTTAACGTCTTTGCCTCGCATTCCCTTCGACCTGAAAAAATTAAAACCGCAGCTTTGCACCGTATCTAAAATGCACCTATTTACAGAAATTATGGAAAAGTTTAATATTTACGCTTGAAATAATTTTAATAATTCATAGATTATTAATGAAGCCTTACAAAAATATGAAAAAGCTGATCCTCATCCAGAACGACTATCCTTCCACTGGCAAGAGCACGCTGGCTCATTGCTGTGCCCGTTATCTCAGTGAGCACGGTGCTCCCCACCAACTGCTTTCCCTCGTGGACGAAGCTGGGCATGACACCTCCGGGTGCGTTTTCGATGCGACCACTCTTACGGCCGATAGTCTGCTGGATAAACTGGATGAAAGCCCCATCACCATCTTGGAAGTGGCCACCGGGATGGGAGAGTTTTTTCAAAAACTTTATCAGACTTCTCAAATGGATCTCATTCTACCAGAGGCCAGTGTTAGCCTTTCTGTGGTCCTGCCAGTGACCAGCGAGCATGATAGCTTCGATTCCGTCCTGGAGGCTGCAGAAGTCTATTCGGACAATGCAGAATACACCATCGCCCACCTTATCACCAGCAGCTACGAAGACGATGACAAAGTCTGGGACACCAGTTATGCCGCCCGCGTCATGGATATGTTCGAGGCTGTCGAATTGTACATTCCCGAAATCGGCATGCACCTGGAGATGGAGCTACGTTCGCATCACGCCAGCTTGGATGACGCTTTGATGGACCCCCAGGCAGACGAGCATTTCGGCAAAGATTTCACCAAATGGATGGGCCGCGTCATGGGGCAGGTGGACAGTGCACGCCAATACCTTTTCGGTGAAGCCTTTCGCCCGACCACCGCGCCGAAGCCAGTCAAAAAGAATCGCATCAAAGCCCGCGCTCTGTGAGCTATCTTACGGCTGCTTGTTGAAACTACGCAGGTGCCTCCAGTTCCCGCGTAGTTTTTCCGTGCCGCTTGCGCAGCATTGCAGGTGCAGCCACGTATAGGGAGCATGTCTTTGTTCTCTTTCGTCCTCTCCTCAGCCCGGCATTATTGGCGCGGACACCTGGGTCTTCTTCTGGGTACCTTTCTGGCATCCGCTATTTTGAGCGGCTCTCTACTGGTGGGAGATTCCGTCCGCGCAAGCCTTCGTCGGGTTGCAGATCTGCGTCTGGGAAAGATCCAGGCTGGTGTGCTTGGTGGAGACCGTTGGTTTACGCAAGAATTGGGCACAAAGTCTCACGCGGTTCCAGCCATCATGGCCATTGGTTCCACGGCTTCTTCAAATGGCAAAGTGCGGGTCAATGGCACTCAAGTGCTCGGTGTGGAGGCAGGCTTTTGGCAACTGAGCACCAGCGGCAAAAACATTGAACTTGCCCAAGGCCAGATCGCCCTCAACGAACCGCTCGCACGCAAGCTCTCCGCGAGAGTGGGTGATACCGTCCTGGTTCGCCTAGAACGCCCCAGTGCCATTTCTCGTGATGCCCCTCTCTCCGGTAGCACCAATGAAGACGTGTCTCTACGTCGCACCGTTGGAGCTATTGTTTCAGCTGAAGATTTTGGGGCCTTCCAACTCATCGCCTCACAAGTATCTCCCGACTCCGTTTTTGTTCCGCTGGCAGATCTCCAGACGCAGATCGAAATGGATGGGAAGGTGAATGTGCTGCTCTCTTCATCCTCCACTTTGAGCAGCGATAGCGCCGCTTTAGAAAAAGCCAAGACACTGCCTGACTTTGCTCTCAAACTCCAACGAGTCACGGCACCTCGCCAGGAATGGGAGGTCAGTACCGATCGCGTTTTTATGGACCGTTCTCTGGCGAGTAAGCTGCTTGCTCGCCCAGAAAGCTATGGCGTATTGACGTATCTCGTCAATGGCTTCACCTCAGCCAAAGGAGCCACCCCTTATTCCATGGTTACCGCCACGGACAAACTCAATGTTAGGCTCTCTGAGATCGTCATCACCCAATGGCTAGCAGAGGATCACGGCCTCTCGGTGGGGGATAAGCTGAATATCATCTACTACGTCGTGGGTATTGGTCGAGAGCTTAAGGAACAAACAGCCACTTTCACCGTCAGTGGTATTCTACCCATGGATGATCCCAATGTCACCCGTGCCTGGACTCCTGATTTTCCGGGTGTTTCGGATGTGGACAATTGCCGCGACTGGGATCCCGGCATCCCGATGGATACCAAAAAGATCCGCGATAAAGATGAAAAGTATTGGGACGATTACAAAGGTACACCCAAAGGTTTCATCAGCCTGGAAGATGGGAAAAAACTCTGGGCCAATCGTTTTGGCAATCTCACCTCGATTCGATTTGCCGATGCAGCTCAGGATGAAACAGCTTTACGTAAAGAGATGGCCTCTGGCCTCGCTCTCGCAGATATCGGTCTCACACCCACGGATCTTAAAGGTCAAGCCACAGCGGCAGCGAAGGGCAGCGTGGATTTTGGTGGGCTGTTCATTGGCCTCAGCATGTTCCTCATCGCTGCCGCTCTCATTTTCGCCGCACTCCTGTTCCTCTTCACTCTTGAGCGCCGTTCTGCCCAAGTCGGTTTGCTTTTAGCCATGGGGTGGACCTCTAAAATGGTGCGACGCTCCTTGTTAGGTGAAGCGGGGGTGCTTGCCGCTATTGGTGCCATCCTTGGTGTCTTTGGTGGTGAGCTCTACACCAAACTAGCTCTCAAAGGTCTCAGCGGGGCTTGGTCAGGCGCTTCCCAGGGCCTCCCGCTCATCTATTCCGGTAGCCTAGCCACCAAAGCTGGGGCCGGTGTCGGGGCTGTCATTGTGGTGTTGCTCACTCTGTGGTGGGCCAGCCGCCGCCTTTTTAAACAACAAGCACGTGATCTGCTTGGTTCTTGGAGTGCCGATGACGCCGCAGGGCAGGGGACACCACGACCCCGTTGGCGGAAGATCATGCCTTTCGTTTGGCTCGGTGGAGCTGCTGCTCTCATGGCCACTGGCAGCCAGGCTACAGCACCCGAGGCTGTTGCGGGCATGTTTTTTGGCAGCGGCTTTTTACTCCTCATGAGTGGGCTCTCTCTGGCGCGTCATTGGATGAATCGTTCGTTAGGCCTTGCCCAGACTTTGTGGCAGATCGGCCTGCGCAATGTCACTCGCCGTCCCTCGCGTAGCCTTGCAGTTATGGGGATGATGGCTGGCGGTATTTTCCTCGTCACAGCGGTGAATGCTTTTCGCATGAGCGCTGGAGACGTGGCCAAACCTACCTCGGGCACTGGCGGCTTTGCACTCATCGGTGAGTCTTCTTTACCGATCTATGAAGACCTCAATACACCCGCAGGCCGTGATGCCTTTGGCCTGGACGAAGAGATTTTAAAAGGCGTCACCATTGTGCCTTTCCGCGTCCGGCAGGGGGATGACGCCAGTTGTCTCAATCTCAATCGCGCTCAAAAACCTGCTCTCGTGGGGGTGGATCCGGCCAAGCTTGAAGGCCGATTCAGTTTTGCCGGCAAGGGAACCTGGTTAGGTCTCAACGAACCTCTCCAAGCGATCGCTGACCAGGCCACCGCTATGTGGGGTCTGGGCCTCGGCGTGGGCGGCGCGCTGGATTATCAAGATGCCGCTGGAGCCACTCTCCAGGTCAAACTCCACGCCATGCTCGCCGGGTCTGTTCTCCAAGGAAAAATGATCATCAGCGAGCAGTCCTTTCTCTCCACTTATCCAGACGTGGCCGGTTATCGCGCCTTCCTCATTGACGCCCCAGCGGATCAAGTGGATGAAGTCAGCGCCCACCTCACCCGTCAGCTTGAGCAGCGTGGATTGGCACTTGAGCGCGCTAAGGACCGTTTGGAGACATTCATGAGCGTGCAGAATACCTACATTGGCATCTTCACCGTCCTCGGTGGCCTGGGCGTTCTCCTGGGCACCGCTGGTCTTGGCATCCTGGTTGCCCGTCACGTGCTAGAGCGCCGTGGCGAACTAGGCCTCATGCAGGCCGTGGGTTTCCCGCCAGCCTCTCTCCGCCGACTAATCCTTGGCGAGCACATCGCCCTCCTCATTATCGGAGTCTTGTTAGGAGTCGTCAGCGCGATCCTTGCCGTTTGGCCCAGCCTACAGCAAGGCGGTACGGCACTTCCCATTTCCTTCCTCAGTATTCTCACCCTCACCATCATCCTCTTCGGCATCCTTATCTGCTGGATCGCCGTCTCTAGTGCGGTACGTGGGAAGCTCATCGAAGCCATCCGCAGAGAGTAAATAAAGGGGATGACGCACGGCGCTGCCATCAACTCGGAAAAGGTGTCTATGCAGGGAAAACTGACCAACAATCGCTACAACCTGCTTCGACTCTCTTCCCCTGGCAGACGAGAAAGATGGACCTCAAAGCTGGGAAACTTCCTGCTCTGCCTCGGTTTGCTGGTGGGATTCCCCTTGATGCTCGCTGGTCTAGGCTATTCCGTTTGGCGGCATTATGACTTATTGCACCACGGCATTGAAAAAAGAGTGCTGGTTCTGGGCTTGGATCGAACCACCTACGCACCTAAAGGTGGAGCCACGTATGACTACCGATTGGAAGTGGATGGGCGACGGTTCACTCAAGGTTTCAGAACACAGTTACCCATCGGCCATCAAGTCACCATGCTGGCCTCGCCCACGAACCCTCGAGACCTCACCCCGGGTAGCAGAAACAGCACTTGGTTTGAGCTTTTTTCGGCCACTTTAGGGGGAAGATGGCTCACCCTCGCAGTGCTGGTTGGGTTCCCAGTCAGTGTCATTCTCGCCACCCCAGAACTTTTCAGATTGATGCATCGTTCTTGGAGGAAGGTGCTCAATCGTTGATTCTTCTTATAGATTGACTTCCCATGCCGATCACCAACATCATTTCAGATAGCCTGGACCGATCATTCAGTCTCTACCGTGATCTTATTGACTCTGTTGATGAAGCCGCACTGAGTTCGAAACTACCATCGTTGCCCTCAAATACTTTGGGGCTCCAGCTCTGGTGTGTGGTGGGCGCAAGAGAGAGCTACACCAGGGCGATCATGGCCAATCAATGGGCCGGTTTTACCTGCTCGCTGGAAACGGCCACCCTCATAATTCCAGTAGCCGAGGCTCTCAGTCGTTCCGCCCAGGCAGTTTCAGACGTCCTGAAATCCATCGAGACTTATACCGATGTCCAGAACCGCTTGATCATCGATCTGTTGGAGCACGAAGCCGCTCATCACGGCCAACTCATCCGTTATCTCTACGCCCTAAAGCTGAGCATCCCATCCAGTTGGAAATCCAGATACTCTTTGGCATAAAGTATTGGTGACAAGAAAACCCAATGGGAATCCATCAAAGATGGAACGAAGATTCTTAAATCTTCGACATTTCAATCTGCCACTTTGCTAAAACTAGAATGGTGCGCGGTGCAGGCTTCGAACTGGAAGCCTTCCCTTATCCCATAAAGCCGGGAACGCTTTACCCGGTCAAAATACGTGCCCTTGTGCAGAATGACGCATTTGGCGAGGTCGTCGCGGCGTGGCCCTCATTCGTAGCCATCAAGGCACCCAATCCTAGCCCTTCGAAATCATGGCAAGGAATACACCCTCCAGGGCCGTGCTGCGCTTGGATACAAAACGTGGGCACCCAAAGCGGGGCAGCTACCGACAGGCGGAACGGGTGTGCCCGACCGCCTGCCCCGGTGGCGGCACGCCAGATGCGGCGGGCTTGTCTAAAACGCATATTAGAGCAGGAGGGGCATACCAGAAGCAGCGCCCTCCCGTTTCGACGCCGTATGATTTGCATGGGGCGTTTTCGTCCCGCCTGCTAGCTAGACCCTCAGCCCCCTCCTCCTGAGCTCTTTGAATCCACAAATCTGAACTGGCACTTCTTTTCGTTCTATCCTATATTCTTAGTATGTCACATGTCGCAGAGTTGATCAAAGAGGCGGCCAAGCTTGATATGCTGGATCGTGCTGAGTTAGTGTCTTCGCTCCTTGAAGACCTAGATCCCTGCCCTCGCCACGTGAGCGATGAGGAGGCCTTGCAACGCTTTCACGATTTGAAATCTGGCAATGTCAAAGGGCTCTCTGAGGCCGATTTTTGGAAAGCCTGTGGGCGGAAATAGCTGATGGAGATTATTCGCCATCCAAAGCTTGCCGAGGATATCCGCGATGCGGCCCTACACTACGCAGAAATCTCGGAAAGGGTGCTTGCTGCTTATTGGAGTGAGCTAGATTCGGTTCTGGCCTCAGTGAAAAGAAATCCGCGCAGCCATCACTATGATTCATGTGGTTTGCGCAGAGCCAGTCTCCGCAAATTTCCTTATCACTTGCTGTATGAGGTTGATGATGATGCCATTTATTTGGTCGTTCTCAGACACGATAAAAGGCACCCCGATTATGGGGTAGATCGTCGCTAGGCCTAACTTATCTTTGTGGGATAAATCGGTGCTTGCGCCTTAGTTTTTTGAATGGAGTTGCTCTTGAGCTCTGGCTACCAGACTCCCAGCTAGAGTCTCTAATAATGAATTTTTTGAAAGCCCAAAAAATGCGAGGGCGCTGGGTCGTAAAGCGCGAAGATTTCATCCGCTTTTTAAATCAGCTTCCACTGAATTTTTGAGCCATGCTATTTTCAAATCATAGCCCAAAGGAGAGCGCTATTTTCGCTTTTATTATTTCGACGATCCCAAGGATCTTGTGAATGACTCGACCAGGCGCACAACGAAAGAGGCTGCAACTAGGTATGCCAAACTACTTTTTGAAAAAAGCCCCGCTTGAGCGCGATGGCCTGGGGTCTTCCCAAGCTGAACGTGACGCCAGCAAGAAAGACCTGCGGCTTCACCTGAATAATTTTCTGGATTCGCGGGAGAGAGGGGAATACCCGAACATCAATCTGTTCCAGGGCGCCAAAACGTATCGAGAAGTGTCTAGGTGAATAGTGGTATGGATTCGGTTTAATCCGTTGAAAATGAACCATTTGACAAGAAATGTCGCGACGTGGCGAACTGTTCAAATGGTGCGCGGTGCAGGGTTCGAACCTGCGACCCCTGCCGTGTGAAGGCAGTGCTCTACCGCTGAGCTAACCGCGCGGTGTGTGGGATGGCTAGTTAAGCGCTGGATCTGACCTTTGCCAGTTCTTTTTTACAATAAATGAAGGTTTTAAAGGAGTCGGCCACAGATCCGTTTATGTTTGATCATGTTCCAGATGCCCAACTCTCTGCGGATTCTCTCCTTCATCGCGCTCACCACTTCGATAGCTCACTCCCAGGCGACTCCAACAGAGCCTGAAAAAGCGGTGCTGCCGCCTCAAGAAAAGAAGGCGAATGAAGGGCAGGGTGGAAAATTTATGAAGGAGGACAAGGGGAATAAAGAAGCAGCGGCTGACAAAACTGAAGGGGCGAAAGATGAAAAGTCTAAGGAAGACACATCAGCGGACAAATCCGAGAAAAAGACTCAGACGGAGCATAGCCTGACTCTCAATGGCCAAAAGATCGATTTCACCGCGACGGCTGGCCTACTGAGCCTGAAAGATGGTGAAGGTAAGGTCACGGCAGATATCTTTTACATCGCCTACACCAAAAAAGGTGTGGCCGATCCTGCAAACCGTCCGCTCACGTTTTCCTTCAATGGCGGTCCGGGGTCATCCTCGGTGTGGATGCATCTAGGACTACTGGGACCCAAGCGCGTGAAACTACGTGACGATGGTTTTGCCGTGCCTCCTCCTTATCAACTGGTAGAAAATGAGTTCTCTCTTCTGGATGAAACGGATCTTGTGTTCATAGATCCGGTAGGCACGGGATATAGCCGCGCGAGTAAGCCTGAGGAGGCCAAGAACTTCTTTGGTGTGAATGAGGATGCTCGTAGCATCGGCGAATTCATCCGACTGTACATCACCAAGAATACTCGCTGGCCCTCGCCTAAATTCCTGATTGGTGAAAGCTACGGCACCACGCGTGCGGCGGCTCTCAGCGGAGAGTTGCTACGCACGCATCGGATGAATCTCAATGGCATCATGCTCGTCTCTACCGTGCTCAACTTTCAGACCATCTGGGGTTCCGAAGGCAATGACCTGCCATTTGTTCTCTACCTGCCAAGCTTCACGGCCACAGCTTGGTATCATCAAAAACTGCCTGCTGATTTGCAGAAGAAACCGCTGGCTGAAGTTTTACAGGAATCCGAGAAATTTACCAGTGGAGACTACAATGAGGCTCTTCTTCTTGGGGCATCTTTACCTGCTCAGCAGCGTGCAGCCGTGGTGAAGCAGATGGCACGTTTCACGGGTTTGTCAGAAACGTTTGTCGCCGCCTCAGATCTACGTGTTTCACTGAGTCGTTTTAATGCCGAATTACTGCGAGATCAGCGTCTGGTAACGGGCCGTTTCGATAGCCGTTACACTAGCTACATGCGTGACCGCCTGGGTAATGAGGCTGAGCGTGATCCTAGTGCAGACGCTGTCTTCAGTGCCTTTGCTTCCACCTTCAATCATTACGTGCGCCATGACCTCAAGTTTGAAGATGATCGCCCTTACAACATTCTTGGCGGAGTGGGCAAGTGGAACTGGGATGCCGAGAACCAGTTTGCCAATGTCTCTGAAATCCTCGCTGAAAGCATGACGGCAAATCCTTTTTTGAAAGTGCACGTCTCCAATGGATTTTACGACATGGCGACGCCTTATTATGCAGCTCGCTACACCTTCTCTCACTTGAACATTCACCCAGAGTTGATGAAAAACATCACCCAGGATGATTACACGGCCGGACACATGATGTACCTCAATCTGCCTGACCTGAAAAAACAAAAGGAAGATCTCGCTAAGTTCATCCGCGCGGCTTCCCAAAAGTAGGGTGGAAAATATACTGTAGGCAGACGCTAAAGCTCGACCTCATTTCGAGCATTCCTATCCCATGCCAAGGAACAGGGCTTGCCGAAACCCTGCTCTTTGGGAAAAAGATGAAGGCGATCAAGACGAGGCCAACACCGCTTTTTGGGTACGCCATGAGTTTCGCCTATCCAATGGATCCAACATTCGACCAGGCAGGCAGAATGGCATCACGCTGCGGCAAAGCTTTTTCTGCTTTTAGCTTTCAGGATATACAGCCACGGCCATGACACCTTCACTAGGCAACCATCCCACCACTTCTACGCGGCGGGGGGTCTTGGAGGTTTTGCTGCCCATGCCTTGACTGACAGTGTCCAAAAGTTGCTTCTGTGTATCGGCATTCACGTCACCACCGAAGAAATTAGCCAAGTTGGTCAAAATGGGAGCAGGCGCCTCCATGCCGACAATGGTAACCGGCGTGCGATTTTGTCCGCTCGCCAAGATTTGTTCGCGCATCATTTCTGGCGACAAGCCGCCTGGCATCAGGATAAGCTTTCGCAGACGTGCGACGGTGGGCGCATGGATCTGTGGCTGGGCCATTGCAGCATTGGCGCTGGCGGCTGCTACCGGGGGCTTGATGGACTTTGTTGGTTTTAGAAAGCGTGTCTCAGAAGATACCTCCTGGACTGAATATTCAGGGCCTCCTTCAGGCAGTGGCAGCAGGCTGTCCTGTGCGTAAACACTGGCGCAGAGAAGGCTGAGGAGACTGGAAAAACGAACCAAGGAAATCACGAGGGCGTGGTTTTATCAGCCCGCTTGTTTTTAAACAACAATTTTTTGACCCAGTGACAAAAAAACAATCGTTTTTAAAATGTTAATTGGCCCTCGGGAAAAGTTACCCCGGGCAACTTGGATGAGCAATGAGAACTCAAAGGTTGCCTGTGCGAACTAGCCAAACGCCCCCCTTGAATCATCCAGGGGGGGCAAATAAAACCTTAGATGGTCATGGAACTGTAGCCGCCATCCACCACCATTTCCTGGCCGGTGATGAAACTGCCTGCTCCGTTGGCGGCCAGGAGCAGGGCTGCACCTACGAGTTCATTGGCGGAGCCAAAGCGGTTCATTGGGGTGTGGCCCATGATTTTGGCTACGCGATCTGGTGTCAGAACTTTTTTGTTCTGCTCGGCAGGGAAAAAGCCCGGTACCAGCGTATTGACGCGGATATTCAGTGGTGCCCATTCACGAGCAAGGTTCTTACTGAGGTTATGAACGGCCCCTTTGGACATGCTGTAGGTAAAGACTCGACTCAGCGGGAGCAGGCCAGACATAGAGCCCAGATTGATGATGGAGGCAGGCACTTTCTGTTCGACAAAGTATTTCCCGAACACTTGACAGGCTAGGAACACGCCTTTGGTATTGATGCCCATGATGCGGTCATACTCTTCTTCCGGGATATCCAAAAAAGGAGTGGCGGAGTTTACCCCAGCACCGTTCACGAGGATGTGGCAGCCACCGGAGCGCTCCAACACCTGATCGAGCAGCAGTTGTAGATCTGCTTTGCGGGAAGCATCCGCACTGACAAAGTAGCCTTCGCCACCAGCCGCGTGGATGGCCTCCAGACGCTTTTCTGCCTTGGCGGGATCACGCCCGACTAACACGACTTCTGCACCTGCACTGGCGTAACCTTCGGCAATGGCACCGCACAATTCACCGGTACCTCCGATGATGACGGCGGTTTGATTCTGGAGGGAGAAAAGTTCAAAGATGGAAGACATGATGGGGAAGGGGAGAGGCACAGTGACTCAACGTGAGTAAGAGCAAGACTTTTGCCCATGTCGAATACAGAACGTTCGTCAAGGCCAGAAGTCACATTGCAGACTGCCTAAAAGTGGCACGCTGCGTGCTTATTCTTGGGGAGTGGAAGCCACCAGAATCATTCCCATCACAGCCAGCCGCCCCGTACAAGGTCAACAACCTGCCAATGTCATTCGCATGGAACCTGATCCTGGTTTGATCAAAATGGATACTCAGCAGGGACGCGAATCGTTGTCCGGGGGAGATGCCGAATCTTCTCAGCGTTTCGCCAGCGAGGTCAAGTACGTCACTTATTATGCTCAAAAGCTAGCCGATACCCTGGGCATGCATCAGCTCCAGCTTGGCATCATTGAGGATCGAGAAGGCCAGACGGCTTTCCAAAATTCCACCAACGGATGGCATGGTGTGGTTAGTAGCAATCGTCGTTCCTTGAAACAAGTGCGTGAATCTCTGACCCGAGGCTGAAAAGGCACATCCCAGCATGAATTTAAATTCACTCATCGGGGCCGTTGCAGCCCTGCAGCGACTGGAAGGTGTGGCAGGTGTCATGCTTTTCAAAGGACGGAACACGGTGCATAAACAAATGCCTTTCTCTGAAGGACGCGCGCTGGATCTCATGGATGTGCTCGGGCAGATGCTGGAGGGATACCGACAGGTGCGGAGGAAGATGCGTCAGGTCTATCTTGAGTTCGATGGGGGCACCCTTTTGGTTCTCATTCAGGATGAAACGATCTTGGTGTTTCTCCTCACCGCGAGGGCGGATGCAGACCTCGCTGCCAGCGCCGCTAGCGTCTTGCTGAATGACCATGCGCTCGTGCTGACTCAGTTGTCCACTGAAGCGGCCGATTCTGTTTCGCGAGCCCACGATGGAATTGAAGAGCTTGTGGTTAGCAGCCCTCGTCGTCTTCAAGAAATCACGGACAAGGCCGAAGTCGTCGTCAACAACTGGGGGCAGGTTCGGAAGCAAGTCGAAAGCATCCTGGGAAAGGTCATGGGACGTGCCCAACTTTCGATGATGATTGACCGAGTCATGGCGAAACGAGGGGTGCAAGACCCCTATCGTTTGCCGCCGGCCGAGGTTCGAAAACTTGCAGAAGCCTTGATCGAACAGGTGCCTAACACCACCAAACGTCAGGCCCTGCTGAGTGAGCTAGAAACTCTTTTAGCCGAATAAATTCATCCTCCCTTCACGCTTTTACTTTCGTCATTCATGATCCGTTATCTCCGTTCTTTTTTCTTCCTGATCGTCATCTCAATGGCTCACTCCGCAGATGGCCAAGATGCGTCTGTAGCCCCGCCAGCTATTGAGCAAAAGCTGGATGGGATCATGGAAAAACTAGACGCCAATGAGCGCGTCAATGCACGCCTGGACAGCATTCTGAAAAAGCTAGATGCGAATGATCAGGTGGTTAATCGCCTGGATGGTCTTTTGGAAAAACTGAGCCAGAGTGACAAAGCTACAGCCCCTCAAGCCACTTCCCCAGCAGCCACGCCAGCCAACCTTGCCAATCCAGTCACTGAGGGGAATGCAGTCCCTGTAGGTGCCCTTGAATCCCTCCAGTCTAACATCAATTATGTCTGGATCGTCATCACTGCCGCCATGGTGTTTTTCATGCAGGCAGGCTTTGTGATGTTGGAGATTGGAGCCTGTCGGGCTAAAAACACCATCAACATTGTGATGAAAAGTTTCCTAGACTTTTGCATCTGCGCCATTGTTTTTCTTTTGGTTGGGTTTGGCCTCATGTTTGGCACCAGTTGGAGAGGGCTTGTTGGCATGGACGGGTTTTGGCTCTCCACGTTTGGAGCTGACCATCCCATCTGGGTTTTTTGGTTCTTCCAGTTAGGCTTTGCTGGAGTTTCCTGTACCATCCTTTCCGGAGCTGTGGCCGAAAGAACAAAGTTCATGGGCTACCTGCTCTATTGCGCCCTCTTTACCATCTTTATCTATCCAGTGGTGGGGCACTGGGTATGGGGAAGTTTTGCCGGCACCTTTGGCATCGGCGGGGAGAAGGGTTGGCTGGAGGCACTTGGTTTTGTCGATTACGCAGGCTCTTCAGTGGTCCATGCCTGCGGAGGTGCATGTTCTTTAGCTGGGATTCTAGCCGTTGGGCCTCGCGTCGGGCGTTTTGGCAAAGATGGCACCCCACGTCTCATTGCTGGACATAATATACCGCTTGTTGCCTTGGGCGTTCTCTTGCTGTGGTTTGGCTGGTTTGGATTCAATGCAGGATCATCCTTAAGCGGTAGTGGGGTCATTGGTCGTTTGGTGGTGAATACCACCATCTCCCCGGCTGCCGCAGGTTTGGCTGCCATGGTCGCCATGTGGTTCATCCAGGGACGTGCAGATGTGAATATCGCCATGAATGGGGCATTGGGTGGTGCTGTGGCTATCACGGCCTGCTGCGGCAATGTGACTCCCGCTGCGGCCATCCTCATTGGTCTATTCGGCGGCATCACCACCACCGTCGCCACCATCGCGCTGGAGCGTCTGCGCATAGACGATGCCGTCGGGGCCGTACCAGTGCATCTGGCCTGTGGTTGGTGGGGCACCCTGTGTGTCGCCCTCTTTGATGAAAAAGGTTTTAGCATCGAGCGCCTCGGGATCCAGGCTCTAGGGACCTTCAGCATCAGTCTCTATGCCTTCATCTCCTGCTCCATCATCTTTGCTTTGATCAAACTAGTCGCTCCCACTCGCGCAACGGAGGAGGAGCAAATCAATGGCTTGGATTTCTCAGAGCATGCGGCCAATGCCTACCCCGATTTCCAAACAACGGAACAAGCTTAAGCTCATGCCGCAAACTCTTCGGGCCTGAGCATTTCGGGTGGGATAAACTTAAGCGCAAGACTTCAAAAGACGTGAAGTCCGTCTTCATCCGCCCTTGATATGAGGAATGACTCATATCAAGGCTAGTAGGCAACTGCAATTGCCCATCTTTTTGATAATAAGGAAGCTTCCTGGCCCTTGGCTTAATTCAAAGAGCCACGGCTTGAAACTGGATGAATGAGCTTCATACCGCTGAATCTCCACTCGCTAAAATATCCACGCACCGCAGCCAAACATCTCCCGTTTCTACCCAAAGCAACAATCTTGTCACGATCTTGTGAATTACCATCTCTGATTATGACAGCTATTGGTCCGTTTGAGATGCTTTCGTGGTGATTTGCCTAGATTGGCACGAATCTTGGTGTTTCATTAAGCTCCCCCCCCTATGACAGACACAGATCTTTCAACAAAGTACACCCGCGTCGTGAAAACCAGCCTGGGCCAGTGGGTTCAGGCCATGGTGGTCAAAGAACCTCTGGCCATCACCCCGCAGATTCATTGGAAAGGCGTCGGCCGTATGCTTCCCGTGCGTGCCCTGCCGGAGAATGTTGAGCAAGCGCGTCGTGCGGCTCTCAAAGACCGCCGTTTTTTCCGTCACTGCGAACGCTGCAATGAAGTCCGTCCTGTTTCGCTCATCCTTGAAGCTGGCGTTTGCATGGACTGCATTCACAAGATGCAAGCCGTCGCGGCCTAACGTCTTTACACTCATAAAGCCAGACGCTCAGAAGAGTGTTTGTAGTTTTATCGTGTTTTGATGCAGCGATGAGAGCCAATCAAGCAATCGTGCCCAGAGTGTTAGGTCTGGGCACGATCATCATAGTCTTCCACTGCTAGCTGGCTTATTTCCCAAGCCGCACAAGCAGGTCTTTGCTCTCCACGCTTTCGCTGATCTTCACACAGATTTCTTGGACCGTTCCCGAGGTGGGCGCGGAAACAGCAGCGAACATCTTCATGGCCTCTAGGGTCACGAGAGTTTCGCCCTCTTTGACTTTCTGGCCCACACTCACGGCGATGCTGGCCACCATGCCGGGCATCGGTGCGCCTACTTGGGTCGGGTCAGCCGGGTCAGCCTTGGTCTTCGTCACCGCATCCTTGGCCAGCAGCTTGTTCGTCACCGTCGTGTGACGGGGATAGCCGTTGAGTTCAAAGATGGCCGTCTGCTGGCCGTTCTGGTCTGGCTCGGTCATGTTCAGCAGCCTCACGAAGAGTGTTTTACCAGCCTCCAATTCGATGTTGATCTCTTCCTTCTGCTGCAAGCCGTAGTAGTAGGCCGGCGTGGGCAGGGCTGAGACATCGCCATAGGTTTTGCGGAACTCCGCAAACTTCAGGAACACATCTGGATACATGAGGTAGCTCCACACATCGTCTTCAGTGGGCTTCTTCTTCATCTTCTGTTCCAGCTCGGCGCGCACCTCATCCAGCTTGATCTTTGCGGCGTGCGTTCCTGGGCGGCCGTTGATGCGTTTGCCGCCTTTGCCCACGATGGCATCGGCCAGCGCATTCCACTTCTTGCGGCTGTCGGCAGCCTTGTCGGCCTCCATGCCGTAGAAGGGCTCGCCCAGCCAGCCTTCAAACATGCTCGTCACGTCCTTGCTCCACTTAGTGCCAGCGAGCTGGAAGATGTCGCCCGGCTTCACGCCACGCGCCACGCACTCGATGGCTAGGTCGCCCACCACTTTGGAGGAAGGTGTGACTTTCACGATGTCGCCGCAGAGCTGGTTCACCTCCGCATACGCGTGGGCGATCTCCGGCCAGCGTGGCCCTAGGCCCATGCCAATGGCCTGTTCCTTGAGGTTCGTGTACTGGCCGCCAGGCATCTCATGCAGATACACTTCAGCGGTGCCGTAGGGCTCGCTTGTGTCGAAGGGTTTGTAAAACGCGCGCACGGCCGCCCAGTAGTCGCTGAATTCCTGCAACGCTTCCGTATTCAGTCCTGTGTCACGCGGCGTGTGCTGCATGGCGGCGACGATGGAGTTCAGGTTCGGCTGGCTAGTGCCGCCAGACATGGAGGCGATGGCCGCATCCACCACATCTACTCCGGCATTGGCTGCCTCGATGATGCTGGCCGCATTGAGGCCACTGGTGTCATGCGTGTGGAAGTGGATAGGGATGCCCACCTCGTCCTTCAGCGCTTTTACCAGCTTCTTCGCCGCATACGGGCGCACCAGTCCGGCCATGTCTTTGATACACAGCATGTGCGCCCCCATCTTCTCTAGTTCCTTGGCTAAGCGCACGTAATACTTCAGGTCATACTTGTCGCGTTTTGGGTCCAAGATGTCGCCGGTATAACAAAGAGTGCCTTCACAGATGGAACTTGTGTCCTCGCGCACAGCCTGCATGGCTGCCGTTAGGTTGGGCAGGTAGTTTAGGCTGTCGAAGATGCGGAAAATGTCCATGCCGTTTTGGGCAGCATGTTTGATGAATCCCTTCACCACATTGTCCGGGTAGTTGGTATAACCCACAGCATTGCTGCCACGGAAAAGCATCTGGAGAAGGATGTTCGGCACCTTTTCGCGGATATCGCGCAGGCGCTCCCACGGGTCTTCGCGCAGGAAGCGCATCGTCACGTCAAAGGTCGCCCCACCCCACATTTCCAGGGAGAAAAGGTCTGGCGTGCGCCGCGCCACGGCATCCGCCACCGCCAGCATGTCATAGGTGCGCATGCGGGTGGCCAGCAGGCTCTGGTGTGCATCGCGCATGGTGGTGTCCGTCAGCAACAGGCGCTTTTCTTTGGCCACCCAGTTTTTGCAAAATTTTTCCGGGCCCATCTCCGTGAGGAGCTGCTTCGTACCAGGAGCCGGGGCCACTTTGTGATCCCACTTCGGAATCGGTGCGGCGATGAAGGCCTTGCTGATCTTGTGGCCCTTGGCAAACGGGTTGCCATTCACCACCGTGTCTGCCAGATAGTTTAGCAGCTTCGAGGCACGGTCCTTGCGCGCTACGAACTTCAGCAGGTCTGGATTGTTATCAATGAATCGTGTGGTCGCCTGGCCGGTCTTGAAGTCTTCATGGTGCACCACGTTCATCAGGAATGGGATGTTCGTCTTCACCCCACGAATGCGAAATTCGCGCAGGCCACGGTCCATGCGATCCAGCGCCTGCTGGTAGGTGCGGCCATAGACCGTCATCTTCACCAGCATGGAGTCATAATAAGGCGTGATGACCGCATTCGTCGCGCCGAGTGCACCGTCCAGTCGCACGCCAAACCCACCGGCACTGCGGTAGGTGAGGATTTTGCCAAAGTCCGGTGTGAAGCCGTTCTCCGGATCTTCGGTGGTGATGCGGCACTGGATGGCGTAGCCGCTCTTTTCGATTTTGTCCTGGGCAGGCAGGCCCAGCGGCTCATCATGCACCTGGTAACCCTGCGCGATGAGGATCTGGCTGCGCACGATGTCAATGCCCGTGATCTCCTCCGTCACCGTGTGCTCCACCTGGATGCGTGGATTCATCTCGATGAAGAACCATTCGCCCGTTTCGTGGTCCACCAGGAATTCCACCGTGCCGGCATGCGTGTAGTTCACTTCTTTCGCCAGCTTCACCGCCGCTTCGCACAGGCCATCGATGATCTCCTGCTTTACGCCATAGCTCGGCGCCTGTTCGATCACCTTTTGGTGGCGGCGCTGCACGGAGCAGTCACGCTCATGCAGGTGCAAAACATGGCCGTGCTTATCCGCCAGGATCTGCACCTCGATGTGCTTCGCCTTGCCCACAAATTTTTCCAGGAACACCGCGCCGTTGCCAAAGGAGCGCAGAGCCTCCGTCTGCGCCTCGTCCAGCAGCTTCTCCAGGTCCTTCGCCTCGCGGACCACGCGCATGCCACGCCCGCCACCGCCGAAGGCCGCTTTGATGATCAGCGGAAAGCCGATCTTCTTTGCCACCGCTACCGCTTCTTTGCGGTCGCTCACGGGCTCATCCGTACCTTCTAGGATCGGCACGTTCAGCTTGCGTGCTACATTGCGGGCAGCCGTCTTGTCGCCCATCATGTCCAGGATCTTCGCCTCAGGGCCGATGAAGATGATGCCGGCATCTGCGCAGGCTTGGGCAAACTGAGGGTTTTCTGAAAGGAAACCGTAGCCGGGGTGGATGGCGTCCACGCCCTTTTCCTTGGCCAGGGTCACGATGCCCTCAATGTCCAGGTAGGCACCCAGCGGGCCTTTGTCCTTGTTCAGTTCATAGGCTTCATCCGCCTTGAAGCGGTGTGGGCAAAAGCGGTCTTCCTGCGCATAGATGCCCACCGTTTTCAGCCCCAGTTCCGTGGCCGCCCGCATCACGCGGATGGCGATCTCGGAACGGTTCGCGACCATCAACTTCTTGATCGGGCGGATTCCCGTCGGGGCAGACGGTTTGCTCGATGCAGGGGGCGCAGTGCGGGGGGCTTTGGCGGCGGCTTTCTTGGGCATGGTTGTAGGGTTGGGAAAGGTAAAGACAGGCGATTTTCAACGTCAGCCATCCTTTTGCAAGGCTTGGCGAATTTCAGGGCATTTAAATTTTATCGTTCAGGCTTGGAGAACTCAATGAAACGATGGTTTCCCTGCAATCTAGCTCCTTCAAGCCCACACGCTGGATCGTAAATATCCCACAATGAGACATCGGAACCGGAATCTGTGACAACAGCATGGGAAATCGGACGTAGCATGCTGTCCTTCCCACCATGCCCTCCGTACTCGCTCTCTTCGCCCATCCTGATGACATTGAATTTGTTGCCGCTGGCACCATGCTCCTCCTCCAGGAGCGCGGCTGGGACCTGCATTACATGAATATGTGCACGGGCAATGGTGGCTCGGTGCAAATGGATGGCCCCACCACCTCCCGCACACGTCTGGCGGAAGGGCAGGAGGCCGCCCGCATCCTGGGGGCCACGTTTTACCCGCCCATCGCCGATGACCTGGAGCTCACTTACAGCGTGCCATTGCTGCGTAAAGTAGCTGCGGTGGTCCGTGAGGCACAGCCCACCATCGTCCTCACTCATTCACCTGCCGATTACATGGAAGATCATCAGAATGCGCAACGACTGGCTTGCACCGCCGCGTTTGCCCACCCGATCCAGAATTTCGTCACCGATCCGCAACGCCCCTCCTTCCTGCATGACGTGACCGTTTATCATGCCATGCCTCACGGGCTCTGCGATCCCCTCCGCAAGCGCATCCACGCCGGTGCTTATGTCAACACCACCAGCGTCCATGCGAAAAAGCGCGAATCCCTCGCTGCCCACGTCAGCCAAAAGCATTGGCTGGATGTCACGCAGGGCATGGATTCCTACCTCGTCAGCATGGATGAATCTTCGCGCAAGGTCGGGGCCCTTTCTGGTCAGTTTGAGTTTGCCGAAGGCTGGCGTCGTCATTTGCATCTGGGCTTCAGTGCCACCGCAGTGGATCCTCTCAAAGATGCCTTGGGTGAAGACTGCCTTATCAATGAAAGCTATGAAGCCTCGCTGAAAGAGTAGAGAAAGCGGCTACTTTCTGTCGCCAAGAAGCAAATGGGGCCATGAGAGATTCCGCATGGCCCAAAAGTCTCACACCTCGGCCAGTCTCTTCAAGAGTTCTTCTGGCGTTTGTCCATTCAGATTTTTCTTCACTCGCAGGACCAATTTGTCACGCATGAGTGGTGGCAGTTGGTCTAAAACGGCACCGTGAATCTCAGGTGAGGCCACCAGTCCCCAGGTGTCGATGTTATGTTCGTCGATCAATTCCCCGATTCGCTGACCAATCTTGCGAATAGCGCGCAGTTCCAACTCGGCTTCCAAGGGCAGTCGCTCGGCGGATGAATTGCCCTGTCCCATGGATTCCATGGCAGAAAAGCCACCGGCTTTGTCGGTGACTTGGTCGCTTAATTTTTCCAGTGATTCAGGAATGTCCATGGCATCAAGGGCAGTGATTCGCCCCTCTGCATGTCCGCGATAGGCAATGAAGTGTCCGCGATCCGTGACGATAAGAAGTTCAGGCAAGGTTTTCATGTGGAGTCAAGTTTCTTCTCCTTCATCGCTACCGCTTACCTATCTGGCCCTCAGGAAGTGTAGATGATACAAATCACCGCGCTCCCTGAACGTAAAAAGAATCTTCGCTACTCTCGCACACTCAAACGGAAAAAAACACGGCTCGGCAATGTTTCCCCCGTCGCAGGAGTGGCGATCGCTTGCATCACTTGCGGATCCTCTGCGGGGGATGATTCAGTGGTGAGTGCGACGTTGAGTGAAAGACTGCCATTGTTCTGGCCACTCCGGAACCAATGAATCAGATCTGTGGACCATTCGACTTCGGCTGTGATGTCCTGCCGATTCAAGGCGCGGTTAAAACCAAAGATCGCGTTACTCTGAGTCACCGTGATGGACATCATGCCTTTGTTCCGACTGTCTCCAGGCAGAGAGCCCATGTAGTATTCCAAAAGATTCGACACACCATCACCATCAGCGTCATCATTGGCACCTCGTTTGGCGGAATCTTGGATCAGGTTGAAAGACCAATTTTGAACAGGCCGGTCGGCAATGCTAGCTGTGGCACTTGAATTCATCCCAAGGGTGTAACTTGTATCTGCAACAGCTGCGATTTGGACCACCTCTCCACCTTCAGCTAGGTCATCCGGTAAAATCACCAAGGGTAAATTGGCAGACGATTGCCCCTCTGGGATGACGATGGAGTTCTGAAATCCTGAATAATCCAGTCCAGTGGTAGCACTGCCAGCCGCGGCTAGAGGCACCGTTAGGGCACTGGTCGTGCTGCCAGTGCGTGAAATAGTAAACAACACAGCTTGGTCGCTTCCGCTTTCACCGGCGGCAGAATCAGGCGCTGTAAGTGTGACAACGCTGGCTGCATTGGATGTCGAAAACGGAATCACAAGGATGCGTAGATCGATCGGCTGATGCGTCCCGTTGATCTGTGGTAAATCCTGGGTAAATACTCGGAACTGATTGCCGTTAGTGGCCCACGCCACGATGTTATCTTCCGCTGCCGCAGATCGGGATGAATCAGCGGTGATCAAGAGTGCTGCTGTCGAGGGATTGATGACTGTTCCATCACCGAAAAGTAGGTCCATTCCCTCAGATCCAGGGATTGCGGTGAGTCCCAATTCACTCAGGCCTGCATTCATGTGGGTGACTGCCCCTCCACTGCTGATGGCCGCTGCAAAAACGCCCATCGTCTCTGCTGGAATGTACACAAAGCTAAACGTGCCCGCCTGCCCAGACGCATCATTGTCACGCACATCCACCACCCACCGACCGTCCTCGGTGCGAATCGAGCAAACATTGTCTCCTAAGGATCCCCCATTGCCATTGGTCACTGCCAGTAAATTGCCTGCCGTGGACAGTCCATCGATCCCATAAGTTCCTAGAACACTCAGCAGAGACACAGATACCCCCGCAGGAAGATTGCCACTCAAAATCGCGCCCGTGCTATCCACACTTGCACCTGTCCATCCTGCTTCATACGGCAAGTAGGCCACACTGATACCTGCTGTCTCTTCGGCTGTGGCAGGGTTTGCGGTAGAGCTGTTGTCATTCGCATTGTCCAGCACGCTGATATTGGCACTGCCATCCGTCCCCGCAAAAGGCAGAGCAAGATTGTCCAGAGCATTTAAGCCGGCAGAGATGGTCGTTGGGCTGTTCCAGTTCGTTGCCAGCGTAATGCCAGAATTGAAGGGGATCACTGCACCAGAAATCTTCAGGGACAAATCACCCTCGTTGTTTCCAGGCAAGTTGAAATCATAGGGCGGTAGGCTGGTTCCCACGACTGTCCACGCTGGCAGGTCAAACAAACCGACCGAGCGTTTTTTGGAATCAGTGGGCACCGGGGCTTCGACGAAAACGGACACCGTCACTGCAACAGAATCTGCAACTTGCCCGAGGCTGTCGGTGGCTTTGGCGGTGAATGTGTACGTGCCTGGCGGTAGATTGGTTAGACTGAGGCTGAATGGGGCCTGGGTATCCAATCCCAGAGAGGTCATGGCTGCAGTTCCTTTGAAAAATTCCACCTGACTCACGGGTGCCTCTTTATCGAGAGCATTGACCGTTAGTGTCACATTCCCAGGTGCTGGGATCGCCGTGCCATTGCTGGGAGCAGTTATCGAAATAGTGGGCAATTCATCACCTACCTGAACAGTGATTTTAGCGATGTTGGAAAGCGTGGCCGCATTCGTATTGTCCACCGCAACCGCCGAAAGATTGTGCGTGCCTAACGATGGATTTGTCCATGCAAAGGCATACGGAGCCGTCGTGTCTTCTCCCAACTTCACCCCTTCTCGGTAGAATTCCACACGCCGGATAGAACCATCCGCATCTGCTGCTGTGGCGGTGAGATTGATAGTCACGGGTGTAGCAAAAGCAGCCCCCTCGATAGGGGTATCTAAGGTAATCGTCGGCGCCTGGTTCTCTATCGTGCTGAAACGCCGGGGTGTAGAACTACTGGTTAGGCTACCATCGGAAACAGCGGCATACCACTCGTAGTTTTTTCCAGCTTCGAGGCCTGTCCAATTCAGGGCAGCCACACTGCCCCCTGCTGGTACGGCAACTGTACCCAATGGCACCCAGTTCATCACTGGAACCTGCATATTGTAAGGAAGCTGAACCGTGGATTCCCAAGAGGGAATATCATCACTGGCATTGACAGCACGATCAAGAGTGGGGGAGTAACTTTGCAGACGGATGGAATTGCTCGCGGGTGAGAAGGTCAGAGTCCGAAGAAATCCATTGCCGCCATTGGTCGTCCCTTGGTAATCGGAAAGCACCGAGTAAACGGTTCGGCCCTCGTAAACATCTGCTCTCCGTCCCTCTGCATGGATGTGCCCGCAGAGCATGAGAAAAAAGTTCGGGTTGTCCTTCAGCGCATCATAGATGCCTCGACCTTGTGCGCTAAAATTGGCTGGATTACCACCGCCGATGATGGAATGGCTGGTGGCGATAGCTCGCCGATGTGGATGAGCTTTCAGTAAAGCATCTGCCCAGTTGAGGATGGCGGCATTTGGGGTCGTATCATAGGCAAAGTGAATGGCGATGAAATCCAGTCCACTCGCGCTGAAAAGCTGATAGTTATTCGTATTGTCACTGCCATAGTTTCCTCCCCAATAGGTTCGCTTGGCGAAACGATTGATGCCAAAATATTGATTATAAAAGGAGGTAGAACCACCGTCATAGTTGCCAATAGGGTCGATGTCATGATTGCCCGGTGCCACGCCAAAGGGGACTCCGTGTGCGAGCAGCGTGGTCACCGGATTTTCTAAGCGTGCCATGGCAGCAGAGGCTCGTGTCCATTCGATGTCGTTGCCTCCATTGTTACCCTTTTGCACGATGTCTCCCATGTGACTCACAAAGGCGATATTGCGAGCATTCCTGTTGTCCACGACCCACTTCGTTTGCGCTCCAAAAGTGGCGATGAGTTGCTGCACCGTGATGGTATCGGCATGGCCAGATGCACCCTCAGAATAGAATTGAGTGTCAGGGATTTGGATGAGATTGAAATCGGGGCCTGGAGCTATTGGCGTGGTATGACGACCGTAAAAAGTTACGGTCATCGCATCGCCGTTGTCGTCAAAAACATCCGCCTTTAGCTGAACTGAGGCTTCAGTAACTGAGGTTTCATTCGCTGGTGTAGATAATGCCACCGCAGGATGATTCGCTGAGGGAAGAATATGCAGGGTGGCTACATCGCTTTCACGGGTTGCTCCTCGTTCGTCCAGCACCCGGGCAGTAACCGTGTATTGACCGATCGCAGGGGCTAACCAAATGTATTGATAAGGGGCGCTCGAGTCTTCCCCCACTTTCACCCCGTCCACCAAGAAATCCACCTTAACCACGGGGCCATCTTCGTCAGCAGCGATCGCCTCAAAAGTAACGGGGGATGAGACTGCCGCGCTGGACACTCGTGGCGGCTGAGTCAGTGTGATCGTGGGTTCGATATTTGGCACACCAAAAGGCACACCAGCCACCCAAAGGGGGCCACTGGTCAGTGCGCCGACATCAGCTCCGGCCGAACTCGCAGTCGTTGTGCCGCTGCCTTCATTGAGACCAAAACGTCCGATCAAGCCCGTAGCACTGATGATGGGTTGATCTTTACTCGAAGCGATCTCTGTCGCACTCCGTGCATAATTCCAGACACGTGCTTCATCAATACGCCCTCTAAATGCACCTTCTGCAAGACCGGCAGAATTCAAAGCGGTGCCGATACCAAAATGCTGAATGCTGTCATAACGTGGGCGCGCATTTGCGGTGACTGTTGTCGTGCCTACTTCCACTCCATTGAGATACAATTTCCACGTGCTTGAGCCATGGTCAAACGTTGCGGCCGCGTGATGCCAGGCATTGTTAGACACAGGGTCGTGGCTGGCCGTGATGGGGAAGTTTACACCCGCAGCGATGCCAGTGCCGGGCTGTGCTTCAAAGTCAGCCACGAGTTGTCCCGCTGAATTGATACCAAAGAAGATGTTGCAGTCCACGTTACTGCCATCGCTTTCCCCACGGCCTTTGCCAAAAAGCGGCACAGCACTCACACCTCCTGAACCTGAGCCTGATGTACGGCCAGCTCCCTCACGCCTGAACCAGCATTCCAGGGTGAATCCTGCATCGCTCATTTGCCCCACGTTCAGTGTCGGCGCAGTTCCCATCGTCACGTAGTCATTCTGGCCATCGAATGACAAGGCTGTGTTGGCTGGGATGCTGGCGGGATCCAGCGTGATGGTCACCTGGGTTAGGGGTGTAGTGGCCACATTTCCTTCATTATCCGTAGCTCTAGCTTGGTAGTCATAATGACCGGCTGTTAGACCGACATCTGTGAACGAATACGGGGCGCTGCTATCTGTTGCAATGACTGCCCCGTTGCGCAGAAATTCCACGTGGATCACACTGCCATCGGCATCTGTCGCGGTGGCTTCCAAGTCAAAATTTGCAGTTCCCGTGGCTGAGGCTGCCGGGGCAGGGGACGTCAGCGTCACGACTGGCAATACTGGCGCGGTAAAGAAAGCAAAGCTGAAGACATCATCTGCGGCCGCTGAAGCATTTTGAAGGTTAGGCGTTGCTGCGGGAAGATCGCGACATTCAATAACCCAACGGTTATTTGCCTGATCCCAGGCGGATGAAACGATGTTATCTGTAGTGTTGCCCACACCACCCTCCGGACTCACCAAGAGCGTGCCAGTCTGGTTAGATTCTCCGGCGATTGTGAGATACCAGATACCTGTTGCACCTTTGGTGACACCGATGTTTTTACCTGGAGTATGGGCGGAAATATCCAGGCTAGCATCGCCATTGACTCGGCCAATCGCAGTGAGTTTTTCGCTCCCGACTTTATCGAGTGGCAAGTACACAAAACCGACCCCGTCATTTTCATAGCTGGCTCCATCCACTCCATTGTCATGGCTATAGATTGTAAACGAGCCATTCGCGTTCGCTTGGGACAAAGCGTAGTTATCTTCGTTTCGTGCTCCAGCGACCAAGAGGATTCCGTTCTGAGCGGCATTGTTTCCGGTGAGGGAATTGAGGTTGAGCGTGTATTGCCCACTGGGCGAGGCGAGATCAATGAAGTGGGTATTTAATCCCAAGGCAGAGTTTCCTACCAACTGAGTCAGCTCGCCATTATTGACAGTATTTCGGGCGATACCGCCGATCCATCGAGTGTAAGGGAAGAAACCAAAATTGACATCCATATTCACCTCGCCTCCAGCCGGAGAACTGAATAGTGCGATGGTATAATCTGTTAGACCATCATTGGGACCGAAACCCGCCGTGGCAAAAAAACGACCGATGGTGTCACCTTGGGCCGTGTTATCTCGCGACAATTCAGAAACGATGGGAATGAGCACCCCAACATCTGGATCCACACCCGTGCCGAAGTTTAGGCTATAGTCACCTCGGTTTCCCCCTTCGATAGAAAAGTGGGCTGAGCTCCCCGCCTTCTTCGTGAGGGTGACAGAGGTCTCCTCATTGCCGGCATCATTTTGGGTCACCGTAAGTCCTCCAAACTCGGTGCTTTGAGCTGCGACGAAAAGGGGTAGCCAGAAACAGGCCATTGCTAAAACATGAGGCAAACGAATCATATCATCGGGGGGATGGACCAATCTTAAAAATGCATTAGCGGACTAATGGTGTGACTTTGACGGGAGCAGGCGGAGCCACCACGACAGTGGTCGCTGGCGTCTCCCCGAGGGCTCGCTGGGCCTTCTCTAACAGGGTAGCGAAGTAAGGTTGTCCTCGTTCTAAATTCGGTCGGGCTAGGATGTGATCTCTTAACTCCAGCCAGATCTTTTGGGCCTCTTTCGGCCGTCCCCACTGACCTAGTAGTTGCGCCTTTCGCGCTAGCCATTCATGCGGCTTTGGACTGACTTGGTACAGCCCTTCTAGGTGACGTAGTGCCACCTCATACTGTCCCGCATTCACCGTCATTTCGAAGGCTCTTTCGAGCAGTTCAGGGTGCGATTGCAATTTTGTTACTGCTTCATTCAATACCCTTGCTGATTCGGTGATATTGCCCTTTGAGAGCCAAACATCAGCCATTTCAAAAAACACCTCAGCTTCTGGCTGGCTGCAATTCTCGATCACTTCTTGAAAGTCACAGATCGCTTCGTCCGGTCGCTGGAGTTGGATTCGCACCCGGGCACGTTCTGTGAGCGCCTTCGCATGTTTCGGATGCGTTGCTAGAAACTCATTCAACATGGATTCTGCTGCCCGCCATTGGCCGCCTTTGGCGAGAGCCATACCCTGCACCAGCGCCACTGGGTATTGGCCTGGCGCAAGCCTTTCTGCACACTCCAGCGCCACCAAAGCCGAGCTCCACTCGCCATGTTCCTCACAGATCACAGCGAGGCGAAAATGCAGGTCCGCATTTTTCGGCTCGTTCTTCAATGCCTTCTCAATCTCGCTCACCACCTCATGGTAATCTCCATGGGCATCAGCATACCCCGCGCAGCCCCAAATGAGGCTGAACATCAGAATGCGAAAGCGAGTAGCAGAATAATAAGGCAGGAGTGCCATTCACAGCTCCAAAGCTCCAAATTCGCTGATTCCCAAGTGAAGGTTTTGACACAAGCTTTTCGCCGCTATGAGCACCCCAACTCAATGCCCCCTGAAACCATGGACATTAGGGTTTCGCCCCGCATGACATCTCTTCTGTGTGACATTAAAATCACGTCTCTGAAGGCATCAAAAACAAACGGACGATCTTGGGGAAAGGTAAATTGCGGCTGAAAATCAAGCGAGCATTCCGTACATTCCTAGATGCCGTTTCGTCTTCTTCTTTTCTCTGTCGCGCTCCACAGCTCCTTTCTTCTGGCGGTCGATCCTCCCTCGCTCTCCAAATCTCAGCTCACCGAGCCGATGAATCAGGCCTGGGATGCAGTCTGGAACCGCTTCTACCTCGATAAAGTTCAGACCTTCGCCGATTACCTCAGCAGTTACGAAAAAGGCCAAGAACAGTCCCACCTGCCCAAGGCAGAAGAGGTGAACCGACAATACCCGAATCCCTGCGGCTATGGCACAGGGATGGAAGATGGGGACATCCTAGGTGGAGCCATGCTTAGCATCCTTTGTGATCGTTTTGCCGTCACCGGAGAGGAAGATTTGCGTGAGCGCGCAGCTAATGTTTTTGAAGGGCTACGCCGCTGCGCGACGGTCCATGGCGTGCGTGGCTTCATCGCTCGAAATGTTTGCCCAGAGGATGGCACTGGAGTTTACATCAATTCTTCTCGGGATCAGGTTACCCACTTCGTTCACGGCCTGTGGCAGTATTATCACAGCCCCCTCTCCACAGATCTCACCCGCCAGCAAACCCGCACTATTATGGCCGATGTGGCCGAGCGGATGATCGAATTCGTTACACCGGAAAACGACTATGACTTCTGCCGTGCCGATGGCACACGCTGCCCGCTGGGCATCTGCCGCATGTGGAATGTCCAGGCGCATGAAGCCGCCCGCCTGCCCATGATCTATGCCGCCGCCTGGGATGTGACGCACGATGAACGCTACCGCAAAATGTGGCGTCAGTATGTGGCTGAGGCCATCGAACAATCGGCCTCGCCCGATCCGCACAAACCCGCTTATGCCCTGCTCCAGATGCAATGCTCTTTAGAAGTGCTGCATGACTTGGAGCCTGATGCAGCGCTGAAGGTGACCCTTCAGGCTCGAATGGCCCATGTCCGTGAGCTAGCCCTGAAGCGCTTTACCTGGGTCGCTGGAAAGATCGCCACCAAAAGCCCCGAAGAGATGCGCATGCTGGGCCCTGACTGGCGCAAGGTCTCCGTCTGGAAGGACCAAAAGGGCTATCAAGTTCCCCAGTGGGGGCCGTATCGCGAGATCTGGCACCTCACCCGCGAAGCTGGCGAATCCGCCCTTGTCATTCTCATGATCAATCCAGAAACGGTTACCTCTGAGCAAAAAAGCAATTTGGAGAAAATGATCCTAAAGACGGACTACCTGCACAACTCCAGTTGCGGCATCATCTACCACCTTGCCGCCTATTGGAAAGCCTGCCGCCATACTGTGCTGAAGAAGCACTGATCTGATTTGTGGCCCAAGCCTCCCTCTCCAAAGGTCATCGATGAGTCCAATCCTCTGTGAGAAAAAACAGTGGCGGTGAGAGAGGGATTCGAACCCTCGGTAGCGGTAAGGCTACGCATCTTTAGCAAAGATGTGCTTTCGACCACTCAGCCATCTCACCAAAACTGTCTGCCGCAGTGCGGGCAGGCGTGACTATTAGCGCGACACTGGGGCCGTCGTCAACGCAAAAGATGCAGTTAAGAAACAGAATCTCCACTTCCCCCTCAGCAGGTCCTGCGTACTCTACCTTGTCTATGAATAATGGGAACCCTTCTGACCGACCTGGCACTCTCGAAAAAGCGCTCAAGATCAACCTCGCCCACAAGATCTACGGCACCTTCGCTGAAATCGGGGCCGGGCAGGAAATCGCCAATTGGTTTTTCCGGGCTGGCGGCGCTTCCGGCACGGTGGCCAAGACCATGTCTGCCTATGACATGACTTTTAGCGATGAGATCTATGGCAAGAGCGCCCGTTATGTCTCACGTCAGCGCATGGTGGCTATGCTGGATCATGAATATGAGATCGTGCATGAACGCCTCGCGGAAAAAAGAGGGCAGGGGACGACTTTCTTTGCCCTAGCTAATACTGTTCGTGCCAAGGGCTTTCGAGATACCAAGGAAGAATGCCATGGCTGGATGGGGCTGCGCTTTCAGACAGAGCCGATGGGACCGTGCAATGACATCCAACTCCACGTTCGTCTCACCGATGCCACCAACGCTCGCCAGGCCGAGGCCTTGGGCATCTTGGGGGTAAACCTCCTCTATGCCGCATATCATTTGCGTGATCACCTCCCCACTTTCCTCCACAGTCTCATGGATGAACTCACTCGCTGGCGGGTGGAAATTGACATGGTGGATTTCAGCGGCCCCGCCTTTGAAGCTTCAGTGTTTCAAGATCGACTCGTGGCTTTGGAGTTGGTTCGCAGTGACCTTGCGGATGCGGCACTTTTCGGAGCCAATGGCGAAATCTGTCAGGCTTCGGATGTGCTCTACAAACGTCCCGTGCTTCTCAATCGCGGTAGTTTTGATCCCATCACCCGAGTGAATTTGGACATGCTTGCGCAGGGGGGCAAGGCCTTCGTGCAAGACTTTGGCCCGTTGGCCGATAACCACATCGAAATCCTAGAAATCACCATGCACAATCTGCTCTGCATGGAGGACTGTGCCGTGGAGTATGACAACTTTTTGGCGCGTGCTGATGTGCTGCAATCTCTGGGGAAAAATGTGCTCATTTCTAAATACGCCGAGTTCCACCGGCTCAGCGGTTTCTTAGCGAGACACACTCGCGATCCGATTGGTATCATCCTCGGTCTGCCATTGTTTGAAGAGCTCTTCAATGAACGGTGGTACACGGATCTAGAAGGAGGTCTCATGGAGGCTTTTGGTCGTCTATTCCGCAACCAAGTTCGCCTGTACGTCTATCCCGCAGGCGATCCGATGACCGGAAAGATTCGCGATGCTTGGAATGCCCGCGTCACACGTGAGCAACAGCATCTACTCAACTACCTGCTGGATACTGGCTCTGTCCACCCCATCCAAAATGGCTTGGACGATAGCATTTTCCAGACCAGTGCGGATGTGCGTCAGATGATCCTTCAGCACGATGAGCGTTGGCGCACGCTGGTGCCGCCGATTGTCCTTGAACGCGGGCCATGGACTCTAGCTTGAGAGCTTCTTAGTCGCTCGCTGGTTTGAGAGGTAACTTCTCCGTGATCCTCTCCAGTGCTGCCTGCCGTTTATTGGCTTGAAGGATGGCAGTGAGTTCAGCACGCACTTCATTGAGCTGCGGCAGCCGTTCATCCTTTCGTTGGATTAGGCGGATGATATGCCAGCCGAGCTCGCTCTGGATTGGGGAACTCACCTGTCCAGTTTGCATGGAAAGCGCGGCTTGAATCACTGCCTGAGGTGTTCTGGATATCCCGAGCCAGCCTAGATCGCCCTGTTTCTTTTGAGTCCGTGCATCTTCACTGTGTGTTTGCACCAAGCCAGCCCAGTCTTCACCCCTCAAAAGCCTCTGGTGCAGCTTGCGCATTTCTACACTTCGGTCCTTGGCTCTTAGCCCGCTTTGAGCGAGAAAAAGATGCTCAATCCTCTGCATCTGGGGTAGTTTTAGAGCTGAATCAGTGGCTTGGTAGGCAGCTTGCAGTTCATTCGCAGTCACAAGGCCCGATTGAGCCATTTGTGCTTCTACCCAAGCTTGATCTAAAAGCGCTTCCTTGACACGATTTTCCATGAGTCGCTCGGTCAGGCCTTGGCCTATGAGGCGTTGATCTCGGTCTGTGGACTTCTCCCACTGTCGTCGCCAAGCTTGCATCTCTTTTTCCAGGGCTGTGCTCACATCGGGGTGGAAAGTCACCTCTCTCTGCCGCTGTTGGCGGATGTTGAGCGCCACTCGCCAACGAATTTCGGCTGTATTTGCTGCCAAGCCACGGAACTGGAGCTGTGCGACCTCTTCGCTTAAATTCCTCTCCGCGATGGCTTGCTCTGAACCTAACAAAAAGCGTCGCAATGGCTCTTCTTTGAATTGGCAAAGGGCGATCAGCAAGCCAAGCAAAATGGGACACCACCAGGCTTTCATCGGGACTTGGCTGGTTGGATCTTCGCCCGCCGTTCCATGGGGTTCAATGTCTTCATCTCCTCCATCTCTTTCAAAAAGGCTTCAATATCCCCACCCTTCGCTCTCAATCGAGCCTCAAAAGCCGGCACCAGATCGTAATAAGTGGCTAGGGTGTTTAGGCGTGCATTGTTCATCGGTTTTTTAAACCATCGATCCAATTTCAGAGAGCCTCCATAGCGTTTGTTCATCGCTTCCAGTCGTAATTTCATCCTCACAAAGGCCGCCTGTTTACCTTCGCGCATGGCTTTTTCATCGAGATCTTTTTGAGCATATAACCGAGCTACCTCGGTGCGTGTTTGCAGCACCTCGCGGATGAAGTCCTTCTCCACTCGCATCTCCTTTTCATACTGCGCTAGATCCTGCAGTCGGTCTTGAGACCGCAACCAGCGCCGGGTGCCTTCACGCCCCACCACGGTGGCCAGAGCTTCGTTAAAGTCCGTGTCACCTTGGAGATAGATCCTCTGGTGAGTGAGTTCATGGAAAATCAGTTCTGCCAGAGACGCATCATCCCGACCTAAAAAGGTATTCAGCAACGGGTCTCGTAGGTAGCCCAAAGTGGAGTAGGCTTCCACCCCACCGACATACACATCCAGGCCTTCCGCACGCAATTTTTCCGCTTCCTTTTCCGCCAAAGATTCTTTGAAAAATCCACGGTATTTCACACTCCCCACCAGAGGATACCACCAGCGTTTAGCCTCAACGCTGAATTCAGGGGTCGCAAAGATCACCCACACCACATAGCGGCGCCCAAGGTTCGTGTAGCGTTCATATTGCCCTTCAGCAGGCAGCCCCAAATGTTCCTGCGCGTATTTCCTCACTTGAGCCACCGTGTTGAGTTTCTCCTTAAGTAAGGGTTTCGACTTGGGGTCGGCGAGCACCTTGTCCACGGGACTGGCCTTGCTCAGGATCTCCACCTGACCTCGCAGCGCCTGCGTGTAGAAGCCCACCGTCGAACAAGAAGTGAGTGCTAGCCCTAAAAAAAGACTAAACACGCATCGCCATGTGTCTAAGTTGTTGCCTTTGCGCTTCATCGCGTCACGATGCTACGAAAGTGCCACTCCACCAAGCTGGAACTTTCCCCCCATCCTCAGCCCCAACCTCTGTTCATGTCTTTCATCCACGATGACTTCCTGCTGTCTTCGAAGACCGCACGCCGCCTCTATCACTCCTTTGCCAAGGATGAGCCCATCCTGGATTACCACAATCACCTGCCTCCGAAGGACATCGCGGAGGATCGCCAATTCAGAAACCTTCACGAAATCTGGCTGGAAGGGGACCATTACAAATGGCGCGCCATGCGTTGCAATGGTATCCCCGAAGAGTACATCACTGGAGATGCCAGCCCTAGAGAAAAATTCATGGCATGGGCAAAAACGGTTCCGCACACGCTGCGCAACCCTCTTTACCACTGGACCCACATCGAACTGAAACGCTACTTCGGGATTGATGAACTCCTCAATGAAAAGAGCGCTCCGGCGATCTGGGAACAGACTCAGGCTGCCTTAGCACGGCCTGAGATGAGCACCCGAGGCATCCTGCGCAGCCAGAAAGTCCGTGCTCTCTGCACCACGGACGACCCTACAGACGATCTTTCCTGGCACAAGAAGTGTGCCGATGATGGTTTCGAAATCGGTGTTTACCCCACTTTCCGCCCTGATAAAGCTTTGGCCGTGCAGCAGCCGGAAGCATGGAATGCCTGGTGTGATAAATTGGCCTCCGTTTCCAATACGGACATCAATAACTTCAGCGCTCTGCTCACCGCACTGGAAAAGCGCCATGACTTTTTCCACAGCATGGGTTGCCGCCTCAGTGACCATGGCTTGAACCGTTGTTACGCAAATTTCTCCACGGAGGCCGCAGCCTCCCGCATCTTTGATCGCTATCGCAGCCATCGCACCAAAAGGCTCTACCCCGAGGATCATGAACTGCTAGCCACCCACATCATGCTCCACGTGGGCCGTCTGAACGCGCGCCGCAAATGGACCATGCAGCTTCACCTCGGTCCCGTGCGAAATAACAACTCGCGCCTCGCCAAGAAAGTCGGTGCGGATGTCGGTTGTGACAGCATCGGTGATTACCCTCAGGCCGAGTCTCTGAGCCGCTTTTTGGATGCCCTGGATACAGAAAACTCCCTACCCAAGACGGTTCTCTACAACGTCAATCCTGCGGACAATTATGTATTCGGCACCATGGCAGGTAACTTTGCCGATGGCACGACCCCGGGCAAAGTGCAGTTTGGCTCAGGCTGGTGGTTTGTGGATCAAAAAGAAGGCATGGAATGGCAAATCAATGCCCTAAGTAACTTGGGCCTGCTCAGCCGCTTCATTGGCATGCTGACAGATAGCCGTAGCTTCATGTCTTTCCCCCGTCACGAATACTTCCGCCGCACCCTCTGCAATCTTTTGGGCAATGACATCGAAGCTGGCCTCATCCCGGACGATGACGAACTGACTGGAAGCATGCTGAAAAACATCTGTTACGCCAATGCCAAGGCCTACCTGGGGTTAGAAGTCAGTTAAAACTTAGGATTCCTCGAAATCAGCGCGTTCCTTTCATGAGAAGGGACGCGCTTTTTTTATTCTGGAATAGCTAGCATCGCCGCAAAGATCAGTGTGTTTCTGCCAGCATTCGCTTATCGCTCGCCCCTTGCACCCTCCTGCTTTCTGCGCTCACCTCTTTCCCCGCCCTTTTTTGCCTCGTCCCATGCCTGAGACCGCTCCATCGCCCCTCATCACCAACATTGCTGCTTACCAGTTCGCCACGCTGACGGATCTTAAGTCGCTGAGGGAACGTCTCGTGGCCCAGTGCAAAGCCTGGGGGCTCAAAGGCACCATCTTGCTTAGCACGGAAGGGATCAATCTTTTCATCGCTGGGCTACGTCCTCAAATTGACCTTTTGTTGGCCGAACTGCGTGCCTTGCCAGGCCTCGAAAGCCTAACCCCCAAATTCAGTGAAAGTGCAGATCAGCCCTTTCGCCGCATGTTGGTTCGCATTAAAAAAGAAATCATCGCCTTTGGCGTTGAAGGGATCGAGCCAGCCAAATACACCTCTCCACGGATTGAGGCTAAAACACTCAAACAATGGTTGGATGAAGGTCGCCCCATCACCTTGCTAGATACTCGCAACGATTACGAGGTGAAGCTAGGCACCTTCAAGAACGCTCATATCATCGGGGTAGATAGCTTTCGCGACTTCCCTGAGGCCGTGCGCCGCCTACCCGAAGAGCTCAAACAGCAGCCCATTGTCACCTTTTGCACGGGAGGCATTCGCTGTGAAAAAGCCGCGCCCTTCATGGAGCGTGAAGGTTTTCAGCAGGTCTGGCAGTTGGAAGGCGGCATCCTCAAGTATTTCGAAGAGGTTGGAGCTGCTCATTACGATGGAGAATGTTTTGTTTTCGATCAACGGGTCGGTGTGGATCCAGCTCTTTCAGAGACTGAGTCCACCCAGTGTTTCGTCTGCCAGTCCCCATTAACCGAGGAGGATCAAAAAGACTCCCGTTTTGTCGAGCATGTTTCGTGTCCCTACTGCTACAAAACCACGGAGCAGCAGATGCAGGAAAACATCGCCGCTCGCCACGCCGCCATCCGAGGGGCAACCACCCCTCTCCCAGGCAGCGTGCCTTATGATCACGAGCAGCCGCTAAATGTGCCGGAGGCCTGCGATGGGCGGACTCTTTTGGAAACACTCACCACGGTTCTCCCACATGTGCCGCTGGCTGAGTTGCAGTCTCGTTTTGAAAATAAACGCATTCTCAATCAAGATCACCAACCGGTTCCTCCACATCACATCGTCAGGGCAGGGGAGCGTTACCTGCGCTTACTCCCGGCAATGGTCGAGCCGACCGTGAATGCAGACATTCGGCTGCTCCACGAAGACGAGGCCATCATCGTGCTGGAAAAACCTGCCCCGCTGCCAATGCACGCGGGTGGTCGTTTCAATCGCAACACGTTGCAATACATTTTGCACCAGGTTTACCAGCCCCAAAAACCTCGTCCGTGTCATCGGCTGGATGCCAACACGACTGGCCTAGTCATCGTCGCCCGTACACGTCACTTTGCAGGCAATATCCAGACTCAGTTTGCCCAGGGGAAAGTGGCCAAAACTTACCTCGCCCGTGTCCACGGTCATCCTACCGCAGATTCTTTTCATTCTGAGGCTCCCATCAGCGATGTCCCTGGCGCACTCGGCAGCCGGGACGTGGATGAAGATCAGGGCCGGAGTGCACGCACGGAATTTCGTGTATTACGGCGTGAGGCTGATGGTTCATCACTCATTGAAGCACGCCCGATTACGGGCCGAACCAATCAGATCCGTATCCACCTCTGGCAGTTAGGTCACTCGATCATCGGGGATCCCGTTTACCTTCCTGGCCAGGCTGTCGGTGATACTCAAACGCTGGATACCGAATCAGATCCTCTCTGTCTTCATGCTTGGAAGGTGACCTTTACGCATCCTTTGACCAAGCAATCAGCACACTTTGAAACAACACGTCCAGCTTGGGCTTGAAAGCGAGTCTTTTGGACCGAGGCATTCAGACTCTGGCATCGCCTCACTGCAAAAAGGGATTGCTGCGGCGTTCTTCGCCCAAAGTCGTGTCAGGCCCGTGGCCCGGGAAGACTTGAGTCTCTGCGGGCAATGACCAGAGCTTTTCCCGAATGCCTGTCACCAATTGCTGATGTGAGCCCCCAGGGAAATCAGACCGCCCTAAACTCCCACTGAAGATGACGTCGCCGCTGAAAAGTAAATTTTCCGCCCCCAGCCAGAAGCAAAGGCTATCGGGTGAGTGTCCTGGAATGTGTTGCAGTTTCCAGACCTGATCTCCCACGGTCACCTCAGTTTGATCCTTCAGCACATGGTCCACAGCGAATTCAGGCACTGAAAACGCGCTGCCTGCCATCGCGCCAAAGAATTTCTCCAACGTCAGATCGCGATCAAACTCAGTCCATGCGTAAACAGGGCATGCATGTCCTTCCTTCACTGCCGATGCGTCCATCACATGATCAAAATGTTGATGAGTCAAAAATAACGCATCCACTTTTACGTTTTGGCTTTCCAGCCATCTCGCGACCCCCTGGGGAGCATCCACGAGGAGATTAAATCGCGGCATGCGGAGCAAATGGCCGTTGGTTTCGACGATTCCCCCTGTATAAGTTTCCAATTGTAACATAACCTTCTGCTGATGTGGGAAACCTGTGGACATTTCAAGCTGCAAACAGCAAAATTGATGACGATTTCTCCCGCTGGAATGCGTAATTAGTGAGCAAACCCCATGACTCGTAACCCCTTGTCTCTCGTGGCCGCCGGCATGGCGACCATTTCCATGGCCTTCACGCCTGCCCGTGCCGAGACCAATTTTGGTCAAGTCGCCATGCATGTAGCCTACATGCTTCAGAGTCAGCATTACTCTCACCGAGACTTCGACGATGAAGTTTCGGCCAAACTCCTTCAGAACTACTTAAACCTGCTCGACTTTCGACACGTCTTCTTTACTCAGGCGGATGTAGATGGCTTCAAAAGCAAGTATGACACCACCCTCGATGACCATGTGCTGATGCGTAACATTAGTCCTGCCATCGAGATCTACGACATTTACAAACAGCGTGTCAAAGAGCGTATCGAGTTCACTCAAAAAGCTCTTAAAGATCACAAATTCACTTTCGATTCCACACGGACCATCGAGTTGAAACGCGACGCTGCTCCTTACCCAAAAACTAAAGAAGAGCAGGACAAAATTTGGTATGATATTCTTGAGGACAATCTTCTTCAGGAAAAACTGGCAGATCAGGCTAAAGAAGAGGACGCCAAAAAGAAAGCGGCTGAAAAGGCCAAAAAAGACGCTGAGAAAAAGCCAGACACGGCGGCTGCCCCAAAAGCAGAAGCGGACAAAGCAGTCGCGGCCAAGCCAGCAACTCCATCTAAGGAAGAAAAGCCACTGACTCCAGAGGAACGCGTCTTGAAAGACTATGAGCGGTTGCTCGAAAGCATTGAGGAAAATGACCGTGAAGATGTCGTGGACTTCTTTCTTTCCAGCCTCTCCGCAGCGTATGATCCGCACACGGAATACATGAGTGTCAATGAGACGGATAACTTCAATATCCAGATGAAGCACAAGCTCGTCGGTATCGGTGCACTTCTTGGTTTGGTGGATGACGTTGCCCAGATCCAGGGCATCGTGGTTGGTGGTCCAGCCGACAAACAAGGAGAGTTAAAGCTCAATGATAAGATCACTGGTGTGGCTCAGGGAGATGCCGAATTCGTTGAGACTAAGTACATGAAGTTGCAGAAGATTGTGGACATGATCCGCGGTAAAGATGGCAGTTCCGTTCGCCTTCGTGTCAATCCGGCCGATGATCCAACGGCTACCAAGATCATCACCATCGTTCGTGGCGAAGTTGAGCTCAAAGAAAAACTCGCCAATGCCGAACTTCTCCTGACACCTGCTGAAATGGGCCCACCCATGAAGATCGGCTGGATCAATCTTTCATCCTTCTATGCCGACATGGAAGAAGGCACTGTTAGCACCACGGATGACGTGCAGCGCCTGCTCTCCCGTCTTATGAAGGAGAAGATTGATGGCCTTGTTTTAGATCTTCGCGGCAATGGCGGCGGCTCTCTTGAGGAAGCTATCCGTCTCACGGGTCTTTTTGTTCCCGCAGGCCCAGTCGTTCAGGCTAAAGATTGGCGCGGTTCCATCTCATGGCGCGAGTGTGAGACCCCGAAAGCCTTTTACGATGGTCCCATGATTGTCCTCACGGATAAGACAAGTGCCTCGGCTTCTGAAATTCTTGCCGCTGCCCTTCAAGATTACCGCCGTGCCTTGATTGTCGGGGACAAATCCACCTTCGGAAAAGGCACCGTGCAGACCATTCTGCCTGTGGATCGGTTTATGCCCTTTTTCAGCGATAAGAGCCGAGCTGGAAACCTGAAGGTTACCATTCAGAAGTTCTACCGTATCGCCGGCGGTTCGACACAGCTTAAGGGCGTCGAGCCCGATCTCGTTCTTCCTTCGATCCGTGACGTCTTAGACATTGGCGAAGCTTCAGCAGAAAATCCTCTTCCGTACGATACCATTCCTGCTCGTAAATACGGACTCATCAGTGAAAAGCCCTATCCGCTCGAAGAATTGCGCAACCGTCTGACTGGACGCTTGGCGAGCAATCCTGAGTTTCAGTACATTCTGGAAGAGTCTAAACGACTCAAGGAGCGCATTGACCGCAACACCGCGACACTGAGCCTTGCAGAGCGCGAAAAAGAGACCGCAGAAACCAAAGCACGTCGCGAGAAACAAGAAGCTGAGCGTGCTGAGCGCGTCAAAGTTCTCAACGACAAGTTGAAGTTGGATGGGTTCAAAACCTACCACCTCACCCTCGATAATGTGGACGCGGCTGAACTTGTACCTGAGTCTGCCTTCACTCGAGAACAAAGCACAGGCATGAAAATGGCGGTCAAAGCTGATGGTGAAGAGGGTGCCTCTGAACTCTCTAAATTCCCCTACGGACTGGAGCCTACCAAGCTAGAAACCGTGAACATCATGCGTGATTTCTTGGAGCTTACCAGCAAGCGCCCGACAACGGCCAAGGCTGAAGACAAAGCAACCAAGTAACCTCGAAAACAGGCTGCAAGTCCCTCCCATCAATCAAGCGCGTCCTCCATTGGGGGACGCGCTTTTAGTTTTACGCCGTCAGCTAAAACTTAGCCATGGATCTAAATGCCGTTGAGCTTCAGCAAATCTGCCAACAGTCCACGACTGCGATAAAATTCGGCCTCGGCCAGCCCTGTTTCTACCAATCCAGCGCGGATGGCATCTGCATCTTTTTCGCCCAAAACGTGAGACTTGATCAAAGCAGTCTTGCGTGCCTGGAGATCCAAAAAGCTTGCATCCACCTCGGGGGTGATGGGGTATGTCCCTGCAGCTTGGCCTTCCTTGAGCACCTGCTTGAATGGAGTGCCCAGCTTTTGCGCCTCAGCCTTCGCTGCATTGATACCCGCATACCAGTCCGCACACACCAGGCGATAGTAATCGCGCATAGCCTGCTTGTTGTAGTGAATGATCAGGTTAGTTTCATCCACGGATACTGTGCTGGTGGCTCGGAAACTGTCTGCATCAATCGTATCCACAAAGAGCAATTCCTCCTGATCCACAGCAAACTCCCACTTTAAATCCCAGAGTTGAAGGCCGATTTCATCGAGCAAATCTCGCACTGCCCAGGCCCCTAAAAGAGCCATCTTGATGGTATCAGTGAAATGTTGGGAACTGAGTCCAGACATCAAAAGAGCCTCTTGTTTGCTCACCGCACGGTCTTCAGGCTCGTACTTGCTCGTCAGATCATAGATGGGGCGGTCCAGCATCTGCCACGCCTGCATCGGGCTCGTCAGTCCCAGTTCCTGCTCAAAGGCGCGACGTTCCTTTTCACTCAGAGCCTCGTATTTGCGCAGGATGGAGCTCCCACTGGTCACGCCAAATCTCACAATGTACTCCAGCGGCACCACATAAGTGTTGCTCTGATGAAACTGAGCATAGTCGAAAACAAAATTGCCCATCACATTGCGCTGTGGGGGCTTCATGACGGGAAAGCGACGCACAACATTGTAGCAGCTCGGCGTTGTAGGCATACCGCTAGTTGCGACGTCGCCAGTTTCACCATCCAGCATGCCCACATGGTGGGTATGGGCTCCTGTTTCCAACATCGTTTGTAGCGGACCGTCCATCAATTGATCCCGCCAAGTGGTACCCAACTTGTCCTCTTTCAGCAAAGCCGACTGAACGCGAGTCCAGGTACCAGGCTGTGTCAGCCTCGTGTACATCGCGTGGCGGAAGATGGCACGATTCAAGTCATTACCAGCAATGCTGAAAATGCTACCCACGTCGAAAACCGAGCCCGCAGGGGTCGTCTCGCAGACAATATAGGCCGGGTGATCTGGCACCGCATAAAGGTGCTGCACAGAGCCGAGATAAACAGGCTCTCCGAGCTGGGACAGATCGAGACGGGCTGGGGCAGGGGCTGGATAAGACATGGTCAATGAACTCCTACTTTTCAGTGCGGGCCGAGAAGATTGCAAGAGGGGGGTTGCACAGTCTTGACACTCAGACTCTTCGCAGGCAGGAAAGAATCATGTCTCTCATCGCCAATCTCTACCCGCTGATGAAACCCTGGCTGTTCCGCATGGATGCGGAACGTGCTCATGAGTGGACGACACGCATGATGAGGATCTCTCACAGCCTAGGGCTACTGACGGTGGGACAGGAAAAGATAGCCGTGAGGCCGGTGGAATGCCTGGGTTTGAAGTTCCCCAACGTTCTCGGTTTAGCCGCCGGAATGGACAAATCAGCCTCTGCCGTTGAGGCTTGGTCGGCCCTGGGCTTTGGCTTCGTCGAAGTAGGCACCCTGACACCACGCCCGCAGCCGGGTAACCCCAAGCCGCGCCTTTTTCGCCTGCCGGAGCATGAGGCGCTGATCAATCGCATGGGCTTTAACAATCCTGGCATCCACTCCGCCGTGAAGCGCCTGAGAAATCGCCGCACCTCGGCAGTGGTCGGCGTGAACATCGGCAAGAACTTCGATACCCCCAATGAAGGCGCAGTGAATGACTATTTGCTGGGTCTGAAAGCGGCCTACCCAGTGGCGGACTACATCGCCGTGAACATCTCCAGCCCCAATACAAAAGGCCTGCGCGACCTCCAGGCAGAGGACTCGATTCGCTCTTTATTAGGCGCATTGAAGACCGAGCAGGCTCGCTTGGCCAGTGAGCATGGAAAAACCAAACCTGTTTTGGTGAAAATTGCCCCGGATCTGGAGGAGTCGCAGATCGAAGCTCTCGCCCGTGTTTTCAATGAACTGGCGGTAGATGGTGTCATCGCCACGAATACAACCATCAACCGTGCAGCCGTGGTGGGGCATCCTTTAGAAAATGAGGCAGGTGGTCTCAGCGGGGCACCCGTCACCCAGCGTTCGACCGAGGTCATTCGGGCCTTTCGTAGCTTGCTAAATCCACGCCCCCCCATCATCGGTGTTGGCGGCATTCTGAGTGGCCAGCAGGCCGCAGATAAACTCCAGGCGGGTGCCCAGCTGGTGCAGGTTTACAGCGGTCTCGTTTATCGCGGTCCGGGTCTCGTCCAGGATATTTTGCAAAAGGTGGGGTAGGGGATACGGCAATCTCTGAGTGAGTTTCCTTCTCATCCCTCCATGCTGCCTAAAATTCATGCTCTGCGGCCAGCTATCCTAGAGCTAGAGCCTGGAGAATATTTCTGGTGTTCCTGCGGCCTCAGTGGTCATCAGCCCATGTGCGATGGTGAACATACCGGGACGGGATTACGTTCTAAAAAATTCATCCTCACGGAACGCTGCACCGTGCGCTTGTGCAATTGCAAGCACACGCAGACACCCCCATTCTGCGATGGTAGCCACGTGGGGATGGTTCCACCTGATTTTACTTTTACAACCCACCCCGCTGTCTGACCGCCTCATAGAGAGTGATCGCCACGGCGGTGGCTAGATTCAGGCTTCGAGTTCCCCGCATCGGGATGCGCAGCACTTGGTCTGGATGGCTCTTCATCAAAGCTTCCGGGACGCCTCGTGTTTCAGGCCCAAAAACCAGGTAAAGCTCCTGGCTGCGGGTGAAGTCTGCTTCCCAGTGCAGCTTTTCGCCTTGTACTTCCACGTAGAAAAATTCAGATTCCGGCGCTGCTGTGGCATGCATCTCCTCCCAGGTGTCCCACACCCGCACGTCCACCTCTGCCCAGTAATCCAGCCCACTGCGCTTTAAATATTTGTCTTCCAGACTAAAGCCTAGAGGTTTGATCAGATGTAGCCTAGCTCCCGTGGCTAGGCATAAGCGACCCGCAGCCCCCGTATTGTGGGGAATTTCAGGCTGGTAAAGAACGATGTGTAGCATGGAACGGCAGTCTTCACCGGAATGCAGCCTCAACGGGAATGCAAGGTGTGAGCACGCTTATCATTTGAGATGAGGTTGATCTAAAAACGCACGCTGGGCGGCGACCATTCGCAAGTTCTCCACCCGTTGAATCTGGTTGGTTGCAGTGAGCTGCAATGAAGGGAGATTGAGTCCAGTATCGAGACATTCCAGGGAGCGCCAAAGTCGCAATTTTCCTTCGATGCCAAGAATTAAAACCTCCAGAGATTCCAAGAGGCCTAAATCACCGCTGCCAGTCTTGACCTCCAGCAGCTTTTCCGCCATCCACGCTCCTGCCTTTTTGACGCTCCCTTCAGTCTGGCCTAAACGGTCTAACAAACGTTTGAGTTGCTGCTGGTCAGCCTCCACTTCTGCCTTCAGGGTCTGCATCTGTTCAGCTTCAGGTTCATCTGCATAAACGACGATAAGATGTTCTATCAGTTGCAGCGCAGCCACCGAGCCTGCGAGATGATCTTTGAGGTATTGAGTTAAATTTTCCAGGTTCATGTATTAAACATCGTTCCTACCGATAGCACTGCGCTTGGCGAGGTGTTTCCGGCACCTCATGAGACCTCATTATCACAATAACACAGTCCTTCGACAGGAATGGGGGACTTTTCTGTCTTGGCAAAGGTGCGGTTAGCCGACAAACTATCGTTCCTGTCCGCGTTTGTCTTTCAGCAACCCCTCATCTTGACCTGCTCCTATGCCTCGCAAACTCAGCCACATCGCCCCTGACTGGTGGGATTACACCACGCTCGACCATGACCTGATCAACGACGCGGCCCGCCTCACGGAGCGTGATCTGCGGCAGCTTTCCCGGCCGGGATTCAAGGTAGTCATGTATGATACTCTTGAAGATTTTTATCTCGCCCAGGCCCTGGAGTATATTCATGCCTGGAAGCAGGCGTCTGCGGACAATCCTGCGGGGATCTGTGGCCCTATCGGCCCGACTGAGCAGCTTCCTCTCGTAGCTCGTCTCGTCAATGACCTCGGCATCTCCATCAAAGACGGTCACTTCTGGGGCATGGATGAATGGTATGACCCTGAAACTAAAAAAGAAGTTTCCATGGAGCACCCACTCTCCTTTGAAAAAGCCGACCGCGAATTGTGCTTTGACCGCATTCAGAAAAAACTGGTCATGCCCGATGCCCACATGCATTTCCCCAAAGCGGATGTGACGGAATACGTTAAAAGCTGGCATTCCGGGGTGCGCTGCATCGTCATGCAGGGCGGCCAAGGCGACATCAAACACTGGGCTTTCAATGATCCACTCAAACGTACCGGCAAGTGGAAAAATGAGCCACCACCGCCAGCAGAATATCGCAAACTAGGCACTCGTATTGTGGATCTTCACCCTGTTACCTTGTCCCAAAACGCCCGGACCTCGGGTGGAGGCAACATCACCATGGTCCCCCAGATGGCCATCACGGTCGGCCCTAAAGAAACCTGGATGGCAGAAAAGGTAAGCATCTGGCAGGCTGGTATGCATGACAATCCTCTTGGGCAGCGACTCACCGCACTGATGATCTCCAAGCGCCTCGCGGATTCATCAGTCCCCATGTCTCTACTGGCAGACCACCAAAACGTGCAGTTCAACTATTTCCGCGGTGGCCTCGGAAGCTGTGCCGTGGAAATGCACTAAGTTCGTTCGATTTCCCTGGGGCTGATGATGAAAGGTTTTATCTCCTCACACCAGTCCCAGGGTATCCGTCAGTTTGGCTCCAGTGAGGACCATGCAAGATTGCAGGGAATCGGTGAGATCTGCGGCGATCAAATCTGCATCAGTAAAGTCCGCATGGCTGAGATTGCAGCCCACCATGCGTGCTCCTGAAAGATCTGCTCCGCACAGCAAAGCCCCCGTTAGATTGCCTCCACTTAGCGTGACCCCGCCCAAGTCAGCTCCCCTCAAATCTGCTCCAGCGAGGTTAGCCCCCTCAAAGGTGGCACCGCTAAAGTCCGCACCTGAAAGATTGGCCGCCTCCAAATTAGCCCCATCAAAGACGGTGCCTACAAATTGAGCCCGGGCCAAATTCAGACCCGCTAGATCAGCTCCGCTGAGGTTCATGCCTGTTTCATCCAAACGGGAACCCTGTGCACCTTCAGACTGCAACCAGAGTAGATGAGCTTCGATTTCCTGAGGAGTGATAGCTGCCATAATAGGATGAGAACCTGATTTGATGCCAGGATGCAATCCTTTAGCGTGGGTCTGGAAAAAAATTGCGGGATGCCAAATTCCCAAAAAACCTAGACCGATTTCCAAAAAGATGGTCCGATTGAAAAGGCGGGCGCGGTGGGATGAGTGGCAAGGCAAGACTCAGGCTGCTATCTTGACGATAACAGCCAAGTCCCGCTTGCGGTGACCGCCAATCGTCCCACTCCGTCGCCGCTTTTCGGACAAGATTCTTGGAAATCGTCTAAAGTTCCTGGATGGCCGCGGAAACATTGTCCACGCTGAGCAATTCTGGAAGGATCATCGGTTCCTCTTTACCTGGAGAGTAGAGCACATTCACTGGCACCGCTGCTTTGCCCAGTTCAGATAAAGCTTGGGTGATTCTTGGGTCTTCGTTTGTCCAGTCGGCCTTGAGCAAAACCACCTTTTTATCAGCAATCAATTTTTGCAGTGCGGCATCTTTGTACACCCGTTTGTTCACTTGGCAGGTGAAACACCATTTGGCGGTGTAATCTATGTACACGGCTTTGTTTGCAGCGCGCAGCTCCGCCACTTTTTCGGGTGACCAGGCTTCCCAGGTTAGGCCACCTTCCACATGGTTACCTTCACTGACGACACCTCTTTCCACCTGGGGCCAGCCAAACGCTAGCCCACCACCGATACAAAGGAACGTGAGCAGGACGGCGATGAAGCGGGTGCGGGTAGGCTTATGAGGCAGGGACCAGCGACCATAGATCCAGCAGCCGAGGGAGATGATGACCAGACCAAAAAGAGTGAAGAGCATGGGCTGGCCCTCGACCATCCCTGTGAGCACCCAGGCCAGGAAAGCGACCGTGCCAAAAAGGAGAAAGGACATGCCTTGTTTAAAACTTTCCATCCACGCGCCAGGACGGGGCAGGGAAGACACCAGTTTCGGCATTAACGACAGGAGGAGAAATGGACTGGCTAATCCGAGCCCGATCATTGTGAACATGAGCATGGCTAGAGCCGCAGGGAGCGTGACGGCGTAACCCAGCGCAGGGCCCAGAAACGGGGCTGAGCAAGGCGTCGCGACGACGGTCGCCAGAAGGCCGGAGAAAAAGGAACCGCTGACACCTTGCTTGGCCTGTAGATCTGCCCCCACGCCTACGGCGGAAGCACCGATTTCGAATAAGCCCGCCATGTTTAGGCCGAAGATCAGAAAGAAGGCGCAGAGGCCATAGACGAAGCCAGGCGACTGCAATTGAAAGCCCCAGGCTTTGCCCAGCGAGACGACCAGTCCGCCTAGTGCCCAAAAACAAATCAGCACCCCTAAGGTGTAAGCAAGACCGTGCATGAGCACCTGACGTTTATCCTCACCCGCCTGCTGCACTACCCCCATGATCTTAATGCCCAGAACAGGGAACACACAGGGCATCACATTCAGGATCAATCCACCAATGAAGGCGAACAGAAGGTAGCCTGCAAAACTCCGCTGGGGAGCTTTCGCTACCACAGCTTGAGTCTCTGGAGTGGAAACAACGGAGGTGGCTGCTGGAGCGACTTTGGCAAAGACGTCCGCCATTGCTGGATCTGCCTCAGCCTTGTCTCCAACTGTCACGGTCAGCTTCGCTTCAGGCTTGGCAGGCATGCAGTTCTGGGGATCACACACCAGGGCATCCACCTTCACGGAAATTTCGGCGATGTTGCCAGACTTTCCGTTAGGCGTGACTTTGGCTGGCAAGTAAACAGTGCCATCGTATCCCTGGCTGGTTTTACCATCGGTAGAGGGCACCTCGTGAGTATCAGGCCAGGGAAGCTCTTCGACCGTCCAGCCTTCTGGAAGCGTCCACTTCAATGTGGTCGGTTTGCCAATGACATCTTCTGGGAGTACCTTACCATAGGTATGCCAATGCGGCTGGTGCTCCAGTTTCACCGCCACGCGAAAGGCCTCGCTCGGGACTATCGTCTTCAGTTCCGAAACCAGGCTGGCCTTCACCTTGGCGCTAGCCGTATTCGCCGTTAGGCTGAGCTGGGCAGTCACTGGCTGCATGCCTGAGAAGATCAACAGGCAGGTAAACAAAAGGCGCGAAATGTGTGAAGGCATAATGGTTATACGAGACATGGTGGCTGAAACTATTCCAGACTCTTTCTCTTTCCTTTGTCCACTCACTCACGCGCTTTCAAGACCCCTACCATGTCCAGTTTGCGCACCATGCGGCCTACCACCCAAAAACAAGCCCCGGCTGCTGTGAGCACTACTAAAATGGCGATGCTGTAGGTCTTGTAGCTAATGATCAGCGGCATACGGATAGTCTCCGTGCTGATGGCGGCCATGATGAAGGTGGCCAATCCACGGCCAAAAAGCAGTCCCACGGGTAGAGAGACGAGCACAAGGATGGTCAGCTCTCCCAGCAAGACGCTGCCCACTTCGCGTTGGGTAAAACCCACGACCCTCAGCGTGGCAAGGTCGCGGCCACGTTCTGACAAAGCAATGCGGGCACTGTTATATACCACCCCAAAAGCCACGATGACTGCCAAGGTGAGGTAAAGCTTGCGAATGATGCCGATGCTTTCTCCAGTTGTGCTGCGGAAGGCCGCGAGTTGTTCTTTCTTCACCAGCGTCACCGCAATGCGGGGTGTCTCTTTGACCTGCATCATGAAGTCTGTCCACCTCTCCTGGTCCACCGTCAAATAGGCACCGCTGATGGAATCCCCCTCCTGCATGAGCCGATGCAGCGCCAGTTTATCCATGTAGGCAGCCACTCCGGCAAAGTCTTCTCGTAGGCCTGTGATGGGCACATTCAGTGCCGGGCGGCGGCCCTCTAAAACTTCGACTTGGATCTCATCGCCCAACTTGGCACCCAGAATTTCCGCCAGCTTGACCGACATCACGATACCTTGATCTGGCAACTCAATGGCTTTGCCCTTCGCATCCAGAACGCGGTTCAAGTCTGCTCCTTTAGGCAGGCCTGTAATGGAGAGTTTCCGTGAATGATGTCCATACCTCAGACGTGCCTGCACCACTCGAATAGGCTCTGCGCGGATCACCCCTGGTAGATGCTCCAGATCATGCAGCGCGCTGGCGCTCCCCGGCTCGATGAGGAAAGCCACCACATCTTGTCGCTGCACATCATTCCACTGGTAAGTCAGAAGGTAGTCAATGCTGTCCTCCATACTTCCTGGCAGCACCATCAGGCCCGTGGCTAAGGAGAGCCCTAAAACAGTAAAAGCAGACTGCCAGGGGCGACGTTCGATATTGCGCAGGGCCATGCGGAAGGCTGGCCCTGTGCCACGCGTGAGGCCGATCCGTTCCATCAAACTCGGTTTAAAATCCGCAGGGGGCTCAGGCCGCATGGCCTCAGCAGGGGGTAACTTGACGGCCATCCAGACCACACTGAGAACCCCAAAAAAAGAGGCGCCGGCACTCACTGCCAAAGCTATCCCTAGGGCATTGTAATCCAGTTTGAAGTTAAGAGCTGGGAAACGGAAAAACAGTTCATACATGCTCAGCAGCCCATTGCCCATAAAGCGACCGGCCACGCCGCCGAGAATAGAACCGACCACCACGATGACCATGGCAAAACCAAGATAATGCCGCCCCACTTGCCAGGACGAGTAACCCAGTGCTTTAAGCTGGGCGATCTGCTCTCTCTGCAATCTCACCAAGCGGGCCAGCACCGCATTGACCATGAAGGCGGCCACACTCAGGAACACCACAGGATAGGCCACAGACAGTGCATTCAACACGCGCAATTCGTCATCTAGCCGTGAGGCACTGCCGTGATCTTTTCGAGTGTAGGCACCGATAGCACCATAAGTCATCAAGAGGCGATCCATATCCGCGATCACGGGCCCAGCTTCTGCACCAGGAGCGATATCCACCACAAAATCATTGAATGCACCATCCATGTTATAGGCCACAGCCACAGCCCGGTAATTCATCCAAAAGACCCCAAATCGTTTGTTATCTGGAAGAGTCTCACCCGCTCGTGCTTCAAAAACAAATTCGGGTGAGAGGCCGATGCCCGTTACGGTGATGAGATCCCTTCGGCCATTGATGATGGCATGCACGCTGTCGCCGAGATCCAATTTATTCGCGAGGGCAAAGGCCTCGCTGACCACGGCCTCTCCACGCGCATCTACTCGTGGAATACGCCCCCGTCGCAGAAAGAGCTGATTGAGGATGGGGGCTCGATCCTCTGGCAAAGAAACGATATGGGCCGTGCAGGGCTCCAGCACACCTGGCAGATCCAATACAGCATCCAAAACCACCCGAGTTTCAATCGCGGCGACTCCAGGGATTGCTGCCATCCGCTCTTTCATAGAAAGGGGCGCGCGTTTCAGCGAACCAAACACATCTGCCATCCGATACCGCTGGTAGTAAGCATCGCGAGTGCCCTCCAGTGTCAAGATGAGGCTGCGCGTCATGATCATCATCGCCAGCCCACAGGCCATCACCAGGGAAACGGCGATGATCTGGCCCTTCATGCGATTGACATCGCGGAAGAGTTTGAGATCGAGAGGCGTAAGCATCGGCAGAATGAAACGTGATTGACCGGAAATGAAGGTAGTTCGAAATCCTTCCTGTTCATCCTGCATTTCGTGTGAATGCTATCCCCAGCGCCTGTTATTCTTTCCCATGACCTCTCCTGATTCCTCTGCCCCCCTCGGTGTATTCGATTCTGGTGTCGGCGGGTTGACGGTTGTCCGCGCCCTGCGGGAGCTTTTGCCGAACGAATCCATCATTTACCTCGGTGACACGGCGAGGGTGCCTTACGGCTCGAAATCGCCTGATACCATTCGCCGTTTTTCAGTGGAGGATACCCAGTTTCTAGTCAGCCACGGGGTGAAGGCTGTCGTCGTCGCCTGCAATACCGCGACGGCTCATGCGCTCCCCGTTTTGCAGGCCACTTTTCGGGTGCCCATCATAGGCGTCCTAGAACCCGGTGTGGAGGCAACTCTGGCCGCTGATTCCTGCGAGCGCGTGGGCATCATCGGTACGGCAGGGACCATCCGCAGCAGTGCCTACCAGTATGCCCTGGCCATGCGCAAGCCTGATCTCCAAATTCATGCGACGGCGACCCCTTTGCTTGTGCCTTTTGTCGAGGAAGGCTGGACAGACCACCCTGCGCTAAAGTCCGTCCTCAAGGAATACCTCAAGCCGTTGCTGGACAAAGGAATGGACACTCTAGTGCTAGGCTGCACGCACTATCCGCTGCTCATTCCCGTACTGAAGCGCATGCTCGGCAATAAGGTGCGCCTCGTGGACAGCGCCAGCACTTGCGCGGCACACACTCAGCGGATGTTGGAAGAGAAAGGCCTGCTGCGCACGGTCAAAAGCAAACCCACTCTGGAGATCTATCTGACAGACCTCGCTGAGCAGGCCGAGGCTCTAGCGAAACGATTCCTGGGCACCGAATTCGGCAAGGTCAAAAAAGCGACGCTTTGAGCGGTTCCAGAAGCTATTTTCCGAGCCGCCCATCAGCCAATCATTTCCCTCCTGAGTGGTTTGGGGGGGATGCGTGTCACTTCACAATTTCACCCACCAGTAAGATAGCGCCGACGTAAACAGACGTTCCGTCGAAACGCTCCGGCTTATCCATGACGTTTTTGTTTTTAGCCAAAATGGCCACCTTATCCGGTTGGTCGGGATGGATCTGGATCTTTACGGTGTGCTCTTTGTCTTCCAGGTTGCTTCCAATCACCAACGTGGCAAGCCGGTGGTAGGTGCAATGAGGATCAAAGCGTGGTACGATTCTTTCCGGTTGATCGTCCAGGGTTACAATCACTTGGCCACAGTCTGGGCCCACAAGGTCATACAGAGCACAGCGAGTTCCTTTGAACTTAAAGGTGATGGTTTCACTCGGTTTGCTGCCTTTATGCAGGGTGGTCATGCGGTTGGCCCAACGTTTGCCAAACTCGTCGGTCTTTGGGTCCAAGCGGCTGAAGCCCGAGGAGAGCGTGGCTTCCGTGATCGGGGCCATTTGGGCCTGCTCGTAATTTGTCGCAATGAAAGGAGATTTCAGAGCATGCGATGCCGGCGCTGCGGAAGCCTTTTGAATGGGGTCTAAAGAACGTACAATCGCGGCAAGATACAATTCATGACCAGTCTCCACATGCGGATGCACACTGTCTGGGGCAAAGACGAATTTGTCACCTAACGCCTTCTTTTCTTCGTCGGTTTTGGGCAGCTTAGTCTTCCACTCAATCTTGCCTTCCTTTGCCAGCTTCGCCACTTCCAGACCCATGTGGATGGTCGGGATGTCATAGTGATTCGCGATGGATTCCATCGCACTCGCAGAGCGCTGGAACTTACCCTCTTTCAGCGGGCCCACCAGAGCCTCAGTCACGGTATAAACAAAGCAGATATCGCAATCAGGCAGCGTTTTCCAAGTCTGGCGCACGATGCCCTCCATGCATTGGTGGATCTGTTCAGGCGCGGCTCCACCGTCGTTAACGGCGAACTCCACGAAAAGCAGATCGGGTTTGTGATCCAACACATCCTGTTTCAAACGAAACACACCAAGGTCAGATCCCGTTCCTCCAATGGCCGCATTAATCTCACTGATCTTCGCCTGCGGATAAGTCTTCTGAAAATGCGCCAGGGTCTTGGGCCGCCAGCCTTGTTGCGCTGTGATGCTGCCGCCTAAGTAACCAATGCGCACCTCGGCCCCGGGTTTGCTCACCTTAGCCAAAAAGTTGGGCAGGCCATTGCGGGGCCGACACTCCTGCGCGGGAACCAGAGGAAAGTCCTGATCGGCAGCGAGAAGGGGAGCCGCCGTAAGCAGCGTAAGGAGAGCGAGCAATGAGAGGCGCATAAATGGAAACTTCATCCTGGAAGCTAGCCGTCTCTCTGGCAAGTGGATGCATGGTTTTACCCGGCTGATTTTTCCCCTTTCAAGCCTTGAGCTTCGACTTTAAACCTACTCGTTCATACCGTGCTTACCTCCGACTTCGATTACCACCTTCCCCCTGAACTCATTGCCAGCGAGCCGCTGCCCGACCGCTCGGCCTCGCGCATGCTCGTGGTGAACCGGGAAACAGGCACTCTAGAGCACCGCTCCTTTGCCGAATTACCTCAGTTTGTCAGGCCCGGTGATCTTTGGGTGATGAACAACACCCGGGTCGTCCCGGCGCGCTTTTTTTCCAATGATGGAAGCCGTGAAGTTCTGCGGCTGGAGCCCCTAACGAGTACCCGCTGGCGCTGCATGGTGAAGCCTGGCAAAAAGTTCCGCCTTGGCCACACGGTACAGATTGGTGAGGCGACCGGCACCGTAGAAAATATCTTGGAAAATGGCGAACGCATCCTTCAGTGGGATCGTGAAGTGGATGAAGCCACCCATGGTCACTTAGCATTGCCTCATTACATGGGGCGGGATGATCAGCCAGCAGATCGTGAGCGCTATCAGACCGTCTTTGCTCAGGCTGCTGGAGCTATCGCCGCCCCCACGGCAGGTCTGCATTTCACGCCCGAGATTTTGGAAAAACTACCGCATGCCTTTGTGACGTTGCATGTCGGTGTGGGCACCTTTCAACCCGTGAAAGCGGAGAAGCTGGAAGATCACATCATGCACAGCGAGAACTACGAAGTCTGCACCGAGACCGCGACTGCGATACAGGCAGCGAAACGCGTGGTAGCCGTAGGCACTACCGCCATGCGCACCCTGGAGACAGTGGCTCGCGATCATGACGGCCATATAGTCGCCCAAAAAGGTAGCACGGACATTTTCATCTACCCAGGTTACCCGTTCCGCGCCGTTGGTGCGATGCTGACAAACTTCCACCTGCCGAAGTCCACCCTCATCATGCTGGTGAGTGCCTTTGCCGGAAAGGAGTTTATCCTCCGCGCCTACGAGGAGGCCATTCGCGAACGTTATCGCTTCTTCAGCTATGGCGATTGCATGCTGATCCTCTGAGAAATTAGGCACAAAAAAGCCCCAAGAGCATTGGGGCTTCTCCAGTGTTCTGAGATTTAGACCGGTTTCCAAAAGATGGTCCGATTGAAAAGGCGGGCGCGGTGGGATGAGTGGCAAGGCAAGAGCGCAGACTGCTATCTTGAAGAGAACAGCCAAGTGAGTAACGCCGCCAATCGTCCCAACCCGTCGCCGCTTTTCGGACAAGATTTTTGGAAATCGGTCTAGATCATCCCCAGCTTCATTTTACCTTCCACCGAGATCATGCCTTGGTTCCAGGCTGGCTCCCAGACGAGTTCCACCGCAGCATCGTCCATATCTTCGATGGTCATAATCCGGCTTTGCGCGTCTGCAGCGATGGTCGGTCCCATGCCACATCCAGGAGCCGTAAGAGTCATTTTCACCACAGCGCGGTTTTTGCCCTCTTCCGTTTGTTCCACTTGGCAGTCATACACAAGCCCCAGATCCACAATGTTCACTGGGATTTCGGGATCATAAACGTTTTTGAGTTGATTCCAAACCTGGGCTTCCAGGTCACTGGCCCCCTCCGGGATGTTTGAGGAGGTGCTCTCAGAGTCTTTTTTGGCGGCTTCTGGATCAATGCCCAAGGCATCCACATCCTTAGCGCTGATACGGGCTAGCCCAAAGTCCGTGGCCACCGTGTACGTGCCACCCAAGGACTGGGTGATGATCACCTTCATACCCAGCGGCAGATTAATGGAGTCACCGCTTGGAATCTGGATGGCTTCCACTTCACGTTTCAGTTCAAGGGAGGAATGCATGGGGGGGAATGAAGAAATGGTTAGTATGATGACGTTGTGAGCATGGAGGAGGCTCGCTCAGTGTCAACTAACGAGGCCGCAGAAGTCAGTTGGCGTTTGTCTAACTTGGTCACTGGCCACAAGGCTAACCATTATCCAATGACAAAGAAGGCATACGGAAATCAAATAGATGATGAAATGAGTTCAGCATTAAACCCACTAAAGACACTTAATTCATCTGAATTAAATTAGGTTTTCATTATAGAAGTGCGGTTTTTTCTTCATTTATTTTATAAATTATGAATTTTATCGTATAAAAGGCGCAATTTTGCGATATTAGACAAAACTCGACATTCTTCATTTTCACTTACCCCATGCGTCTCTTACTCACTCTCGATGACATCGAATTAGCTCTGGCTAAACTGCCAGGGTGGAAACGAGAGGGAACCGAGTTAGTGAAAAACTATCGTTTTGGAGCCTATCTCCAAGGCATTGAATTTGTTAGGTTGTTGGCGCATTCGGCCGAAGAAATGGATCACCACCCTGATTTTTTAGTGGGGTGGCGTAAAGTCACTGTGCGACTCACGACTCACAGTGAAGGAGGGATAACTTCCATGGATATTCAGATGGCTGAGCAGGCAGAAAAGTCTTTCAAGCAAGCAGACATGAATTTCGGGGGAGTGTGAAGCAGTTTAAAGCTTCTTGATTAGCCCTTCCAAAAGATCCCCCAAACCTTCACCTCTCATAAGATTTTTCAGCACTCGATCTGTCTGCGGTTTCACTTTAGGATCGGAAAGGGAACCTGAAGATTCGATGTCGAAGGTCATCCGCCCTTGATCATCCGAAAGTGCTTTGGTAACAGCCCGAGCGATGGATTCCCCGAGTTTGGCTTGAGAAATTCCACTCATCAGCCGCGATTGGAGGGCGGCCCCGCAGGAAAGTCGCAGTTCGATGTCGTGACGATCTTGGGCGGCATTGATACAGGATTTAGGCTCAATGGCGACTTCATACTCAGGAAAAACAAATCGCGTCAGCGTGCGTGTGATGAAACGATCATTGGCAAACTCTCCGGTAACGATGGCATCCTCCATGAGTGGACCACCGATAACGACTGGGGCTAAATCCACTCCATATTCCTGGAGTTTGCGCAGCTCTTTCCCCGCAGCGTCACCAATGGTCATGTGACCAGCGAGAGTGGAGCCTTTGGCTAGGGTGAGCGCCAATTTCGAAAAAGGCTTCCATTCCTGGCTCGTAACATTGTAGGGAGTGATTTCAGCCTGCCCAGTGAGTGAAAGATTGGCCAGTTCTGCGGGACGTTTGGCCCCAGCGATCCGGGCCATGCCATTGACGGAAATGTGCGTGCTGAGAGTGGCCAGAATACGATTGTGATTAACCAGATCATTCTTATCCACATCAATGCCGGTGAGCGTGAAATCTAAATCTTTGATCAAGACATGAGTGGTGCCGCTGGTAATGTCGAAGCGGCCTTTTTCAATGCTGGCTGCTTGGACAGCAAAGGCAAAGATCGGCTGGGGTTCATCGGAGGCTTGACTCTCCACATTGGCGGGAGCGGGGGATGTGGCAGGGGTCGCGGCTAAAGCTTCCGCTGAGCCTGGTTTTTTAAAGAGCGCCTCCAGGGAACTGTTGCCCTGGGCATCTTGAGTTTCACGGACCTGAGGGTTCTTGATGTAAAGTTGCTCCACAAACAGGCGGCGGTTGATAAGGTCATCCAATTTAACTTCCAAAGTCAGCTCAGGGACTTCTAAGATGGCAGAACCTTCCGCCAAGGGAAGGCGCTCCGTGTAAAGTTTAGCCACTTCCGTATCTCGGGAGGCCAGTTTCACCCCGGTCAATTTCAGCGTCGCCGGTTTTGTAAAAAGGCTAAGCTTGGCATCGGCGATCTGGGCTCGGCAATTCCAGTTTTCTTCCATCAGCCCCACCCACGTTTCAGGCCCCATCTTGCGCATAAACCACCAAGAAGCACCTCCGAGACCAGCGCCCGTCAGCACGATCAGAATGACGAAAAGGATCAAGAGCTTTTTCATAAGAGAAGGCTAGGCTGCAATAATTCGGCTGGCAAGGTGATCTGGCTGTCTCTTCTTTCAAACCTCCTTCTGTAAAAATGGCACCCTCGAAAATGATAGCATGCTTGAGAGAGGCCAACTAGATCACCATCCTTGAGGAAAACTTTCTGACCCACTGCGGGGTTGATGTGTTACCCAAAGAACTCCAGCGTGGGTGAAACATGAGATCTAAGCGCATTGGGGCCGCGTCCAGCCTTTCACTTGCGCATCCATGTAACTGTCCGCTCAAAACAGTGACCAAGAGTGTTGGCCGCATTCATGTAGCGCATAAACCTGCACCCATGATGCCAGGCATTGCTCCAGAAAACTTGTAGCCCCAGCCTTCGATTACTCGACAAAGCGGATCACGTATTCACCCTTTTTGTGCATGTTTTCATGATCACGGGCACGGATCTCTAGGTAATTCGGATCAGTCTTGATCCAGTCCACCTGCCGCAACAGTTTGTCGCGTTCGTTTTTCAAAGCATCACGTTGACCTTCCATGACGGCCAGTTTGGCGCGCATGGCATTCTGTTCCGCCAGCGGTTTTTTATAGATCGCGATGACGACAGGCACCGCCAGGAGCAGGAGGCAGAATTTCCCAAGGCGCACCAGGGCCCGCAGCCAGCGTTCCATCTGCTGCGGTCTCTCGTGTTCGATTTGAAATTCGCGATATTCCATGGCGGTGCCGTCGTGCGACGTTGTTGGTTAGACCTTCATGCGGCCACCGAAGATCGCGTTTTCACCCAGTTCCTGCTCGATGCGGAGAAGCTGGTTGTACTTGGCGATACGGTCGCTGCGGGAAAGGGAACCGGTCTTGATCTGGCCGCAATTCGTGGCGACGGCGAGGTCGGCGATGGTGTAGTCTTCCGTCTCACCGGAGCGGTGGCTCATGACGGCGGTGTAACCATGGCGGTGGGCCAGATCCACAGCATCCAGAGTCTCTGTCAGGGAACCGATCTGGTTCACCTTCACGAGAATGGAATTGGCGATCCCCTGGTCAATGCCCTTCTGGAGGAACTTGGTGTTCGTGACAAACAGATCGTCACCGACGAGCTGTGTGCTGCCACCCAATTCTTTGGAGAGGATTGCCCAGCCGTCCCAGTCGTTTTCGGCACAGCCGTCTTCGATGGAGATGATGGGGAAGTCTTTCTTCAGTTCTGCGTAGTAGGCCACCAGCTCAGCAGCGGTGCGCTCAGACTTATCGCTCTTCTTGAAGACGTACTTGTTCTTGGCCTTGTCGTAGAATTCGGAGGAAGCCACATCCAGTGCGATGAAGATGTCTTCACCCATTTTGTAACCAGCCTTGTCAATCGCCTGCGCGATGACTTCGAGGGCGTGGTGGGCGCTCTTCAAAGTCGGGGCAAAGCCACCTTCGTCACCCACAGCGGTATTTAGGCCCAGGTCGTGAAGGATTTTCTTCAGAGCGTGGAACACTTCAGCACCGTAGCGAAGAGCTTCGGAGAACGAAGGCGCACCTTTCGGCATGATCATGAATTCCTGGAAATCAATCGGGGCGTCAGAGTGAGCACCACCGTTGATGATGTTCATCATCGGCACAGGCAGCACCTTGGCGTTTGGACCGCCGATGTACTTGTAGAGGGGCTGGCCCATGGCGGCAGCAGCAGCCTTGGCGACAGCCAGGGAAGCACCGAGGATGGCGTTAGCACCCAGTTTGGATTTGGTCGGCGTGCCGTCCACTTCCAGCATGGCCTTGTCAATGGAGACCTGATCGGCGGCATTGCTACCGATGATCGCGTCAGCGATCTCGTTGTTCACAGCGTCCACAGCCTTGAGCACACCTTTGCCCAGATAACGCTTCTTGTCGCCATCGCGCAGTTCCAGGGCTTCGTGTTCGCCCGTGCTAGCACCGCTTGGCACCGCTGCACGTCCGATAGCACCACCGTCCAGCAGGACGTCCACTTCAACGGTTGGATTGCCACGTGAGTCCAGGACTTCACGTGCGATGACTTCTACAATGGTAAGGTCGTCCATGTTTTGATTTAATTAAGTATGCTTAAGCTTCGGGATTTTTGCAAGCGGGCTTCTGAGAATCCACGTTTGAAGCGGTTCGATAGCAAGAAACGCACCTGTCTCAACTGATTTGGATACCCTTTGCTGCAAGGATGCCCTTTACATTTATTCTGTTTATAAAAATTTTCATGGGACGCATTATTGGTAAAGACCTCCTCGCCGAGCCCCTGTTATTGCCAAATAAGCTCATGCCAACCTCCCACTTGGATCTCCCAAAATTGAAATTGAGTCTTCTTCATCGCGTGTTCGTTTGCCTCATCCTTGCCACGGTCGTTTCGATTGCCGCCCTCACCTGGTGGGCAGGCAGCGAGCTGGCCAGTCCTTCTCGTAGGCCTTTGCATGACTATCATTTGGAGTTCCTCGCCCATCCCACTGACCACGGAATGCAGATGGAAAAGTTCACACTCACGGATGGCACACCCTGCCTCATGTGTGCACCCGATCCTTCGGGGAAATTAGGCAGCCGTGGGGAGACCCTCCGTAGCCAGTTTGCCGCCCAGAATTATGCCTTGTCGCCTGCTGGCCAGGTCCTCGGGACCCTGGTTCTAGTACATGGTCGCAAGGGGCGTAAGGAGGATTACCTCCCCATTGCTGAGCGGCTTTGCGCGGTTGGCTTTCGCTGTCTGCTGCCAGATCTTCCCTCTCATGGGGAGCATCCTTCACCGTTGATTTGCTACGGCGTGCGAGAAGCCAAACTTCCTGCTGCAGTTCTCAAAGAAGCCTCGGAGAAATTCAGCTTTCCCCCTCAGCCAGCAGGGGTGTTAGGCATGTCCATGGGCGGCTCAGTGGCCATGCATGCCGCAGATCTGCCTGCGGCTCCTTGGCGGGCTCTTGTTATCATTTCCAGCTTTCACGCTTTTCAGCCTGCCCTTCAACTTCAGGCCTCGCGTTTGGCAGGTTCTTGGTTAGGCAAACCTTGGGTCACCGGGGCAGGGTGGATCTATCAGTGGAAAACAGACCTCGCGCTTGATCAAATCCAGCCGCACTCCCATGCTGCGCATCTTCGGATTCCTACGCTCATACTACACGGCACAGAGGATCAGATCGTCCCCATCGAATCCGGTCGTCAATTGTTCGCAGCTTTGCCCTCCACCCTTGAAAAGAAATGGGTCGAGATTCCTTCGGCAGATCATCACAACGTTCTCATCACAGACTTTCCCACGTATGCCACCATTGCTCAGTGGATGTTGACCCATGTCCGCTGATGCAAAGCTGTTGCAATCTAGAGCTCCCCTGTCGGGTGATCATTAATCAACATCGCCGCATGTAAGCCATTTCCACGTTCTGGCCTCCTGCCCCCGAGAACTCGGGGTAGCCGCACAAAGATCGTGTCTGCTACGTATTGCTCTCAATACCATGACACGCCTCGTTTACAGTCTGCCCTCCATCCTCGTCGCCAGCCTTGGCCTTGCCGATGTCGTTCGCGCAGCCGAGCCCTTTGACCTTTTTTTAGAGAAACATTGCCTCAGTTGCCATGGCCCCGAAAAGACGAAAGGGGACTTGCGGATTGATCAACTATCTCGCGATTTCAAAGTGGGGGCAGATACTCATCATTGGGCGGAGGTGATCGAACAGGTGAATTCGGGTGAGATGCCCCCGAAGAAAGAAAAAAAGCCTACGCAGGCTGAGATCGAGGCATTCGTGACCAGTCTCGACTCTCGTATAAAACAGGGCAGGGCAGGGCGAATGGCCGCACGGCCAGCCGTATCGCATTACCGCCTGAGTCGGAAGGAGTATCAAAACACGGTCTATGATTTGCTCGGTGTGCGCTATGATCCCGCTAAACCTGGAGAGCTAAATGAGGACACGTTATGGCATGGGTTTGAGCGCATCGGTTCAGAGTTGTCGCTGTCTCCTTCGCATGTGGACCGCTATTACCGTGCAGCAGGTACTGTCCTCGATCGCGCCTTTCCCATCGCAGTATCCAGTGAGTCACGCAAAGTCCGCAAGACCGCTGCAGATCTGCGTTACAATGGGGGAAAGGAACAGCAGGCCGCGCTGGATCGGTTCGGCATCAAGCGTCCGCTGCGTTATCTCCTCTTTCCCGGCACCGTTCAGAATGCGCTTTCACCTCAGTGGTTCGGCAAAACAGGGCCGGAGCATAGCGGGCTGTACAAAGTTCGCATCCAGGCCAGTGGCATCCGTCCCCTCGAAGGCCAGCCCGCCCATTTAAGCATCGGCAAGCGGACGGGCGAAGAGACGGTAGACAGCATCATTGATCTGGATATCACCGCTCCCGAGGACAAACCGCAGATCTATGAGTTCGAGGTGTTTCTTGAGATGCCTGTCACGCTGGACTTTTGCATCGTCGCCACCGATGTGGTGGACAGAAGAAGCGGTGCAGCCTTCCGCAATGCACTCTCCAGCCGTGGGGGATACATTTTCACCCATAGCAGCGAAACGATGCTGCTGAATCCAAATGCACCGCAGATGTTTGATGACAAAGGCAACGGTCTTTTCTCAACAGTCCTCCTTGATTGGATCGAATGGGAGGGCCCTCTCTCCACAGACGCTGAAAAGTCCCTGCGCAAAGACATCGTCCCGGCGGATGACGCGCCGCCCGAAGTCGTCGCGCAACATCTGCAATGCTTTGCCGAGCGCGCCTGGCGCCGAGTCATCACCAAGGAAGAGCTAGAGCCCTATCTGCAATCCTACCTCGCCGAGCGTGAGGCAGGTGAAAAACCCGCAGAGGCCTACCGGGTCGCCATGCAGGGGGTGCTAACCTCCCGAAATTTCATCTACCTCGTCGAGGGGGAGCCAACGCCTCGCGAGCACCTCACTGACACGGAGCTTGCCTCTCGCCTTTCGTATTTCCTCTGGAGCTCAATGCCCGATACGGCCCTCTTCACCGCAGCCCAAAACGGCACCCTGAAAGGTGAAGGATTGAAGAGGGAAGTGGATCGAATGTTGGTGGAAAGCAAGATCAACCGCTTCGTCGATGACTTCTCCCGGCAGTGGTTGCAACTGCACCGCGTGGGCATGTTCCCACCAGACCAAAAGCTCTACCCGACTTATGATCGATGGCTAGAGACAAGCATGCGCGCCGAACCTGTGGAGTTCTTCCGCGAAATGCTTGCGAAGAACCTGCCCATGGAGTCCTTCATAGATTCAGACTGGACCATGGCCAATCCCCGGCTTTGCGATTTTTATGGCCTGCCAGAGCCGAAAATAAATGCCTTCCAGCGTGTCTCTCTTAAGCCCGAGGATCGTCGTGGCGGACTGCTCACCATGGGAGCAACTCTTGGACTAACTTCGGATGGAACGCGCCATCGCCCTGTGCATCGCGGCGTGTGGCTCAGCGAAGTCATTTTTGCCAAAACGCCACCTCCACCGCCAGCCAACGTACCGGCCATCGAACCCAATCCTCCAAAAAGCCCCAAGGCCACTCTGCGGGATAAACTCGAGGCGCATCGCAACGATGCAAACTGTGCGGCGTGCCACGCGAAGATTGATCCCCTCGGCCTCGCCTGGGATAACTACGACGCCATCGGCCAGTGGCGCACGCATGAAACCGTTGCGGCAGGCGTCGGTGCAAATCCCCCAGTCAATCCCGCTGGAGAAATGCCAGATGGTCGTCCGTTCAAGGATGCCAATGATTTTAAGCGCTTGCTGATCGAAGATCGCGAGAAATTCGTGCACGCTTTCATCGAACACCTCTGCACCTACAGCCTACGACGCGTGCTCACCGTGGATGACGCGGAAGACATTGCAGCCATCGTTGCACAAGTGAAGAAAAGCCCATCCGGTGTTCAGGACATCATCCGCGCCGTGGCCCTGTCTGAACTAATGCGCAAACGCTGACAAGTCATGTGTTCTCCAGCAGATCCAAGCCAACTCACAGATGATCAATTTTTAAATGACTAAAAATGCTAACCCCCAATCATCTGGCCACTATGAATCGGTAGGGGATTCAGTCACCCATGCTTTCATTGGGCACGCCATGAAAGTGCACACCACCATTGGTCCTGGGTTGGGCGAGGGAATCTATCATCAAGAGTTGGCCATTGCACCCACAAAGGCAGGTATCTCACATCTATCAAAGCCTAGGCGAGACTTGGTTTATCAAGGGATCGTTGCAGATACTTTCGAGCCTGATTTTGTCATCGAAGACCATTTCATCCCAGAATTAAAATGTCTTCGGGGTTCATTCGCTGCAGAACACCTAGTCCAGGTGTTTTGCTACTGCAAATTCTGGAGGCTACGCACCAGCCTACTGGTGGATTTCGGTAAACAAAGCCTGATGTGGAAGCGATTCTTGTATCGTTCGCAATCAACAGGCTTCCCAGAAACCCCGCTTCCTGATTTCGTTTCAGCGCCCGCCTTGGCGACCACTATTGTTCAAGCTGTAAGTACATGCTTAGACGAAGTCGGTCTAGGCTATCGGCAGACAACCTGGAACGGTTTGGTGAGGGCAGCCCTCCTGGCCATAGGTTGCCAAGTCCATCTCAATCCCACCATCACCGTTCTTAGTTACCCTGGCATCACGGTGTGCAGTCTTGTCATCCACGGTGACTGTGCAGTTTATGTCACGGCCTTAACAGATGGCATCAACGCTACGGATCGCGCCACCCTTCAAACTCATCTCCGCTGGCTTAACCTCGAGTGGGGCATCATCTTTCATTTTGGCAAATCCACGGCCGATTTAGTCTTCGTCAAACATCCCAAAAAGCAATCTGCATACTTACCCGAATCTGCTGGAACTCCAAGCCTCCCGCCGATTGAATTTCAGCATCTTTAGTTATACCCAAAAAGTAATCAGCGGGCCTCCCCGAATCTGCTGGAATTCCAAGTCTCCCACCGATTCAAGAAAGCCAGCCGATTGAATTTCAGCACCTTTATTCATCCCAAAAAAAGTAATCAGCGGGCCTCCCCGAATCTGCTGGACAACCACCCACGAATCAAAAACAAGCATGAACTATCTCTCCCAATCTTGGCTAATGGATCGCCGACATGCCCTCAAAGCGCTAGGCACTTTCATATCCCTTCCTTTGTTAGAATGTATGGTGCCACTTCGCACATCGGCGGCGGAGAAGATCACCGCTACCCCCAAACGCAGCGCTTTCATCTATTTAGCAAATGGCGTTCATTCGTTGAATTACCAAATCACCACGCCAGGGAAGGACTACAAGTTCTCCCGCTCGCTCTTGCCTTTAGAAAAACACCGCCAGGTCATCACGCCCATCAGCGGCCTGCATCATCCTGGGAGCCTCAGTCATCACCACAACTGCATCAACATCTGGTTGACGGGCGGAAAGCTTGGACCCTCCGATAAAAACACAATCTCTGTGGACCAAAAGATGGCTGAACTCACAGCGCAGCACACGCGCTATCCATCTCTGGAAGTCGCCATCACTCAGGAGTCTCTTGCCTGGACGGCCGATGGAGTTCGGCTGCCTGCTATGCGCCGTTGCAGTGAGATCTTTTCTTCCATGTTTGAGGAGCCTAAAGGCGGCATTGCAGCCCAGCGGCGAGCCCTTCGCCGAAAAGGCAGCGTCCTGGATGATAACCTCGCCGAGGTGCGCCGACTGGAAAAGAAAATGGGCACTCAGGACAAAGGACGGATGGACCAATACCTCACCTCCGTTCGCGAGGCCGAGATCCGCACACGGAGGGCAGATGCCTGGCTTGATACGCCGCTGCCAACGGTCTCTGAAGCCGATCGCAAGCGCACCAATCGCGATATTGCCGATACCATGGCCGGGGATTACTTCCGCACCGTTTACGACCTCATGGTGCTGGCCTTTCAGACGGATATGACCCGCGTGGCCACCTTCAGTCTTGGGGGCGAGGGCCAGGCCATTGCTATCCCTGAAATCGGCATCACCGAGTCTCGCCATCAGCTCAGTCACCACGGGGGAGACCAGGGTTACATGGAGAAGCTAACCAACTATGATACCTTCGCTATCGAGCAGTTTAGCTACTTCCTGACTCGCTTAGCGGAAACCAAAGACTTGAGTGGCAAATCATTGCTGGGCTCCACCATGGCACTCTTCGGCAGCGGCATGTCCTATGGTCACAGCCATGGCAATGCCAACCTCCCACTGGTGCTCGCCGGCGGTGCCGATCTCGGTCTGAAGCACGGCCAACATCTGGATTTTAACATGACCGCTCCAGGATTCCAAGGATACGCACTTGGTGCGGATGGCGCGCTCACCAGCGCCCACTATCAACTGTGCAGTCGCCCAGCAAACTCTGACGCCCACATGAGCAATTTGCTCCTCCTCATGGCCCAGCGCATGGGCATTGAGACAGACCAGTTTGGCGATAGCAACAAGGTGATCACACTATGATGCGTTTCTTACTTCCACTCTTCGTTCTGGGGGCCTCCATAGCCACCGCAAACGAACCTTTTCGTCCTGAGATGGGAAAGTTCCCGCCTCTCGAAAAAGCCCATTCTTATCGGGGTGAGCTTGTGTTTGTGGACCATGCCAACCGCCGCGGAAGCCTACGCGTGCAAGGGGCAGGGACCTACTTTCGCAACGCTCCGCACCCTATCGCTCTGCTTCCTTACGGCATCGTCCGCTATCACGGTGCCCCCGCCGATCTGAGGGACATTCCTCTCGGCACAGTCTTGCACGTCTGGGCTTTCCTTCCTCCAGACCCCAAGATCTCCGCCGTGCCGGTCCTCCCAGTAAACAATAAGGACAAAATTGCGGGTTACAGTGGTATCGGTGTCGCTCCGGCAGAGAACCACGTCCTCCGCCTCGAAGACGAACCCAGCTACTGCCAGCGCGAAGGCTTGGTTTGGAAGCTCAGTGAGCTCGAAATCAAGAACAACGAAGGCATGATCCTCGCCAGTCGCGGCCTCAAAATGGGCGTGGACAGCAAGACACGTGAGGAAAACCTCACCTTTGACGAGGCCACTCGCATCTGGCGGGGTCGTGAATGTCTGGGCGTCACCGACTTGATCGCCGAGGGCACCTGGCCCGCAAGCGGCAAGAAATCGTTGGGCGGCCAAGGCGTTCTGCTTGGCATCACCTGGAAACCCACGCCAGACGGTGTATTCACTCGTTTTCACATCTCGGACATCTGGCTGGATGAGGCGGCCGAGAAACGTGCTGCTCAAAATCAGACCGCGACTCACAAAGCCTTTATCCGCAGCCGCTGGATGCCCGCTTGGGTAGATGCCGTCGAGTACGGGAAATTTGGCCGCGCCACGGTCACGGCCACCCTCTTTGGCGGTATGGACACCTCTCTCTATGCCGATTTCCAAAAAGGCAGCTCCGTACTTGTGAATGGAGCTGAGAATACCCTGAAGCACGCAGGCGGTGGATACGGCCCCGCTCACATGGCCTCCAAGGGCCCCATCCGCAATGTCACGCAGGCCTCAGGACAGCCCCCCTTGGGCAGCAGCGGCATCCAAGTCCAATTTGAAACGGATCTCGTCATCGAAGGCATCCGCGCCGGGCGAGTCGTCCGCATTCGCCCATCGAGCTGGCCTCAAGTGCAGGTGCCTCGGGAAGAATATCTGGGAGATAGCTCCAACGCCGAAGACCGCTTCCCGACCCCAGACATCTTCCCCAAATACTGACCTCCGCACCGTGCCAGAATCCAGGCACTCACCTCTCAGTTTCTCATGAAGCTTGCCGTCCCCCTGCTCGCCGCCTTCGGGTGTGCACTCACCACTTTCACTTCGGCCGCAGACGAGCCATACCGACCCGAAGCGGGGAAATTTCCTCCTGTGGAAAAAGCCCACGCTTATCGGGGCGAGCTCGTCTTTGTGGACCATGCCAACCGCCGGGGCAGCCTGCGGGTGCAGGGTACAGGCACGTTCCGCCGCAATGATCCGCACCCTTTTGCCCTGCTCCCTTACGCCATCGTTCGCTACCACGGTGCACCGGCAGATCTTCGCGATATCCCCCTCGGCACCATGCTGCACGTTCGCGCTTTTCTCCCCCCCGATCCGAAGATCTCCGCCGTCCCCATACTCCCCATTAACAACAAAGAAAAAGACGCCGATCACAATCGCGGTGCCGGCATCGCACCTGCCGAAAATCACGTCCTCATCCTCGAAGACGACCCCAGCCATTGCCAGCGCGAAGGCTTGATCTGGAAACTCCATCAACTCGAGATAAAAAACAACGAAGGCGTCATCACCGCTCATCGTGAACCCAAGGCCCTCGCTGACGATTTGCCGCACAAAGCCTCCGAGGAAAAACTCTCCTTCGATGCCGCCACCCGCATCTGGCGCGGTCGTGAATCTCTCTCCCTTGCCGACTTGATTGCCGAAGGCACCTGGCCCGCCACAGGCCAGAAATCCCTCGGTGGCCAGCCAGTCCATTTAGGCATCACCTGGAAGCCAACACTCGGCGGTGTATTCACCCGCTTTCACATCTCGGACATCTGGTTGGACGAAACCTCCCTACAGCGCGCCGCCCATCTCCAGACCGAGACTCACAAAACCTTCATCCGCAGCCGTTGGATGCCCGCCTGGGTGGATACCGTCGAATATGGCAAATTTGGTCGCGCCACCGTCACCGCCACCCTCTTCGGCGGCATGGACGCCTCACTCTACGCCGAATTTAAAAAAGGCATCCCCGCCTTTATGAATGGCGTGGAGAATACCCTCAAGCACACCGAAGGCGGCACTGCCGGCCCCACCCAGCTAGCCTCACGTGGCAACCTCATCGAGGTCACAAAGTCCTCCGAAATCATCCCCGTAGGTAGCAGCGGCATCCAGATCCGTTTTGAGACAGACCTCATCACCGAAGGCCTCCGCCCCACCCGAGTCATCCGCGTCCGCCCAGCCAATTGGCCCGATGTCCACCTACCCCGGGAAGAATACATCAACAGCGGCAACTTCAAACACGAAGACCGCTTCCCCACACCCGCCATCTTCCCCCAATACTGAGGCCCCAAATACCTCCTGGCCATTAAGCCAATCAACCAACAAAACAAAATCTGCGGGCCTCCACGAATCCGCGGGAAATCCACAGCACCCCACCCAAATACCAGCTTCTCCACGCCCCCCTCACTTAAAATAAGTATCCTCATGCGCATACGGCGGCGCGCAGCAGCACAGCAGCCTCAGCGTCTCCGTCGCCGTGATCTGGTGCCACGCCCCCGGCGGGATCAAGATCGCATCCCCCGGCTTCACTTCCCGTTCCTCACCATTGATCTCCATCCTGCCCGCCCCCTCCAGGATGAAATAAAATTCCTCACTCAGTTGGTGGTAGTGCCGCTCCGTCGGTCTCCCCACCGGCACCATCGCCTCCGCCAGAGACTGATTTTGCACCGGGGCATTCGTCCGGTCCAGGATGCTGCGGATCGTGCTGCCATCCTTCGTCGTGAAGGGCACTTGGTCAGAAAGGGAGTTGATGGTCATGCGGATGCACGCATGGTCAGCCACCGCACGCCGCGTGCAAGTGCACTTCCTATGAACTTCCATCCCCACCACTGCTGCGCCCTCATCACCGGCGCCTCCTCCGGCCTGGGTGCCGAGTTCGCACGCCAGCTCGCCCCCACCGCCCAGGCCCTCTTCCTCACCGGTCGCCGTGCCGAGGCCCTCGAGTCCGTCAAGGCCCAGTGCCTCGCACTCAATCCCTCCTTAAACATCCACCTCTGCGCTTGCGATATCGCCACGGACGAGGGCAGGGGACTCCTGCTGGAAACCATCCGCCACTCCACCTTCCGTCCCCATCTCTGGATCAACAACGCCGGCATGGGCGACTACGGCACCGTCGCCACCGCAGATCCCGCCAAGCTTCGCGCCCAGATAGACCTCAATATCACCGCCCTCGTCCTCCTCACCCATGCCAGCCTCCCCCTGCTTCAGCGGCCCGGCGGCATCGTCAATGTCAGCTCCCTCGCCAGCACCCTGCCACTGCCCGCCATGGCCGTCTATGCCGCCAGCAAGGCCTTCGTCACCAGCTTCTCAGAGGCCCTCGCTGTCGAGCTCGCCCCCGCTCACATCACCGTCACCTGCGTCTGCCCCGGCCCCACCCCCACCAGCTTCAGCCAGACCGCCCGCCGCCCCCAGGGGGAAGACACCGACCGCGGCGGCCAGGACTTCCTCCGCATCCCCCCCGCCCAGGTCGTCTCAGAGGCCCTCGCCGCCCTCCGCGCCGGCCGCGCCTGCGTCTATCCCGGGGTAGGCGTCAGCCTCGCCGCCCGCCTCTTCCATCACCTTCCGCGTTTCCTACTGCGTCCCCTCTTGCGGCAGCGCTTCGCCAAAGGCACAATTTAAAAAAAAGCTCGTCTCCCCCCTGACCCCACCCCGGCATGATCAAGCGTCCAGACCCCTCCCTCACCCCCATGGACCAGCGCGGTCCCAGCCCCTGGCAGTCCCAGCAGCCCCCCCAGGGCAGCGCCTTGGCCAAGCTCATCCGCCTCCTCCTCCTCGTCATCATCGCCACCCTCCTCGTCCTCCCCTTCACCCCCTTCGCAGGCAAGATCAAAACCGCCCTCAAAGAGATCGTCGCCGCCGCTCAAAAAGAGCGCGTCATCACCCGCGAAGTCGAGCGCCGCATCGAGGTTCCTCGCGAGGTCGTCAAGGAAGTCGTCAAAGAAATCGTCCGCGAGGTCGAGGTCCCCGCTCCCCCAGCCCCCCTCCCAGAAAACTTCATTCCGCGCAAAGACGTGGACGTCTCCAGCTTCTACAACGGCATCACCATCAAGACCAACTTGATCACCGAACAGGGCACCTACGCCAGCCTCGAGCGCAAAGACCCCGAAGCCTACAAGGCCGAATTCCAGCTCTCCATCCGCGTCCCCAAAGCCAGCCAAACCCTCCCCGAGCTCTCCCGCATCAATCCCCAGCTCCCCACCTTGCTCCCCGGCCTCAGCACCATGCTCCCCACCGCCAAGGTCTCCGGCTTCTACCACAAACTCTACGAAAACAAAACCAACGGCATCCAGCGCGACATCACCCGCCTCAATCGCATCCTCGATCGCCACAACTTCTTCGACTGCGAGACCATCCTCGAGCTCACCCACCCTCAGACCTCCCGCAGGGCCCTCCTCGTTCAGTCTGAAATGGACGTCGTTGCCGATGGCTCCGATGGCGACCGCATGCCCACCCTCGATGAATACATCTTCATGTCGGACTACTACCAGCCCTTCACCAGCTACGCCTGGGCGAAAAAAACCACCACGCCAAATCCCCTCCTCGCCCGCTGGGAAGAGCGCCTCAAAAAAGCCAAAGACCAATTCAACGTCAAAGGCCTCAGTGCCGACCGCAACCGCGAGCTCAAAGCCACCATCACCCAGCTCGGCCTCGAAGTCGCCGAAATGAAAGCCCGCAGCAGCCTCATCGCCGAAAAAGATCCCTTCATCGTCATCTCCCTCCTCTTCCGTCCCTACGCCACCACCAACAAGCACACCCCCAGCATCGGCGACTACGCCGTCGTCATCCACGAAGCCAAAATGTACCCCGCCATCTGTGGCGACTACGGCCCCAGCCACAAAATGGGCGAAGCCTCCCTCCGCCTCGCCAAGACCGTCAATCCCAGCGCCACCCCCTACCGTCGGCCAGAGAGCGACCTCAAAGTCACCTACCTCATCTTTCCCGGCACTGCGGAAAAGCCCAATACCCCGCCCAATCTCGGCCACTGGCACCAGAAATGCACCACCTACCTCCAGGAACTCGGCAGCCCAGACGCCGCCCAGACCCTCCACCAGTGGGAAGACCTCTTCAAAAAGCCCGAGCCCCCACCCGCCGTCGCCACACCTCCAGCCGCAGGCACACCCCCAGCCAGCAGCGGAACCCCAGCCCCCGCACCCTCTCCCTCATCCCCGTCTCCCGTGCCTGGCAGCCCCCCACCAGCCACCCCCTCATCAGGCACCTCCACACCTCCCACTCCCGCAGCCCCCACCACCCCCAAGCCCTAACCTCCCGTAGTCAGGGCACATAGGCTCAACAGGCAGGTCGCATGGTCCCATTCTTTGGGTAGGACGAATTGTCCCATTTTTTGGTAGGGCGCGTTGTCCCAACGCGCCGTGGGGGGCAGGCTCGCCACACCCCACGCCTCCCCACAATCTCCCCTTCCGAACAAACACCCTGAGAGGAGCGTGGGCACTCCTGCCCGCCTTCATATCATGGCTGGGCACGTTGTCCCGTTTTTGGTAGGGCGCGTTGGGATAACGCGCCGTGGGGTGCAGGGTCGCCACGTCTATAACCTGCCACCACCACGAATACCCCCCTCAAAACCCGCAAAATCGCCCCCCAAAAGGGCAGGGGACCCCACCACGTTCCACGCGTAAATAAATCACCAATACCTTGTTTATCAACAAAAGTTAAACAAAAAGAAACCCAAATAACCACCAGGGGCAGGGGATCCCAAACACAAAACGCATCCACCCGCCTTCTAGCCAACCAGAGCAGGGACACACCGCACCATCAGGTCCCAGAAAGCCGACCACGAAATCCAAAACCACAGACCCGTAGGACGGGTGTGTCCGGCGCAAAACAACTCCGCCAGTCCTCACCACCTCAATCGCCGGATTACCCGTCTCTCCCCGAGCCCCCGCACCGCCAGATACCCCCCGTGCCAGCAAACAACCAACCACCCCACATCCCACCAAACCCACAGTTTCACCCACTTCCCAGCCTCATAGCCAATTCACGTTCCTCAAAAAATAAAACCGCTAAAACCCTCATCATAAACACAATCAAATAGTCAAAACATCCAAAATAGAAACGTTCCGCAACCCAGAACCCATCCCAGACCGCACCACACCTCCTAAATCATTCAATCCCAGCCCGTCAGACCCGTAGGACGGGTGTGTCCGGCGCAAAAAAACTCCACCACTCCCACCACCCCCATCGCCGGATGACCCGTCTCTCCCCGAACCTCCGCCACTCCCCACCACCCCAGCCTCACCCTCATCCCAAAACACCACGCCACCCAGTCACCCCAAAGTCCAACCTAGGAATCCACCTCAAATCCAAAACTCCAAAACAACCCCAAAAACCATCCAGCCAAAGTACTCCCGAGCTTCAGCTCGCCCATACTCCGAAACCACCCAGAGCCCCACACCCTCATCTCATCAAACTCCCAAAACAAACCCCACCCAATCCACACACCGCCATCCAGATCCTAAAACAGCCAAACCACTTCAAACCCAGCCTCCCAAACACCCTCCAAACCCCTTGAAACCAAGGATCTCAACCCCCATTTGATAACTACATACAATGTATGTAATGTGAAATGCATACTGATTTTGTCGGGAATTGCTTGCGCCTTGACTTTTTGTCTCCAATAATCGGCTCGCTGATTCTTCGAACCT
>NZ_JACHIF010000015.1 GCF_014203045.1 Prosthecobacter dejongeii
TTTGTGGAGGGTGGAATGTTTGAGGGTAGAGCCGAAACATCTCGGCAGAATGGAAGCGGATACGGAAGGCAAGCAGTAGCAGGGCGGGGGACATCTCAAGATCCGCGCCTTGATGTTTATGAAGTCGTCACGGCCAGGATTCTTGAAAAGCTGGCCGCTGGGGTGGTGCCCTGGCAGTCGCCAAGCATTGCCCGCGTTGGGTTCCCGAGGAACTTTTCAACGGGCAACTACTACCGAGGAATTAACGTCTTTTTGCTCGGCTCCATGGAGTATCAAAGCCCCTACTTTTTGACCTTCATCCAGGCCAAAGAACTGGGCGGCAATGTGAAGAAGGGTGAAAAAGGATGCCCCATCGTGAAGCTTGGAACCTGGACAAAGGACCTGGAAGGCCAGACCAAAACGGCAGACGATGGAAGCCAGGAACAGGCCACCGAGAAACGCCAGTTCTTGAAGCTCTACACGGTTTTTAATGCCTGCCAGATTGAGGGCATCGAGTTTCCGGAGCCGCCCAAGTGCGACACGTTCACCGAGTCCCAACAGGCAGAAGCAGCCCGCCAGATTGTGGCCGAGATGCCCAACCCGCCGAGCATCTTTGAAGGCCGCAAAGCGACTCCGTGTTACGTTCCGGCAGAGGATGCCGTCGAAATGCCCAGCCGGGAGACGTTTCGCGCCGAGTGGCGATTCTACAAAACCATGTTCCACGAGCTGGGGCACAGCACCGGCCACCAGTCGCGCCTAGCTCGAAAAAGCCTTCTGGAAAATCGCGGCATGGCCGCAAGTGGGGAGGCTGCCAAAATCTACGGCGTCGAGGAGCTGGTCGCAGAAATGACAGCCGCCTACCTTGGAGCCGCTGCCGGCATCATCGAGGACGATTTCGACAACTCTGCTGCCTACCTCAAAGGCTGGATGGATGTCCTGAAGGTCTCCGATCACAAGAAGTGGCTCGTCCAGGCAGCCAGCGAGGCACAGAAGGCCGCTGATTACATTCTGGGAGCCGAGACAGGCAAACCCCTGGAATGACCCGTCAGGTGACCGGGCAGGGGCCTTTACGGCCACCTCCCGGCCATGTCCTGCAATGCCCCGACAGCCACAACCCGCCCAACCACCCCAGACAGCCCTCGACCACAAGCACTCACACAACCCACAGCCACCAAGCCCCGAACGAGCTCCACCAGCTCAGAACCTCAAGCCAGGCCACCGCCACCCCATCAGCCTGCACCCACCCAGACGACCAGCTCAGAGCACCAACAACCCAACCCCAGGTCTGCCCGCTCGGCCCCCGAACGGCCTCGCATCACAGCCGCCAGATCCCGACGACTACAGCACGGCGACGCCCCCCAAACTACAACTCACACCCGATGCACCTTCGATGTAAACAAAGACTCACAAAACCCTTTATTTTCAGTGTCCAACGTGTTAACATCTTGTTTACGTTTGAGGCTAAACCCTTGAATTTAGAACGGTGTTTATGTAAACGGAGAATTATGGCAAAAACTCCCAAGACAGACCGAACAACTCCCATCGCTTTTCGACTCAGCGATGACAAGCAACGACGCTTGACTGCGCTTGCATCAGCCGAAGGGTTGTCTTCTGGAGAGTATGCCCGCGAGCTGGTCTTGACCAAGATAGACGAGCACGAAATCATCAATCAGGAGGTTCAGCAGCTCCGCGCTGAGTTCCAAGTTTTCCGCTCGGATTTTGCCCTGGCTGTTGAGGCACTCCTGGTGGCTGCCAGTAACAATCATCCACTGACGGCCGAGCAAGCTCGCCAGTGGGTAGATGACCGAATTCGCCGTCCATCCAACCTACCAAGGAAGGCCTGAAGATGTTGTCTGTTTCTGCCATGTCTGGAGGTCAGGGGGCTTACTACACAGCTCTTGCCCGTGAAGACTACTACCTGGAAGGTGGTGAACCCCCTGGCGTCTGGTGCGGCGAGGGGGCCAAGGCTTTGGGCTTCTCAGGTGAAATTGATAAAGAAGTCTTCTCAAAAATCTTTGATGGCTTGGACGCAAAAGGACGGCCCCTTGTCCAAAATGCTGGCCAGGAAAACCGACAAGCAGGATGGGATCTGACTTTTTCGGCTCCCAAATCGGTCTCCGTTCTCTGGTCACTTCTGCCATCTGAGGCAGGGGCCAAAATCCGAGAATGCCAACTGGAGGCAGTCCGAAAAGCTTGCCAGTATCTCGAAGATGAAGCTGGATGGACTCGACGCGGAAAAGCCGGAGCAATCCGTGAAAAGGCCAGTTTGGTTGTAGGGCTTTTTGAGCACGGAACCAGCAGAGCAGGGGACCCCCAGCTTCATACGCACGCCCTTTTCATGAATCTGGCCGTGCGACATGACGGCACGACCGGGACCATTGAAAGCAAACCGTTTTACCAGCACAAAATGGCTGCTGGTGCTTTGTATCGCTCCGAGCTGGCCGCCCAGCTCCAGCAGAAACTTGGCGTCGAGATTGAGCGTGTTCGCTCATGGTTCGAGGTGAAGGGGATCGACAAGAACCTCACAGAACACTGGTCCACTAGGCGAAAAGAAATCGAGGAAGCCTTGGCACAATCTGGGTTCCAAAGTTCCAAGGCTTCCGAAATGGCAGCACTCAACACGCGCCACGTCAAACAGCACATTGCCCGTGAGGAGTTGTTTGAAGAATGGAAAGTCAAAGGCAAGGAAATGAACTGGGGCGCTGAGCAGGCTCAAAGCATCGTTAAAGATAGGCCGTTTCTACATCGAGACCCTCCCCAAGTTGCGAAAGCTCTCGCACTCAAAGAGGCTTTGGAAGACATCACCAATCACCAGGCTTTCTTTTCAGAACGCGAGTTTGTTCGCAAAGTAGCCGAGGAAGCCCAAGGCAAAGGGATCGGTGCCGATGATGTTCGGAAGGCGACTCGCGACTATCTGGAGCACAACGCCGTTCATTTGAGAAGAGGCGACCAGCTCTTTTTCACCACCCCTGAAATACTGGAAATGGAAAAAGACATGCTTTCCAGAGCTGACAATTCGCGCAACGGCACACTGCACCAGGTTGGGGATCTGGTGGTGGATCAGGCCATCAAGGAGAATTCGCACCTTCGACACGAGCAGAAAAGGGCGATTGAACACATTACCCGAGGAAAGGGCAGCATCGTTGCCGTTTCTGGGATGGCAGGCACAGGCAAAACCACCATGCTCAAAGTTGCCGCTCAAATATGGAGGGAAAGTGGCTTCATACCGCGCGGAATAGCCCTTTCCGGCAAAGCGGCTGATGGACTTAACACCGAGGCTGGAATTGAGAGTTCCACCATTGCCAAAGCCCTGTTTGATCTCGAAAAAGAGAGAAATCTGCTCACTGAAAAAACAGTTCTCATTCTGGATGAAGCTGGAATGGTCGGAACCAAGCACATGAGCAGATTGATAAAAGAGGCTGAGAAAGCGAAGGCTAAACTGGTTTTGGTCGGCGACGCCAAGCAGTTGCAACCTGTAGATGCCGGAGGTCCATTTGCCGCCATCGTGGATCTTCTGGGTGATGTCAGAATGACTGAGATCATCCGTCAAAAGGAACCTTGGGCCAGGGAGGCCGTGCTCGATATGGCAAATGGAGTGGCATCCCGTGCTTTGGAAGCCTTTGCCAGCAGGGGCCAAGTTTCAATCACTGACGACAAGTCGCAAGCGCGAAGCGTTCTGCTGAAGGCTTGGGAGGTGGCCGGACTTGAGAAGCCCCAGGAGAATTTGATTCTCACAGGCACAAATCAAGACGCCGTCATTCTGAATAGAGATGCCCAAGCTGTGCGCAAAAAACAGGGTTATCTGGGTGACGAATCAGTCAAAGCGGCCGGAGAAGTGTTTCACCAAGGGGATCGAATTTTGTTCACCAAAAACGCAGCGCCAAGAGGAATCCGGAACGGCTCCATCGGAACCATCGACAAGGTCGAAAGCCAGCTCAGCCAGCTTCATGTCATTTTGGACAATGGGCGTAGGGTCCAAGTTCCTCTTGAAGACTATGACTCGGTTAAGCTCGGCTACGCCGTTACCACTCACAAAAGTCAGGGCATGACGACGCAGAACACCTTTATTCTCACAGATGAAGCAATGCAGGACAGGGAGTTGTCTTATGTCCAAGCATCAAGGGCGAGAGGAACAACGAGGATCTTTACCACCACGCAGGAAGCAGGTATCGACATGAATCAGTTGGTGAAGTCGATGAGCACGAGTCATCAAAAAGAACTGGCCTCTTCTCTCCAAACGGTGGCAGCCATACAAAAGCCAGACCTTGAACGGGCTAATTCCGCCCGAACCACTGACATTTCAATTCAGCTATGAATCCACATCCGCAGGCAAGGCCCGATAAACGGGACCCATCTGATTACCCGTTTTTGTGGGGTGAGTATTTTTTGCCTTGGAGCCGTGCAAGAGAGCACTTTCTGGTAATGGGGGCCACTGGATCGGGAAAAACCGTTCTGCTCAGGAGACTCATGCAGACTGTGCTACCTCAGATTGGCACTAGTGCAGCCCCAGGGCGCAGAGCGCTGGTCTATGACTCGAAAAAGGACATGATCTCTGTCCTCCTGGGCATGGGAGTTCCAGAAGAAAGGATCGTTCTCATGAATCCATTCGATGCCCGAAGCTTTGCATGGGATATGGCCGCAGATGTTCAGTATCCACAAGAAGCGACTGAACTAGCCAACCTCTTGATTCCCAAAGAGAAAGACTCACAACCATTCTTCACCAACACAGCCCGAAGTATTCTGCGCGGAGTGATAGAGGTCTTTTTGAACAAGGAGCCAGGCAGATGGACCTTCCGGCACATTCTGTTGGCTTGTGAGGATCAGGAAGTGTTGAGGAACATCCTCAAATCACACGCTCCCACCAAATGGCTCCTGGGACTGATGGAAAAAGAGCAGACCTGGATCGACATCAAATCCACCCTCGACTCTCACCTCTATCGGTTCCGGTTCATTGCCGCCGCTTGGCACGCGGCACAAAAGGAGGGCAGGTCAATTAGCATCAAGCGTTGGCTTGAAGGTGAACAAATCGTTGTCCTCGGCAATGACGACAACGCCAGGTCAGAGCTGGACATCATTAACCGTCTTTTCTTTGACAAGCTCTCACAGTTGATCAATTCGCAAACCCCCGCAGAATCAGAGAAGAAGCAAACATGGTTGTTTTTGGATGAGATCCGCGAGGCTGGAAAGCTCAACACTCTTCATTCGCTTTTGCTCCGCGCTCGTTCGAAGAATTGCGCTGTTGTGCTCGGCTTCCAGGATATTGTCGGTATGGAAGCCGTTTATGGAGAAAAAGAGGCCAGGGAACTGCTGGGGTGCCCTGCAAATCTGGCGCTTCTTCATCTTAACCCTACCGCACATGCCGCTAGAAAATGGGCTTCCGAGGCAATCGACCAGGATGAAATGCGAGATCTCAGCAAAGGGCAAAGCCTCCAATCTGGTGGCTTTTCCCAAAGCACCCAGACAAAATGGGCGCTAAAGCCCATCTTCTATCCCATTGATTTTTACCTCTTCTCTCGTGCCGGCAGCGACAAAGGCATGGAGGGCGTTTATGTGGTCGAAGACCATTTGCACAAAAAGGATTTGGACGGGCACTACCCAGAGAAAAAAGTTCTCCTGACTCACGAAGAACTGTTTGGAGATCACGCTTATGGACTGAAGCCTGAGGCAAACGCCGAATTAAATTATATTCCTCGGAAGGTCTTGGATATGGAACTTCAGCCTTGGGAAACCGCTGGTGAAGACACAAGAAGCCTGCCTTCCATTGCTCCAGCATTTCTGATTGCAGATCGAAACAGGCGAACCCGCGAGGCAACTGCGGCGCCGGAAGGCAACCCATTGATGAATATTCGGCACTGAGATTCTACATTACCCTGACCATTGCGAGAACAACACAAGAACAAGACAATGATAGCAACCGACCAAGCGCGAGAACGCTATAAAACCCTGGAGGTTAAGCTGGTTAACGCCATGACGGCCAGTCAACTTTTGGCGCTCCAAAAAGTGTGTGAAGATGCGGCTCTACAAATCAAGAGCGGCAACCGCATCCTGTTTTACAGGATAGGGTTGGCTTGTTTGGTAGGGTGGTTGTTGTCCGCGTGTTTTAACTCGCTTGCACCGCTGCTGGCTCTTTTGATCGGCCTAGGTGGGTCCGTCTACTACATGATCAAATCCCCAGGAGAGGTGTATTCTGTAGTTTTTCAAAACAGCTCCGGCGACGAGTTTTCGGTTCATGATTGGGTGATGAAGCCTGACAACCCCGCCCTGCTAATGCGCTGGAACCAGTCCGTTGAGGATGCTTCAGACATTAAGACCAAAGCCGTCATTCTGTCAGATCGACAGCGCTCCGCCTTGGAAGCTGGAGATCCAGGGATTGTTGCATATCTTATGAGACAATCCCTACTTATCGTGGGTTGTTTTGTTGCAACAGGCATGGCTGTTACTGCTTCCAAGGAGAACACATGGATCCTTCTAGCTGCCGGGGCGCTAGGTTGTTGGCTCCAGCTGGAAGTGAGGCTCAATGAGATATTCAAAAAACCTCAAGTAATCGACCCCAATGAAACGAGTGCGACAAAAATTTATCAGAAGCTTTTAGAAGCGCTCGATGCTGGTGGAGTGCCTGAAATGAGAAGGAGAGTTCGGTAGATTTTGTGCAACAGATTTGCGAAGCGATTCATAACCTTGGTGCTATGAGCGACGAAAAGAAAAAAGAGCCAACGTGGGAAAAAGATCCGGCAGAATTTATCCTGAATTTGCCGAATGATCCTGTGTGGGCGAATCGAGAAAAAAAAGAGAAGGAGCTGAGGCAGAAGTTTGGTTTGGGTGATGAACCACAGCTCAAAAATTATCCTGATGTTGATACTTGGAGAGAAGCTTTCCGAAAAGACCAAAGGCTGTTCCAGCGAGTTACTGGCTACAAAGAAAGGAAGGATGCCCTGCTAGCTCTTTTTTGGTCGGGCGCTTTTGATGTCCACGACAACGATCCAGAAAACTATAGATGTCTTCTCGGAGTCGCTCAACATCTGAACTATGTATACGGCGAAGCTACTTTGGAAGAAGTTGTTGCAGAATGGAAACGAAGAAACGCGAACTAAAATATCTCTACATCCATGTTCACGATCACCAATCACCAGAAGACACTCGATGAGTTGCGTAATTTTGAGAACACGCGCGAGCGTGGCCTGATCGACCCGCAGATGACGGCTGAAAAGTTCACCGAGCGTCTAAATGAGAACGCGCAGGACAGCTATGAATGGTTAACCAATAAAGGAACGTGGCCACCTAGCTTGGAAGACTTGAAGCAAGTTCACAAGACTCTGTGTAGGGACCTACAAAACGGTGGTGGCTATATTGAGGATGAAGCGCAGGCCCTCAAGTATGAAGAGTCATGTCGGCAGATGATCAAGGACATGGGCACCGATAACAGCCAGCAACGGTTGATAGCGTTGGCCGCTCACACTGCCAGATGCGAGGGCATCGAGCTTTTTAAGGATCACAATAGCACCGTGAACCGACTGGCCTTGGAGGCCCAGATGGATATTTTTCTGGGCAGGGCACAGAGGCCAGGCGTGGATCAGGCGAACTATCTCCAAGCCGTGGATCTGGCTCAAAAGGGAAACCCCCAGGTGTTCGCCGATCTGATTGAATCCAATCACCGTCAGGCGGTCGATGCCAAGCAAGAGATTTGGCAATTCCAGCGTCAAACGCTTGGGCCTGACTATTCGACGAACTGGAGAGATCAAGACCCTTCGATCCGCCGCTAGACCTCGCCCTTTGGAATGGGTGAGAGGAATCTTTCACGGTCAAAGTCCTTGGCGAACCAGGAGCTTAAAGTGCAGGTCATCTGCCACACTTGAAGCTTGAAGGAATCGTCGTCCGTTTTGTGTTTGGAGATGAGTCGAAGCGATTGAGCTAGGGGCATGATCTGCCCATAGTAGATGTCCCGGACCTCGTTGATGCCGGTTGTTTCATCCAGTTGGCTCAGGTCGGTGTTCGACAGGGCTTGAACGAAATCGGCGCGACTCATGTGCTGCCTTGATTTTACGATGGCTTTCACCAGGGGGATGATGACCGTCGAAGCTCCCGGCGCAGCTTTGGAGTTACGTTTCCATTTGGTGGCCTTTAAAGCCTCCTCAATAAGCCTTGCTGTTGCGTCTGCCGAGAATCCCCAACGCAGGGCAAAATCCGCCACAGGAAAGGCTAGGCCAAGCTGTAGGATTTCGCTGGAAACGTTACCCATGGGGCGTTCCAGCCCGGCTTTCTCAACTTCCTTCCAGAAAGCTCTTTCGATGTCGAAGAGGTGGTTGTCCTTGAAAAACACCGCGATGTTTGCAGCATCTTGATCAGCCTGGGTCGGAGGAGCGCTCATTTTCGAGATGAGCTGTTTAATTTTAGAGAACATGGAGTTCAGTGAAGCGAGTGTCTCAAGCGTCGATATTAAACTCTTCCTTTTCAATCTGGAAAAACGGCTCAGTGACCTTCGCTCTTCTTGTTGAAATACTGTTCAGTTCCTAGCGGATAAAGCTCTGGAATTGGAACTTTCAGCGCCTTTGCCAGCTCAATCAACTCGAAGTCGGCAATCCATCGGACGCCTCCTTCAATGCGAGCGATAACGCCTCTGGACACGTCCCAGCCTGCGAGCTGGCATGCTACGGCCAGATCATTTTGAGACATTCCTTTGGTGGAGCGAATCCGCATCACCTGCGGGCCGACAATATTGCGAGGGGCTTCCATTTTGAGCCCCCGACACTATACACAAAAACGCTTGCGATTGTCTGGAAATCCAGACAACATGTCTGGGATTCCAGACAAGCCCAAACACACATATGAAAATCAACTTCACCCATCGCATCGGCCCGGACCCACACGCGAACGGCCAACAAACTTCTTCTGCCAACGGTTGCCCCGACATCTGGGAGATTGAGGGGGGAGACTTCGCAGTGATTGGCCCCGACATCACAGAATTGGTCGGAGCCTTGCCGCCAACGGCCGGGTGCGGCCCCGACGAAAGAATCATCAGACTGCCTCGGCGGATTTTGCTCGATGCCAGGTCGGCGATTCCCCTCAGTTGAGATCTACCGCAAACCACAAGGCTTGTGATACAACCACCGCATGTGGCAGCACGTGCGGTGGTTTTTTGATCAATATGGGCAGACAGTAGAAAGCGTTGGAATCATCGGAAGCCTTTGCTTTGCAGCGCTCGCTTATCGCGCTGACATGCGGACGAGGAAGGCGGATATTCTCATTCGGATTACCGAGGGGCACCGGCAGATCTGGAGTCTCTATGACCAACACGCTGAATTGTCCCGAGTCTTTGATTCAAAGGTGGATTTGAAGGCTGCACCGCCGACCACCAGGGAACTGCGGTTTATCCAGTTCGTGATCAATCACATCGTTATCACGTTCAAGTCGCACAAGCTGGGCATCTACCAGAAGCCTGAGGCCCTGGAAGAAGACATTCGAGACTTCTTCTCATGGCCAATTCCTCGCGAGACCTGGAAGAGAGTCCGCCGTTTCCAAGATGCGGATGTCATTGAGTTCTTTGAGCAAGCCATCAAAGGCACAGACAAAAAAGCCTAGCTAAATTCTTACCTCAGGGGCACCGTTTCCCTGATGCGGATCGATTTGAAGAACATCGACAATCTCGTGAATGCCCTGCGGCAGGGGCGAGCTGTCGAGTCCAAAGTTGAAGACCTGTCTCTTGGTGCCGCGATGGAGTTGGCAGCCTGGCTCTTCGATGGAACGACGAAGCCCCAAAACCCTCATCAACAGTTCCTTGCGAATCGGCTTTTTGCTGAGGCTTGGAGATTGTTTGAAGGTGGCAGACCGAACAACCCTTGGCGTCCTTGGGATGCCGTCGATGAGGCTTTCTTTCCCGTCCGTGGCGCGGATAGCTTGGAAGGTGAGGACTGGGGTCAAGTCCTCCAAAGGCTCAAATCGGCACTTCTCAGAAACGGCTTCCCAGACGGTTTTCACAAGGGAATGGCCTCGGCGTTTGCCGACATGGCCGACAACATCATACAGCACAGCGTTTTTGGAACCGTGCGGGAGCTGAACGGCATTGTGGCTTATCAGGTGAGACCCAAAGAAGTGTCCTTCACGATAGCAGATATCGGGATTGGTGCGCTGCAATCCCTCTCTTCAAATCCTGAGTATGCCGGGCTTTCCAGCAGTCGTAAGGCCCTGGACTTGATCTGCCGAAACAAAGCTTCACGCCGCGTGAATCAAGGAGCAGGGCAGGGATACAACGATCTGTTTATTGCGCTGGCTAGCTACAACGGACTGGTGCGCGTCCGGAGCGGAGACGGGGTTTTCAGCATCGAGGGAGAGATTGGCCGCATTGAGCCGCAAACGGCGAGCTTGCACCCAACGCCAGGACTCCAGCTCTCAGTGGAATGTAGAATCTGAAAAAAGTCTTTGCTCAGATTAGAAAGTGAGTGAATGATTGAAATCATGACCACTCACTCATTGCTCCGCGACAAGAACCCGATCCGGTTCGGGGCTACTCGCGCCCAGGCGGACATGCAGGGCGTTTTGGAGTCAATCCGCAGCCAGACAGGCCTTGTTCAAGTGATGCTCGACTATAAAGGTATCGAGGCCGTCAACGGCAGTTACGTTCGTGCTTCGGTGGCATGGATGACTCGCTGCGGGATCGCAGCCAGGGCAGGGGAAACCCAGCCCCAAACGCCACCGCTTGATCCATGGGAAATCCGTCCGCTGCCGCTTCGTGCCGTTTTCGCGGCCCACCTTTCAGGTGAAGTCCGCGAAGAAATCGACCTCTACTTCAAAAAGGAGCGTCTCCCATGCCTTGAAGCCATGTCTTGGAAAGGGGACCAAGTGGGCCGCGTGCGGCTGCTTGGACACCTGGACCAGCAGCTTGTCCGCGCTCTCGACTGCCTTGTTTCCCTGAAAAAGGATGTCGTCGCGGAGGATCTTTGGAAGGCTTTTCCCGATGACCGAATCGGCCTCACGGCCTGGAACAACAGACTCTCAGAGCTTTACCAACGGCACATGGTAAGCCGGGCCAAGGACGGCAAATTCTGGCGCTACTCACTCGAGTTCAAGGAGGTCGAATATGGGATATGAATACCAGCAGAAGAACAAGTTGTTGGCGCTGCAAGCCAGGGAACGGCTGCGTCAAGAGCAGATCTCCACAGATGGCGACCTGTTCTCTCACTTGGTGCCCAAGGATGCCACCATGCGCTTTCGCTGCCAGGTCGATGTGAGTTCGGGTGACATCAAGGCCGGTGACCAGGTGCTCCTCTACAAAGAAGAGGGAGGCGGAGTGAAGGTTCTCAAACAGCTCAAGCGCATTGGCGCTCTCATGCCAGAAGCCGCCGCAGATTTGCTGGAATGCCTTCCCCAAGATGATTCGACCGAGTTTCACCTGGCTGAAATTGTCTCCGATCCCTGCCCCCTGGATGACACCGCCGATATTGTGGTGAAGGCCCCTCAAAATCAGAAACCCAACTCCGCCAATTAAGTTCTCATGACACCCTGCCACGAATGTGTTTTGCGGCCTCGCTGCGGAGGCCTGGTCAAAGATGGAGAGGCCGAATATACCTGCATGCTTCGTTGCGGTCAGTGCCGCGATAAGCACGGCAACTGCCCTTTTGCCTGCCCCAATAACGAGGCCCGCTTCACCATGATGGTGGGCGAGGTGAAGAGCCTTACCTACAAGCCGGTGACGAAACTGGTGTCCCCTCGGGCCTCCAACTGGTCTTTGTTTGCTCCTCAGATTTACCACGGTTCGCGCCGTTCACGGCCGCTGCACGCTGAATGCGTTTCAATCAGTATCAAGAGCCTGCTGGCTGAAACCAAGCCAGGCGACGGGCCAAGCGAGCTTCGCAAAATCTTCAAACTGGAAGAATCCACCCGCGTGATTGGCCTTGGGGTAGCGCGTGACCATCTCCTTGAAAAGTGGTGGGGCGAACGTGCCCAGGTTGCCGAACGCTTGGCACGGCTTGGACTCGATGGAGTGACGACACCAAACTTCTCCGTTTTTTCTAATGCTCCACGGCCACAGACCATGGTGAGCATCGCCAGGATTCACCACTTTTCAGAAGCCCTCTCGGCGGCTGGAGCCGCCGTCATGCCACACGTTTACGCGGAGACAGATCACGACTGGGAACAATGGAAAACTGTTCTGCGAGATCAGCCAAACGTTCATGCGATCGCCATGGAGTTTCAGACAGGCCTGCTCAAAGAAGACAAGGCTCATCGCTACATCGAGCGCCTTGTTGAACTTCGGGACGCCATAGGGCGCCCACTTCACTTGGTTGCTGTTGGCGGAACCAAATACGCCTCCCAGCTTCTCAAAGCCTTCCCCGGCTCGTTCACGGTGACGGATGCTACCTCGTTCATAAAAACTCTCCACCGGCGGCGGGTGGACTCTCATTCAGCGGAGCAATCTGTGAAGATGGCCGTCCACGAGGACCTTGCGGATCTCCTCCAGCAAAACATCGACTCCAGGGAACTGAAGTTGCGTCGGAAGCTTCGCTTGCCGATGCCGGCAGCAGCGGTGCCGCTAGCGGCATAGCAAGGGCAAATCCAACTGAGAAAACGCACTCAGCTCCAGACCTGCTTCAACGCGCCAGTCGCCCGCCTTGGATTGATGCCGCTTTGCCAGCTCGGGAAGGTAGTCCCGTTCCCAGAGTTTTTTTGGAAGCCAAGTGTCCAGCGACACTTCATAAACAAACTCTCCCACGGTCGCGACCCAATGACGGGAGTGATATTTTTCGGGTCCAGAGATCAAGACCAGGCCTTGATTGGGCCATTGAGTGACTTTTTCCCACCGGATTCCCGCAGAGGCTAGCGCCTTGGTCATCATCGGCAGGTTGGTGTATTGTCTCTCTGGAAACGACGGAAAGTAATGGCGGACTTCCAGGACCTCTTTTCTCAAGAATGCGGCGAAGGCACAGGGGCCGCAGGTTGCACCAAACAACAAAAAGGCCTTCTCGACATCTGAGGGAGCATAGAGCTGGAGGAGGGCTTCAATCATCGGGGTGAATTCGTGAACGTCTTTGGTATCGTCATTTGACACAGAAAAACAGCAAAAAGACTGCTTGGGTGGGGAAAGCCTTCCCCTCGCTGCTACGCTGTGCGCAGCTACCCCTTCCAGCGGGGACACCCCGCAACGCCCCATCTAAATAGGCCTCCCAGTGTGGAAGGCTCTCCAGCCCCGTTTCAGGCACCAACGCGGCCAGCAGCGATGAGGAAAGCCAGCCAAGGAGTTGAGAATTGGCGGATTGCTCCTTCCAGGCCAAACCACGACGACCCCAGCAGTCCCAAGCCGCGCTTCTCCGTCTTGCTGGGAGAGCCACAGTCCAGCGGGAATCACCGAATCATTCACGCTCAGGGCTCACCCATAGATGGCCGCTTCGTTCGGATGATTAAAGCATGAACCCGTTTCCGCCCGGCAACTTCGAGAGTCTGCCAGCATGACTCACAGGACTGCTTCTTGAGGTTTCGCTGACTCTTCTCCTGAATCTTTCTCCCTCCTGGTTGGATTGAGTCTGGCAGAGGCACAGAGCCGTCAACTTCGCGGCCCGCACCGTCCCTCCCTCCGGTCGGCTTCAGCAAAGCTGAACCGTGTTGCTACGCTTGACTGCTCTTTTCGTGCCCCCGCCTCCGAGCGCCTCAATCCTTCGGGAGAAACAACATAATCAGGAGAAAAAATGATACACGAAACCATCTACAAGAAGCTGCTTCGCATCGTCCCAGAGCTGGCAGATCCGAAGTTCGAGGCCAAAAAACTCAAGGCGGAAGGGTTCATGGACCTCAACATTGACATCCTCTCTTGGGATGCGGCCAAAGACAGATGCCACATCGCCCTGAGCCACTACTACAAGCATGATTCGGGAGACATGATTCCCGACCCAGATATGGAAGTGGCTCTCTATCCCAGCCGCCAAGTGGCAGAAGCGCTCTCATACCAGGACTGCTTTGGCTATCGCCAGGTCTATCCAGAGCCTGGAAAAATCAACCCACGCGCCAAGAAGGAACTCAACTCCTTCCTGAATCAGTGGCTTTCCAACATCATCGCTCAGGGGCACCGCTAAGGTGCCTTCGGGCCTTCCTCAACGCCTCCCACACCGGGAGGCGTTTTCTTTTGATGTTGCGGCTACGCCTCTATGACTTGGGACGCCACGGCCCGCCGGGCTGCCACTCTTGAGCAAAGGCTTCGCCTCGGCTTGCTGCCAGGGCAGGTGGAACAATGAAAGTGTTCACAAAGGTGACGACTTCTTCGAGCGTCGGTGACGGATTGATGCGGACTGATTTTCGACAGAACGCCACCCACAGGGCTTGGCGCTTCGCATCACTCCAAAACTCTTCTGTCATGCCCACCGGCGCAGCGGTCGGCAATGGCGTATTCCGCCGCTGGAAAGTGGCTTGGATAGACTCACTGATGCTCTCACCGTCAAAACCAAAGTTTCGCGCCAGGTGCCACAAGTCGAAGTAGTCCTTCATTCTTGTGTTCAGCAGTCCCAGGTTCACCGACGCTTCAAACTTCTCAGAGATCGAGGTTTCCATTCGGTATGCCCGCACTTCTGGTGCCGGCATTCCGACCAAAGAGGGGATTTGCAGCATCACTGGCTCGACGGCAAAGCCGTCTCCGAAGCCCACGTCCACCTGGACGTTGAGACGCGCAGTTCCAAGCAACCCCTGAAACGTCACCCGAACGCCAACATACTCTTCCTCTGCTCGTATCGGCTCAGCCTCGATTGAAGCAGGATCAAACACGACACCATCATCCTCGACAGGCTCGACGCAGATCTCGGCAAAGATTGCCTTCAAAGCATCTGGGGAAGAATCACCAAAGCCCAGCAGATCCACATCTTTGGTGACGCGATGGGGGACGTGTTGCCAGGCCGTAAAAAGCATGGCCCCTTTGAGGATGAACTGAGTCCGGTATTTTGAGGTCGCCAGACGGAACAGCAGCCGCTCGATGGCATAGCGCACGAGCAGCGAATTGAAGTCTTGGCCCCTCTCAGTCATCACGTTGAGCAACCGGGCGCGGACCGATGCAGCAACGTTTTTGAGGGGACTTTTGTTCTTCATGTGACCATCATTTCAAAATACGGCCGCATGATGTTCATCATCCGGCACGCCTTGGCAGCCTGCCATAGCTCGTCAGCGCTTGCCTTCTTTTTCTTCCAGGCATCCCTTAGCGCCTCAACGGCTACTGCGGAGCCGACTTTGTTTCGATATTTGAAGCAGTCCGCGACTGTCTTGGCAGGGCTGCTGACCCGAACTTTGACCCCTTCGATGAAGTGCTCCTCGATGCCAAACGAATAGCCATCGCCAGTGGCTCGGGTGACATCGAGCTGAAGGCTCACGTTTCGCGGCTCCTTAACACCCTTTGGAAGCAGCACATAGACGACCTCCGGGTTTTCTGTGGTCAGCCCGTGAAATCGTAGAGCGCTCAGAAGGCAGACCACGGCTTTTGGACTTTTGGCAGCTACCTGCACCAGAGAATGATGTTCCGTCACATCGGCATCCAGCGCCATGTAGAGGCCTCGACCCATCTTCATGAGCATTCCACTGTCCACCAGTTGCTTGAGCCGATAGCGGGGAATTCCAATCGGACCCAGATCCCGAGCACGGAAAACGCCCTTGTTGGCAAGAGGACGAATCTCTTTGGGCAGTTTTGTTTTCATGAACCGATTATACAATATTACATTATTTAATGTCAACGGTGGTAAAAATGTATCAATATATGGATGGGGAAGGCCTTCCCCTCGCTGCTACGCCGTGCGCAGCTACCCTTTCTAGCGGGGACACCCCGCAACGCCCCGAGTTTCACCAGCCAGGCCACCTCTCGTCGTCCGCCGCACAATCGCGGCCACCGGCGACCACCACTCACAGGAAATGTCAGGCCGTCGTCAAAACGGCCCCATCCGCTGGCCCTCAGCCGTCCTGGCGACCGCCTAAAGCCATTGGATCAGGCTCCGCACCTCTGAGCTTGCCCCAAGACGCTCCAACACTTCGTTCCAGCTCCGCTTCGACTTCGTTTATGGATCGCCCCAGGGCTGCACTCCCCGAACAATAGCTCTCTCAAAAGGCTGCCCCAATCGGATCAGCTCCACCACGTTCCCCCCGCTGTCCGCTTCTTTGGGCAGCCTTTCCAGGTCGGTGAATTGCGAGGCTTTACGACGCTTTGCTTTCTCCATGCCTCTTGGGGATCGCCTCGCGCTTACGGCGACCGTCAAGGAGCTTTCGGGGCCTCCAAAGGCTGTCCCTGAAGGGCACCCTCCTTTGGACCCTCCCCGAACTCCTCCTCAAGTCCTGCGGATTGACTGTCGCCTTCCAAGCTCCGGCTGGGGAAAGTCAGGTGGTTAAGGGTTTCACAAGCGAAACCACTTTTTCACAGGAGGAAAAGAACATGAAAACATGATCGAAATTCAATCTTGGTCAGACGGTCATCGCCCCGAACGCTCAAGGAACCTTGATTGAACGCGGAAGACGTGCGCTCTACCGAGGATCAGCTCCTCCTGGAAGCTGTCGAATACATCACTTACTTTTACAGATTGTAACCAGCACGCGATCATTAATGCGATGAGTCATGCCGCGTGCCGTTCATTCCATTGTGTTGATCGTTTTTCTAAAACGACCGAGCGCCAGGATGTAGAGCACGATACCGATGAGCAAGAGGGCCATGAGTGACTGCCACACCACTTCGATGCCTGCTCCTCGGAAGAGAATGGCTTTGCTTAGCGATACGAAATGAGTGGTGGGAGCGGCCTGCATCAGGTGCTGGACGATCTCAGGCATGCTTTCAGAGGGGGTGATGCCGCCTGAGAGCATTTCGAGGGGGATGAGGGTCATGATCATCAGGAGCCCGAACCGAGGCATGCTTCGAGCCACGGTAGCCATGTAGATGCCCATGGACGCGGTGGCGAAGAGGTGCAGAACCACGCCGACAAAAAAGAGAGCATGGGAACCCTGAACAGGCACTTCGAGCGCTCCCTGGATGACGAATTTGAGGGAAATAAACGAGGCGCACACGACGACCAGCACCATCGACCAGATCTTGGCGAACATGATCTCGCCAGGAGTCACGGGCATCACCAGCAGGTGCTCGACGGTGCCATGCTCGCGCTCGCGTATCAGCGCGGCTCCCGTGAGGATGATGGAGAGCATGGTGATGAGGTTGATCAGCTCGTTGAGGGCTCCGAACCAGGAGGGTGTCAGGTTTGGATTGAACCGGTTGCGCAGCGCGAGTGTGACCGGCGCGGTCTGCACAACCCGGTGCCTCTGCATGAACTCCATCACTTCGGTCTGAATGATCTGCTGGATGTAGCCACTGCCGGTGAAGGCCTGGCTCATGCGTGTGGCGTCCACGTTGAGCTGGATGGCAGGGGCGCGTCCGGCGAGCATGTCACGCTGAAAATCGGGAGGGATGTTGATGACGAAAGTCTGGTGACCGGCGTCGAGTTCAGTGTCCATCTGCGCAATGTCGAGGTCAGTCGTGGGGATGAAGCGCGGCGGATGAAAGGCGGAGATGATGCGGGAGGAGAGCTGGGATTTGTCCTCGTCAACGATGCCGATGGGGGCGTGGTGCAGTTGCTCGGGCATCGCCGTGGCGGCCACGTAGATCATGACCGTGAAGGTGAAGGCGATGAGCACCAGCATGACGGGATCGCGGGCAAGGCTCCACAGTTCCTTGATTCCAAGCCGGTAGATGTTGGCGGCGCGGCTCATGGCATGTTCCCCTGTTTTTTCACGGATGCGATGGCAAGCAGCATGACGACCATTGCCGCCAGGACCATCGGCAGGAAAGAGGGCTGCACGTCGGTGAAGGTGAGGGCCTTGCTGAACACGCCCCGGCTGATGATGAGGAAATGGGTGGCGGGATAGATGCGCCCGATGGCCGCCCCGGCTCCTTCCAGCGATGAGACCGGATTGATCAACCCGGCGTATTGAACCGTGGGGATCATCGTGCCGACCATCGTGATGAACATGGCGGCGATCTGGCTTCGGGTGAATGCGGAGGCCAGCAAACCAAGTCCGGTGGAAAACACGATGAAGATGAACGCTGCGGCGGCCAGTGTGGCAAAGCTGCCTTTGATCGGAACGTCAAACACGGTGACGGCCAGCAGAGACATGAGGAGGAAGTTCAGCATTCCCAGCAGCACATAAGGCATCTGTTTGCCAAGCAGAAACTCGCTCCGCGTGACTGGGGTGACATAGAGATTGACGATGGAGCCCAGCTCTTTTTCCCGCACCACGGACAGCGCGGCGAGCATGGCTGGTATCATCAACAGCAGCATGGGGATGACTGCCGGCACCATGGCGGGGAGGCTCCGCACATCCGGATTGTAGCGGAACCTCGTTTCGATGGCACATCCTGCGTTGGAGGAGTTTTGTCCGAGGCGCTGTCTTGCCACTTCGGCGAGCCAGCCTTGATGCATGCCCTGCACATAGCCGACGATGGTCTCCGCCCGCTGCGGCATGGAGCCGTCCACCCAGGCACCGATTTCCACCGATGCGCCGCGTTGCAAATCGCGGGCAAAACCGGGCGGGATCTCCAGAGCCAGCGCCAGCTCCCCGGAGCGCAGCCTGTTTTCCATGTCCGCCTGGCTGGTTATGGGGGGACGTTCGACAAAATAGCGCGAGCCGGAGAGGTTCAATGCATAGCTCTGGCTGAGGCCGGTCTGGTCAAGGTCCAGCACGGCGTAAGACAGGTCTTCCACGTCCATGCTGATGCCGTAGCCCATGATGAACATGAGGAGGATCGTCCCCAGAAGCGCCAGCGCCGCGCGGACAGGATCACGGCGAAGTTCCAGCCCCTCGCGCCATGAGTAGCTGACAGCCCGTTCCACACTGGCTCGGAGTGTTCCGCGGGGCTTTGCCGGGGAAACACATTCTTCCGCAGGAGCAGATGGGCCTGCCTGGCCTGCTGTTGGCGTGACGCGTTCCAGATGCTGGATGAACGCCGCTTCCAGGGAGTCCGTGCCCGAGTCCCGCACAAGTTCAAGTGGTGTGCCGCTCACGAGCACCTTTCCGCCGTGCATCAGCGAGATGCGGTCGCAGCGCTCTGCCTCGTTCATGAAATGGGTGGAGATGAAGATCGTCACCTTGTCCCGCCGCGACAGTTGGATCATCAGCCGCCAGAACTGATCACGCGCGACGGGGTCCACTCCAGAGGTTGGCTCGTCGAGGATCAGCAGCTCGGGCTTGTGAATCATTGCCACTGCGAGCGAGAGCCGCTGACGCATGCCCAGCGGCAGCGAGGGCGGCATGGCATCCATGACCTCTGTGAGGCCAAAGCGTGCTGCCATTTCGTCCACACGCGCAGGTAATTCCCGACCAGGCACGGCGAAGAGCCTGGCGTGAAGCTCCAGATTCTGCCGCACGTCCAGCTCGGTGTAGAGTGAGAACGATTGGGACATGTAACCCACGCGCCTTCTTGCGTCCATATGGCGGGTGTCCACCTCTTTGCCGAACAACCAGGCCTTGCCCTCGCTTGCAGGCAGCAGTCCGGTAAGCATTTTCATCGTTGTCGTCTTGCCGCAGCCGTTTGAGCCCAGGAAGCCGAAGATCTCCCCGCGCCGGATGCGGAAATCCACATGGTCCACAGCCGTGAACTCGCCAAAGCGGCAGGTCAGTCCCTTCGACTCGATGGCGATCTCCTCATGGTCTGGTTCGACCAGCGGAGTGAGGGTCACAGGTTGGTGGAGACGCTTCTTGGCCTCGGGCAGCAGGGCGATGAAGGTTTCCTCCAAGGAGGCCGTGCCCGTCCGGTGGTGCAGTTCCTCCGGAGGGCCTTCCGCCAGTATCCGTCCGTCATCCATCGCCACCAGCCAGTCAAAGCCCTCCGCCTCCTCCATGTAGGCGGTGGCCACGATCACGCTCATGCCTGGGCTTTCGTGTCTGAAGCTGGCGATCAAGTCCCAGAACTGGCGGCGGGACAGCGGGTCCACTCCTGTCGTCGGCTCGTCGAGGATCAGCAGCTCAGGATCATGGATCAGTGCACAGCAAATGCCCAACTTCTGCTTCATGCCGCCGGAGAGCTTCCTCACCGGACGGTCCAGAAAGGGCTTCAGGCCCGTGCGCCCGGTGAGTTCGTCAATCCGTCTGCGCCGCTCATCTTTACCATGGCCGAAGAGCCTGGCGAAAAACTGGAGATTCTCTTCGATGGAAAGGCTTGCATACAGGTTCTTGCCCAGCCCCTGGGGCATGTAGGCGATGCGCGGGCAGATGCGGTGGCGGTGCCCCGCATCTGTCATCTCACCTCCCAGCACCGTGACCTGTCCCCCGCGCACCGTCTGGGCACCGGCGATGAGGGAAAGCAGGCTCGATTTGCCCACTCCGTCAGGGCCGATCAGCCCTACCATCCGTCCGGACGGAATATCGAGATCCACGGCATTGAGCGCCAGTTTCCTGCCATAGTTCAGGCTTACACTCCGCAGTGTAGCCACTGGAGACTCCACTTTCATTCAGGCAGCTTGATGGCGAGTGACACCGGCCAAGGAGCCTGCCCATCGAGCTTTACCCAGGCGACTCCAGGCAGCCCCGTCTTCACCTTTTGCAGATGCTTCTGGAGCAGCGTCCGGTCGATCTGCGCTTTGACGCGAAACATCAGTTTTTGCCGTTCGCTCATCGTCTCCACCGTCTTCGGCGTGAACTGCGCGACACTCGCCACAAATGAAATCTTGGCTGGCACCACAAACTGCGGCGCCGCGTCGAGGATCAGTCGTGTCTCTCCGCCGATCTCCAGCTTCCCCGCAGCCGTCTCCGGCACAAAAAAGGTCAGATACACGTCACCCAAGTCCACCAGGCTCAGCACCTTGCCACCCACGCCCAGCACCTCCCCAGGCTGGGCGATCCGATACTGCACCCGGCCGTCTCGCGGAGCTTTCAGAGAACAGTCTTCAATATCAGCCTTGATCCGCGAGATGGTGGCCTGCACCGCCTCCGCCTGCGACTCCGCCCCTACCACCTGGGCCTCCGAAGCTTCAATGGCCGCCTGGGCTGCCAGCACCTGCGCCTTCGCGGCAGCCACCGTTGCCTTGGCGCTTTTCATGCGGGCTTCATCGTCCTCCAGGTCCTGGGTGGAAACTGCCCGCTGGGTGGAAAGCACCTTCGTTCGCGCCGCCCTCTTCTCGGCGGAGTCCTGCTCGGCTTCGCGTTGGATGACGACCGCCTCGGCCGCCATCTTGTCACTCTTGCGGGCAGTCACCTGAGCCTTGGCCGTGATGATGCTGTTCTGCGCCTGCCGCAGTTGCGCCTGGGCCTCTTGAAGTTGCGCTTCCAGCACATCCACCTGCATCCGCACCAGCACCTGTCCCTCCTTCACAAGATCCCCCTCATCCACCAGCACCTCCTTCACCCGGCCTGCCATCTTGGTGGCGATGTCGATCTCGGTAGCCTCGACACGTCCGTTGCCACTGATCAAACCCTCCTGATGAGATTCCTGTTCCGACCGCTGCCAAAGCGTCCAGACGGCAAAAAAACCGACGCACAAAAGAAGGACAACGACTCCTGATCGCAGCAAGGCTTTGCTCATGATGTTTAGGGTTTAAAGAACAGAGGTGCAATGACTAGCGAAAGCTGACTTCACCACCCTCCACCGAGCGCTTTGATGAGCCGCACGGTGGCGAGGTGGCGCTGGGCGGCGATGCGGGCGGTGGCGAGTTCGGCTTGGAGGCGGGTGCGCTCGGCGTCGAGGAGTTCGAGGTAGCTGAGGGCACCGCGTTCGTAGGCGGCGCGGATGAGGTCGGTGGCTTTGGTGGATTGGGCGAGGGCGTCGCCGACGGCAGTGGCTTGCTCGGCTCGCTGGCGGATCTGGGTGAGGCTGATCTCGACGTCGTTGATGGCGCTGAGCACGGATTGGCGATAGTTGGCGATGGCTTCTTCGCGGGCGGCTTTCTGGCGCTTGACGTTGAAGTGGATGACGGCCCAGCCGGTGAGAGGCACGCTGATGCTGGGGCCGATGCTCCAGACGCGGCTGTCGGCATTGAGCAAGGTGTCCACGTCTTTGCTGAGAAAGCCGCCGGTGCCGGTAAGGCGCACGGCGGGGAAGTAGGCGGCGGTGGCGACTCCGATGTCGGCATTCCGCGCGGTGACGAGGCGCTCGGCGGCGGCGATGCGCTTCAAGTCCGCGAAAATCGGCTCCATCACTCGCTTCACCAGATCATTCAGCGCCGCCGTCGGCTGCCGCATCTCATGCGCCATCAGTTTCCCAAGCACTGGATGCGAGGCACGCTTCAGGAGAACGAAACGCAGGCAGAAATCAATCCATCGCCCCAGCGCCTCACGGGCATCGCCCTTCGCCGTCAGCCGTGGCGACGGCTCAGAGCGCAGCACCTGCTCATGCGCCGCCAGCAGCACCTCCCGGTAAAGCCCCTCCTTGCTGCCGAAGTAGTAATTGATCGAAGCCACATTAACCCGCGCCCTCCGGCTGATCTCCCGCACACTCCCTGCGGCAAACCCCGCCTTCCCAAACACCACCGCCGCCGCCGCCAGAATACGTCCTTTGCGTGCCTCCGGGTCGCGCTCACGCGGGGTTGGGGATAGATAGTCGAGTAACATGTCCTTTGCTTCTTAAGAAGCGTGTGTTTATAAACGGTTGTTTATATGCGGACAGGCCTCCCGTCAACGCATTTTGTGGACTGCCGCAGAGCGATTCAGTAACTCACTTTTGGAATTGCCTCACGCTTACGGCGACCGTCAAGGAGCTTTCGGGGCCTCCAAAGGCTGTCCCTAAAGGGCACCCTCCTTTGAACCCTCCCCGAACTCCTCCCAAGCCCTGACGGGTTGACTGTCGTCTTCCAAGCTCCGGCTGGGGTGAGACCTGTAGTTAAGGGTTTAACAAGCGAAACCACTTTTTCACAGGAGGAAAAATGAACAAAGGGAAATTTACACTGGGCCAGTTGGTAGCCACTACTAACGCGCTGGAATCACTCAATGGCGAGGACATCCAGATTGCTCTGGGCCGGCACATCACCGGCGATTGGGGCGATATTGATCACCCTGAAGACTGGGAGGCAAACTGCTTTGCCCTGAAGCACGGGGCAGGACGTTTGTTCTCCGTTTATCGCGACCGCAAGGGCGTGAAGTTTTGGATCATCACCGAGGCGGACCGTTCAGCAACAACCGTGCTGTTGCCCGAAGATTACTGACGGGAAGTGGGCGGTGGCCGCACCCCAATTTTTACCGCTGAGTTGACACGGCGCGCACTGCATGAGCAAGAAATAGCACTCACGCAGGAAGCAGCCACAATCCAAAGCGACTCGACGGCCGCATGCCACACCGTCCACCTGGTGGAAACGTATCGCGGTTTTCGGAACTGCTGCAGGTGCTCTGGCAGCGCTCCTCGATGCCGTGGCCAAGATCCTTGAACTGATTCTCTCTCACGGCCCATGATGCGAAATGAGACAGAAAACGACGGTTGAAAGAAGGGGCTGCATCGAGGCATTGACAAAACAACCACGACTTTTTACCTATCGAATCAGTGCAACTAAACCCGATGGGCCACGGCTAAGCCAATGAAGACAGACCATTATCAATGCGAGAAGTGCGGAACGCTCATTCAGGGCACTTCATCCCCGAGCGGCCACGGATGCCCGAAGGGTTTCCCTCACAAATGGCATAAATTGGGTGCAGTTGGCACCAAGAACCACCAGTGCCGGAAATGCGGCACTGTGGTGGCCACTGAGAACGCTCCTTCAGGACACGGATGCCCACAAGGATTCCCACACCAATGGAGCAAACTGTAGATTATCTTGCTTCCGGCACTGAGTTTGATGCTGCTTTCGGACACGTCAGCGGCATGACTTGGCTTCCTTGGGTTGGCTCCCGTTACGGTAGCCGCCCGCCTGGCCAACGCTTACTTGTAGTGGGCGAGTCTCACTACGCCAAGCCCAGTTCCCCTGAACTGCTCGCCAAGGTCCTTAAGGATCACATCGACTACAAGCCTTACACTCGCGATGTCGTTTCCGAGTGCTTGGTGCATCAGGACTGGCCAAACCGCACTTTGGACACGCTCCCCAAATTACTCTTTGGCACTTCCTCCATCGACCGAGAGCGAGTGTGGTCGGATACGGGCTTCTACAACTTTGTTCAGAGGCTCATGCACTACAATCGCGAGGGACAACCCGAGCGGCCCACTTGGGACGACTTTGTGCAAGGCTGGCAGGTGTTCTCGGACATCGTTCGTATTCTGAGACCGAGCCATTGCGTTTTCATCGGTGTAGCGGCGGCGAACAGTTTTGACTACGCCGTGAAGGCCTTGGGCCATAGCCACACGCCAGTTCAGCGGACAGAATACATCAGTCGCACCCAGGGCCGGAAAGCTACCATCACGCTTGATGGCCACACGACGGACCTGGCTTTCGTCCAGCACCTCGGAAAGTTCTTTTCGTGGAGTCAGTGGCACAGCTATTTACGTTCACACCATCCTGAACTCACGACCTGGCTCGACGCGCAGCGATACACCGTCAGCTAAGGCGCTGATCCAACTCTGGAGACAACCTCTCTCGTCCAAGACCCCACTTCACTGGCCAAGCCGCCAGCTTGCTCTTTTTATGCAACATAACGTCCTTTATGTTGCATAAAGAAAGGGGGTGTGCTATGGTCTAAAAACACCTCCAGGAGGACCCACATCATGACGCCATCCACCAGAACTGATTTTGATGACCGTGTGCTCGCTTGCGCGCCTGGCTCATTTCCATGGGACCTCTGGCAACAAGAAGCTCTGGATGCTGGGCTACACCCAGACCTGGCTACCCTTGGCCGCGCCGTCATGCGCGAGGCTTACCAGCACGACTGGTGCGACGGGCTCAAATACGAGTGCGGCATCAACAATCCAGAGACGGCCGCAGGAATGATTGTCTGCGCCAAAGAACAGCCGTTCTTAACCGAGACCAGGTGGCAATGGCTTCTGGCTACCGATGGGCTGCGCTTTGACCCATGGAACCGCGAAGAATGGTCAGAAGCAGCTCCCGAGTGGAACGAAATGCTCCGCCGCTGGCTTGCTGAACTGAACGCGGAAAACGTGCGCTCCGCCGAAAATCAGCTCCTCCTTGAGGCCCTGGATTACATCACCTTTTTCTACAGGTTGAACCAGCTGGCAATCGTAGATCTGGAAGGACAAGCCTTCCGCACTGGTGCAAGTGAGACAACCTTGTGGGCCAGTTTCACCGTGATCGACAGCACTCAGCCCGAGCCCCGTCGAGTCAACCATTCAGGAGCCATCCGCATTGACCTGGGCAAAGATGGCGACGCGACCATTTTTGAGCGTGTGGAGGAAAGTTGAAATGAGTGAGGGCAAAACAAACCTGCCTACCATTCGCAAACGTTCTGCCGCTGGCGGAGCATTGACGTTGAAGGAGGGCAAATGGCCTCCTTTGATCATCCGTGCCGGAACGGCTGCACAGGAGAGATTCCTCGAATTCTTCACCGCCACCATCCGCAACAAAAACACGCGGATGGCCTATTTCAGGGCGATTTCTCGCTTCATGGCCTGGGCTGATGAGCGCCATCTTTCCCTTGAAGACATTCGGCCAATCCATGTGGCCACCTATATCGAAGGCTTCACCGCAGGCCTTGCAGACCCTTCTGTGAAACAACACCTGGCGGCCATCAAAATGCTCTTTGACTGGATGGTCACTGGTCAGATCGTGCCGACAAATCCTGCCGCTTCTGTGCGCGGTCCAAAGCATGTAGTGAAGAAAGGGAAAACACCTGTTCTCACCGCCGAGGAAGCGCGCAAACTCCTGGAGTCCATCACCACCGAGACTGTTGTCGGGCTTCGCGACCGAGCCCTCATTGCTACGATGCTTTACAGCTTTGCCCGCGTTTCTGCCGTTGTTGGAATGCGAGTGCAAGACTACTACCCCCAAGGCAAACGCTCATGGCTGAGGCTTCACGAGAAAGGGGGCAAATTTCATGAAGTCCCCTGCCATCACAAGGCCGAGGAATATCTCGAGGCCTACCTCGAAGCAGCCAAGATCAAAGACCAACCCAAGACTCCCCTGTTTCGCTCGACCCGAGGAAGAACTGCCCAGCTCACAGAAAAGGCACTCACGCGGATTGATGCCTTTCGTATTGTCCAACGCCGTGCCAAGCAAGTCGGGCTTCTCGGTCGCATCTGCAATCACAGCTTCAGAGCAACGGGGATTACAGTTTACTTAGAGAATGGAGGCGAACTGGAAACAGCGGCCCGCATCGCGGCTCACGAGTCACCACGGACAACCAAACTTTACGACCGCACGGCTGACAACATCACGTTAGAGGAAATCGAGCGAATTCGTTTTTGACAGTAGAAGAGCCCTTCACTCTCCAGGAAGGCTGATTCTGCCATCGGCGCCATCAAAATTCCAAAGCTGATCGAACTGCTGTTTCAGTTCACGTCGAAGACGAGCTTCTTCGCGGCCTGCTTCCTCGCGAGCTCTTCCTACTGCCGAGCCACTGCGATCCCGAAGAGAGATCAATTCACGAGTGAGTCGAACAACTTCATTGTGAAGGCTCACAGTAGCGGCATTCTCGAAATCCAACCTTGGGACAGGAAGATCACTCACGACGGCTGATCCCCTGCTATAGTAGCCGCCCCTGAAAGGACTTCCGCGCTTTCTCAAAAAGAACTCGCTTGTCCGATGGTTCAAAAGCGCCAGGAGAAACTCCAGGCTGTAACCCATTCGCGGATTCGTAATTGCTACCTCTCCAGCAGTGCCGCCAGATGCGAAGCCTACGCCTGCCGAATCCCAACCATACTTGTCTCCAAGTTGATTGACTGAATAGATGATCTTTCCATCAGCAAAGGCGGTGTTCAGCGCTTGATGTCTGCCAAACCGATAAAATTCCCCTGGAGCTGGGGGCGGCGAAACATCTCTTCGGCTCAGCCTTACGGAATGGGCATTCAAATACTCCCAAGCCAGCGGAAAGTCCGAAGCCATTCTTGCTGGAGGAATCAAGACAGCTTCGCCTCGCCCTCCCAATTCATACGGAAATATGACGCGACCATCACCTACCACGGACGCAAAGGAAGAGACTCCTCCTGAATCCATCAAATATGGCCGCGTGATCTGCTCCTCAACTTCCCAAATGCGACCGGCTTTTTCAAATCGGACACGCGTGCCGTGCAAACTCCAGTTCTTGATTGCAAACACGTCTTCCGCGCTTGTCTGAAAACCATTGATCACGTCTGCGACATCGGACAAGACCAAGCCATCATGCCAAAGAGTCCCAAGGACCTTCGCTTCATCATCATCGGCGGGCAAAACCCAAGGCCTCTTGCCATAGCGTTCCAAGGCATCCAGGCCCAACGTGATTCCCTTGGCAGAAGGCTCAACCATCCACTCTCCAAAACTATGAACATGACGATACCTGAAGCTCTCTCTTGGCTGCTTGTTCAGAACGAGAAGGCACACATACGTTGATTTACCTGCGAATACCAACTCATTGCCGAAATCGACGATTTCACTGACCAGGCGTCTCTCAGCCAGCAACTCTCTGAGCTTCGCACCAGCTTCTATATTCAGCCATTTGTTGGATACAACCATCCCGACACAGCCCGACTCTTTTAGACGTTCGATCCCCTTCTCCAGAAAAACGAAGTATTTGTCGAACTGCTTGAACGGAGTCTTGTATCGCGCCTTGTAGAAGTCAAACTCCTCTCGGTGTTTGGTCTTCATTTCCTCTGTTTTCATGTATGGCGGATTGCCAACAACGAGATCAAATTCCAAAGGAATTCCACTGCGGCTCCAGTCCAACGGCCTGCTTGTTTGAATGAGCTGAGGGGTTGATGGCAGCTCTCCTGTCTCTAAAACAGTATTTCCCCACACAACATTGCTGTCGAGGTTCGGAAGGATTTTTCTACCAGTAGGCAAGGTGTCTTGTTGCTCATCTTCAAGTAGCTTCACAACCAGACTGAACCGGGCCACCTCAACGGCGTTGTAGTCGATGTCGATCCCAAAAAGGCAGCTTTCCAACAGCTGTCTTTTTGCTTCAAAAACAAGACGATAATCATTTTCCGCCCGACGTGAAATCTTGCTCGCATCGCCCGTGTGTTGGAAATGCTCTATCGCTGCATCGACCAATTCGTCCAAGCACCTCAGTAAGAACCGCCCCGAACCAACAGCAATATCGAGAACTCTTAATTGCGTCAATGACTCCCAGTTCAACGTCCCCTGCTCCCTGAGTGCGTTGAGACGACCGCTCACCGTTCTTCTGACAAGCTCATCTACAATCACCTGGGGAGTTGTAACGACTTCCCTTCCTTCATATTGAGGCTTGTCTTGTAAAGTAACGACATCAGTTCCGTCATGAATTACCAGGCGCTTGACCAAGAACAGCTCATAAACTTGGCCGAGGAAATCAGCATCAAGAACGCTAAAACTGTATGGAGCTTGAGGAAAATAAAGCTCCTCCACAATGTCGAGGAACACTTGAGCGTCGATGGCATAAACGGTCTGAAGTGGATCGTTTCCACAATCAAACAGGCCTGTATTGTAGCGGTCATCGAGCTGTTGAAACAGCCTTCTCAGCTCTACGATGTCTTTCCTTAATGCAATATTTCTCAGCCTCTCCCTGCCCTCAATTCCCCGATCCTCACACATGCGAATGATGATGAGCCGATTGATCACCTTTTGCGCGATGTCGCTCAACTCATCAATGGAAAGAGCAGGATAACGACGATGGAGATCCCCAGCTATCCGTAGCCTCCATCCGTTGAACTTCTCCAGGAAAACAACATTGATAGGGATCTGCCCTTCTCCTGCTACACCAAACCTTGATTCGATAGAACCACTGGCGACGGCTTCACGGCCAAAGATTCCAAGCAGCTCATGAAATTTGGCAGGTATGTCTTGAAAATCTACCTCCATCAGCAAGCCGACGTTAACGTCATCAACTGAATTTGGTTCGGTCGTAGTATCGTAGATTCTGATTGTTCGGAAGTTTGTCAGAATCGAAATCGCCATCCCTGCTGTCCAGCCATAGCTTCTCGTTTGAAATGCGCTGTCTCGATGAGTTCTTATATCGACGGCGGGTTTTTTCGCTTCCAAGAAGAACTTGCGCGCTGAGCCGATTCGGAACGTGTAGTCGGGCCGTTTCCAGCTTGACTCATTCACTTGGGATTCTTCACGCACAACATCTTTGAGACTGTTCGGAAGTCCGCGTTGATTACGCATGTCCCATCCCAGCATCTCGAACAAGGGATCGATGAACTCGACACGCGCTTCTGTCTCAGTGAATGTGCTGTTTGAAGCGCAAATGCGCTGTCTCTCCCTCTCGAAATGAGCAACTAGATCTTCAATTTCACTCATCGCTGATTGAGTCTCCTTTCTCTTGATGAACCTCTCTCAATCTCCGTGAACGGATACGCCTCCATGCCTCATGTAAAATCGCGGCCTCTTCTTTTGTAAAGCCCGCTGCTTTGAGAACGATTTTATCTTGCGCTCGAAGCACATCGTCAGCAGCCTCGTTGCTTCTGACTAGTAGGTCCAGGCGCCTCAGGTCACTCTCAGAAATGTTCACTATTGGGACCAGCATTTTTTCAATTTCTGACGGAACCATTTCAAGCACTCCACCGCCGTAGTGCCTCCCCTCAAGCTCACCAGTCAAGGCAGTTAAGCTGTTAACAAATCCATATACCAAAGACTCGGGTTGGATGGAAGGATCTACCGTTTTGATTCTGTATGCTGTGTCTGTTGTGTAGGCCCGAGCACTGTTGAGAATCAACCTTGGATAATTGTGGGCTCTCTTCAGCATGGCCACCTCTGTTGAATAAACAGAAGGCACGGAATACCAAGGGGACCTGATCCGGCACTTGTAGCGTTTGTGCAGGTTTTGTTCTTCGCCAAACTTAATGTAATCTTGGACTTTTTCGGGAAGTTCTTCCATCGGGACGTTCCCAATCATCACAAAATTTGAAGCCGTGCCTCCTTCATTTTTATTCGTGTGGCCCTCGCGATCATAGATCACGCCAGGGCAGTGTCCACTACGGCCAAACATGGGCTTTGCGTAGCGCTTGAGGCCGTATTCTTTGACTGTCTCATCATTTACCAGGAAGAACTTATTAGCTCCTGTAACGATCCCAACGTCCACACTGGCCACATCGCGAAACAACCGCACACCTTTCTTGTGTTTTGCGGATTCAAAGACTTCGAGTTCCCTCGGCGTCAGCAACACTTTCATCCATTTTCCATTGAGCATGTCCCCAGAGACGGGTTTAGCGTTGTTGAAAAGCTCTTCCGGCTCCTCGCAGAGAAGATCCTCTTTTGATCCAGTGAGAACTGCCACTCCTTGACTCGCTGAGGCGGGCTTCTTTTTCTTCTCAACCATCAGCAGAACTGTTCCCTGTAGTGCTTCATCAAAAAGAAGTTCGTTGGGGTCAACGATGACGATTTTGCTGCACTGGGTTAGCAAGAATTTGCGAAGAGAAGTTGCGTGAAGCACATGCAGAATTTCGGCCGGCACGACCATTCCCAGACGGCCACCAGCTTCAAGCATTGCCACACTTGCGATCACGAACGGAACCCATGCGTTTGTGTGCTTCGTAAAAGCGAGGCAAAACTTTACAAACAGTTCCTCGGACAAGATTTGGTCTTGAGGGGCCAAATACTGATAACGAATGTATGGGGGATTGCCCAGAATCGCGCTGAACTGAGTCCCCTCTTCAATTGATTTCAGCCCCCAATCCAAGAAATCTCCAGCAACGATTTCGCCATCGATCAAATCGTTCTCCTTGCAGGCCTTTCGACTTTTCCGCGCTTCTTCATTCAGCAGCTCCACGCCGGTGAAAGACAAACGGAAACGATGCTGGCCTTTCAATGCGCGGATGAAAGCTCCATCACCGCAACTGGGTTCAAGGATAGTCCTCGGCTTGATGCCAAGCACCCATTTTGCCAAGTATCTAGCAACATCCTCAGGCGTGTAGTAACCGCCTCGAAGCTTTGTCGCCGATTCATTTATTTTAAAATTCATTCTGCCTTTTCAAATCCAAGTGGGTTTCTAACCATACCAATTTTGCAAGCCTCCGAGCTAGTGTTCGGACGCTGCTTTGAAAGGATACGCGGCTCACTTTTGGCCACTGTATCTGCGGTCTTCGGCCTTCACCTGTTCAAACAGCTTGGCTAGTTCCTCCGGCTTTGCTTTTGCTGCAAGGCGTAGCCCGATCTTCATTGAATCACTGCGACTGGTGAAATCATGCCCCACACTTCCGAGCAGCTCACGGATGACGGCCAGAGCACGGCTGTCGGCTTCAAACAGATTCACGGTGACTCGGTTGGTGTTACGGCCTTGAGTCCCCTTCCCCGTTACTGGCTTGCCAGCCTTTGGCCGCGTCAGTGCGGCCGGTTTTTCCTTCTCCGCCGTTTTGGCCGGAGCTAGAGCCGGTTCTTCCACCTGTTCCACCGGGGCTTTCACCACAGGTGCAGGAGCCGCAGCTTTTGCCGGGTTGTCTTCAGGCTTGGGCGCGGTTGTTCCGGTCGCCTTTTTTAGCTGCGCATTGAGGAGACTTGAAAAATCATTTTTACCCATAATCATAATTTATGATGATCTTAAATTAAGATCAAGCCACAAACTCCAAAACCAGGCGTTGCAGCAATTCCCTGTCTTCGCCAGTGATTGCCTCGTAGCCTTGAAGCGTGGCGTAAGTGAACCCGATGCGCTCAGGAATGGAGTTCTTTAAAACCTGCATTCCCAGCATTCCTTCCAACCCTTGAAGCTCGCGACTGATTCGCGTGCCTGGCTTGACCATGTTCCAAAGAACGAAGGCCTTGCCACCAGGGCGAGTGTTCTCTTTGACCATCTCAACGGCCGGCAGCGTTGCGCGAATGTCCACCATCGAAGGCTTCAGAGGAAGAATCAGAATATCAGCCTCCTTCACTGCCTCAATCAGGACGTTGCTCGACAACCGAGGCAACGTGTCAACGATTACAAAGTCATACTCCCCTGCCCTGTTCCTGTCCCAGATCTCAATCTCTGTCCGGCCCGCATCGCGCAACTCAGTCACAATTTGTGAGATGCTGGCCTGCGGATCGTCATCGCGCACCGCAACCTTTTTGCCGACTCGGCTCAAAGTTTCGGCCACAAGAAAGCTGAGCGTGGTTTTGCCGGTTCCGCCCTTTTGCCCGCAAAATGTGATAATCATAATTTATGATAACCTTAAATTAAGAAGTTAAGTTGTCCCTAAATTAGGACTTCCTTAATTTAAGCGGATGATCATCATTTGCGCAACCCTGTATTTTCATAATTTCGGATTGTCTTAATTTGCTACTGTCATAAATTAGGATTTTACGACAATCTTAATTTGTGAACATCATAAAACGCTAAAGGGGATCAACGATCGTCATGTCCAGGTCTCAATTTAAGAAGTTAAGTTTCTCTTAAATTAAGATTGCCTTAAATTATGATGTTCTTAATTTATGAAAGCTGTGCGACCCTCTGGTTCTGCGTGGGCAGGGAGCCTTTTGACTTCGCAATTTTCTGCTTCAAACAACGTCATCTAGCGTGGGGGAAATGCAATTTGTATGCCCTTGAGCGACCAAGTATCGCCTGCCACCTGGTCAATACTCAGTCCGGCACCAACCAAGCGCCGATGATGTCAATTCACGCAGAAAACCCGCCGAAAACGCACGGTTTTCTGCTTCATCTGACATCATGAATCCACATTATGGATCACTTTGGGGCCTTGAAGAAGATGGGGCTCGCAAGGTATGATGCAATCACCGATACTCGACACAGAAAACAAGGCAGGGTAGCCCTCGAAAAACGGGTGTTGTTGTTTGACACAGAAAAGGCACCCATTGCTAGTGTCATTCGAGACAGAAAACACTGTTGTTTGAGACAGAAGAAAAGGGCTTGCTATTGTTAATCGAAACAGAATATAGTGTTGCTTGAGACAGAAAAGCGACGCTTAAACCGTTGATTTTCCAAGGGTTCAGCGCGGCTAACTCTCTAAACATGTTGATCTATAACTAAATAACCAACAACACGCTCCAGTGATGGTGCTTTTTTTGTGGAGGAAGATTTGTCAAAAATCAAAAAGGCGAAAGCAGTCCCAGAGGACTTGTTTCCCGATCTTCCCTCCGAGTATCAAGACGGCCGCGATGAACTGAATCTGGCGGAATTTCCCATTTCAGCCATTGGAAGCAGATCAGATCCTAGCGTTAAGACCCTCAGATTCGAGGACCGGACCTTTGACAAGGCCAGTGGGGAGATGATTCACCGACGGCTCACCATCACAGCCAGTGATGAACACGGACTGCCGACAACGGCAGATGACGAGGTTTTGCTTGGCTTGCTCCAGATGAGCCGCCTTCAAAAATTCGAGTCGCCTTCCGTTACGTTCACCCCATACCAGCTCATTCGGATTCTTGGCTGGACCGTTTCGACCTACAATTACAAGCGTATTCGCGAGGCGATTGATCGCTGGCTAGGCGTTACGCTCTACTACGAGAACGCCTGGAGAGACAAAAAAACAGGGCAGTGGGTCGATGCCAGTTTTCACTTCATCGAGTTTGCCGAGTTCTACAAGCCAGGCAGGGAAGGGGTGATGGCTCAGGAAGGTTCATCGGTCATCAAGTGGAACGATCTGATTTTCAGGAACTTCAAAGAGGGCAATCTCAAGACTTTGGATTTCCACTTCTACCGCTCCCTTGAGAGCGGCATCGCCAAGAGAATGTTCCGATTCTTGGACAAGCGCTTTCATTTTCGTCCCCGTCTGAGCTTTGCGCTGGAAGCGTTTGCCTGTGAAAAAATAGGGCTCACGCGCCCGACCAAAATCAGCTACACGGGCAGGGCCTCGGTGGACGTGGCGCAGATCAAGCGTCGTTTGATGCCTGGTATCAAGGAACTGGAGGCGCTAAAATTCATCACGGTGATGTCGGAGAAAAACCGGTTCACGAAAGACTCTGCAGGAGTCTGGCAGATCCACTTTGAGCGCTATTTTGATGCCCCAATCGAGGCACAGGCTCAGCCAGTTCTGGAAATGAAGGTTGAGGACGTAAGCGTTCTTGAGGGGAGACTCATTGGGCACGGCGTGAGCAAATCCCAAGCCCGTCGTCTTGTGTCTGAGTTCGACAATGACCGAATAGAGATTCAGCTCGAAGCCCTGGAGTTCTTGCTCGCCAAGGGCGGGGACACAGCACCCGTGAACCGTGGCGGATGGCTTTCAAAAGCCATCGCGGAAAACTATGGCCCGCCCAAAGGCTTCAAGAGCCGCGCTCAGCTTGAGCATGAGGCTCACGAAAGAGCCGAAACATTGCGAAAACGAGAAGAGCAGCGCCGCAAAAAGAAGCTCGAAGACGAGGCGCGGGAAGCAGACCAGAAAGCCAAGGAAGCCGCCGAGAATCGCAAGGTTGAAGCCTATCTGGCAAGCCTCACCCCCCAGGAGCGGCAGAAGCTTGAAAACGATGCCACCGCAGATTCTCCTTTTGCCAATCGGGAAGGGTCTGTTTTCAGAAAAGCCGTCATTTACAGCCATGCTTTGAAGCTCTTGAAGGAGCTGGAAGCACAAGCTGATGAAAACTAGCGGCTCTCTGCTTTCATCATGTCTGTCTTGATGAGCAACTGATAGGCCTTCCAGTTTCGGAGGGCTAAACTGCGCAAGAACCAACTTGTGCATGATTGAACCGCAACAGCGGACCAGACTGCGATTGCCAGGAAAAGGTGGAACCATTCAGAGTGGATCGAAAACTTGTGTTCCCAGACATTGATTCCCGCAAAAATGAGCCATACCGAGGCTGCCCCCATCAAGCTCGCGGGGAAAAAAACGCTCAATCCCTGTATGAATTTAAACAGGGAGATCATCAGTGGAATCAGGACCAAAGCCCACCATCCAAACAGACGAGGCAATTCGAAAATAGCTGCCAGTGCTGACAGAAACAGAACGACATTAAGGCCTGAAATAATGCTGCGCTCAAGGGCTAGCGCTTCACCTGCCTCTTGCTTGAGGGAGGCCATCACTTCTTGTGACTTCCAAATTTTGTGTGCAGCTGGGTTGCAAAGGAATCTGATTTTTCTTTCCCTCCACGGTTTAACCACGGTCTCAAAGTGGTCAGCAATTCCTCTTTTTTCGTTCACATCCTCAGTGAGCATCTTGCCTCCTACATGACTCACTGCGGTTTACCAAGTTGGTCAAACTGAGTCAACAAGGGGGGAAAGCCTTCCCCTCGCTGTTACGTCGTGCACAGCTACCCCTTCTAGCGGGGACACCCCGCAACGCCCCAAATCGGAAACTGGATCACGCCTCTTCTGGTCATTGGCTTGCCGTCAAGGAGCTTTCACCGCCTCCAAAGGCTGTCCCAAAGGGCACCCTCCTTTGGACCCTCGGTGAACTCCTCCTCAAGCCCTGCGGGTTGACCTCAGCCAAGCGCCACCGGCGGGGGCCATTCGGTTGATACAAGGTTTTTTCAGCAAGCAAAAAACCTTGTTTTGATGGAGGGGATTATGGTAGTCAGAAAAAGAACGGTGTTTGATTCTTCAAGGAGAAGAGTCGCTTTTGTGGAGGGTGGAATGTTTGAGGGTAGAGCCGAAACATCTCGGCAGAATGGAAGCGGATACGGAAGGCAAGCAGTAGCAGGGCGGGGGACATC
>NZ_JACHIF010000016.1 GCF_014203045.1 Prosthecobacter dejongeii
GTGAGGCTGCCTGCGGCGTGGCCGGTGGGCTGGCCGCTGCGGTCCCGCTGCAGGGTGTCTCGCACGGCCAGCTCGATGAGGGTTTCCCGCGTGGTCACTTCATCGGCCTGACCCTGGGCGATGGCGGCGAGGCGCTGGTCCAGCAGGTAGCGGGGGCCCTGGGCGGGACTCCTTTGAAATTCAGGCCTTGCCGAAGCCTAACAAGTTTTGCTTCCGCCTTAGAGTCAGTTGCTGCCCTGGTATCAATGAAACTGATAACTGAACTTCACGATGAGGGTGGGCGGGGGGATTTCCCTGGGTTGAGCACTTGAAGATCAATGGGGACGAGATAGCCCTCGGCATCTAGAATGAAGTTGCCTGGATGAGTATCGGCAATGACTGCGCCTGTATCAGGATGACGCCACTTGTTATAGCCATCCTTGATATATCCCTGCGCCTCCATCCAAGCGATGATCTGCGGCTCTGTCGGGGAGGTCCCTTGGATGAAAGGCTGCGAGATGATCACAGAGGGGCCGTCTGGACCTTCGACCACGCCTTCAAAGACAATGTCATCTTGAAATAATTCGTTAGACCAAGCGATGTTGTGTAGGTAGTCCACCAAGTTGCCTCGAGCACCAAAATTCGGTGCCTTCGTGGTCTTGATCACACGGCCTGTCAACGGGTGAGCATGAACATGATGTTCGGCTCCGCCTTCCAAGCTCTTGAGGTTCTTCCTTAACTCTTGGAATCGCTCTCCGTGGACGAGCCATCCTCCGTCTCGGGCCCACGATACCAAGGATTCGGACTCGGCACGGATCCGTTCGCCCGCATCTGCGCGTGCATTTCTTCCTGCGTCATTTTCTGCGCGCGCAGTGAGCTCTCGTAGCGCAGCCTGCGCATCTCTTCGGGGGTGGCTACTTTCACTTGAATCGGTTTCATGCATGTAAGGAAGTTGAAGCTTGGATGAATGGTATTCAGATTTAGAACGAGGTCGAATCAAAGATGGAGCTGATCCGCTGGATGGGAGTAGTCCTGGTAAAGTCGGATCTTTCTCGATCACTGTCCCCAGGCTGAGTGGATCGCTAGGGCTTGCATCCCCTGCCTGCGTAGCGCGTGGCTGGGCGAGGTAATCGGTGAGCTGGGTGAAGCGCTTTTCAATCTCGGTATGGCGGGCGGCGGCGGTGCTCAGGCTGCTGAGTTGGAGGAAGCCGCCTAGCTGGGCACGGGCCTCGGGCGGCAGCACGGTGAGCAGGGCATCCAGGCTGCGCAGGGCCTGCTGCTGGGCGCTGGTGGATGTGGGCTGTGCAGCCCAGGTGGCGTGTGCCGTGGCCAGGTGCTCACGCGCACGCTGGAGCAGCGCGGACTGCTGCTCAGGCTGCGTCTGCGCCTGCTCTCCTAAGGCCGCCGAGAGGGCCTCCAAGCGATCGCTGAGGCTGAGGGAATACGTTACGCCTCTGAGAGGCCAGTCAACTCTGCCTGAGTCAATCCCCGCATGAATGATGCTCTCCAATACTCCTCGCTCATGTGCTTCAAACGCGGATGCTGTGAGCACTGCTCTTTGTAGCGTTGATAAGCCGATTCCAGATGTGGCGGGATCGCCCACCATGACGGCTTCTCGGAAGTTGTCTTCGTTGAGTTCTTTTCCTGATTCGTTAATGAATCGCTCATTGGTGAAATCGTATCTCCATTTTCTCGCCTGTTCAATCGCTTTGAAAGCGTTGTCCATTTCCTTGGCAGCGAGGGATGCGATATTTTTGACATCTGAGGTATTACTCCACTGAACCTCTTGATGCGCATGAGGTTTAAGATGTTTGGTCGTTCCCCACCGTAAGGCACTGGCAAAGAAGTTTGAGGTGCGCCGCACAGCGTTGATCTCCGATAAGCCTTGAGGGTCATCACGAATTTGTTTGCCGTTATTATGAATCCAATCCAACGCGGCCTGATAAAGTTGAGAGCCTCCTCCTCCAGAATCTCCCGCCGAATCCGCATCTATCGAATTTATATAGGGATGATCGGTGTTTGCCGCCATCACATCCAGATGACCATTTTTTCCTGTCACACGAAGTTGTGACTGGCCTCCGTAGAAGCTCATGGAAAGTGGCTGCTTGGGGGTTTCTACTGCCTTTTCAATGTCAGTGTGAAGAGGCGATTTTGTTTTACCGTATTGAAACACCTCACCGACGTTGGCTACAGCTTGCCACAGCCTAACAAGGCCAACTGCCTTTGATTCAGAAATTTTTGATCCTAGACTGAATGTGGCCATATCCACATTCATTCGTTGAACCTCCTGCTCCACCCCCGCCACATGGGCGGCTTCTTCGGTGAGGCCGAGGGATTCATTGAGGAAGCCTTCCAGGTCGCCTAATTTCCCGGCGCGTTTCGCCTTCATCAGCCTAGAGGTTTGTTTGAGCACCTCGCGGAAGAAGTCCATCGTCTCTTGCAGCAGTTGCGTCAGCGGGGCACCGCTGGCCTTGAGACGGCGGCGTTGTTCACGCGCATCCTGTTGAGTAGCTGCGCCCACACCGCCCTGGCGTGTGCCGGTGGCCCAGAGGCGCGCTAGCTTGGCATAGGCCTCGAGGGTGGCCTGGGCATGGAGATTGGCCAGGGCGCTGCCGGGGCTGATGGGGCCGGACCGCTCCAGACCGACTTGACATGAACCCATCTTTGGTTAGAATAATAATGCGCTCCCAGATGAGGTGTCTGTGCTGTTTGAGTCTGGGGCTGCCTCGGAATCCCCGCAGATAGGGACCCCTTTAAGGGGCAGGGCCGAGTGAAATTATGCACGGCTTTTGTCGATGCATGAACATAACTCCCGACTTCTTTTGAAGTCGGGAGTTATTGTTTAATCAAGTTCATCGCGCCTTTTCCACGACAGCATTGTCACCAAATCGATAATGGGACATGTCCGGAGCATACTGTGATATGAGAGCATGATGATCTTTCACCACGCCATCCGCAGATGATGCCCATCAGTCGTCTCTAGACCGACTTGACATGAACTGATCTTTGGTTAGAATGACAATGCGCTCCCAGATGAGGTGTCTGTGCTGTTTGAGTCTGGGGCTGCTTCCGAATCCCTACAGATAGGGACTCCTTTAAGGAGCAAGGCGGGGACAAACCTGGCAAAGCAATGCTTTGCCAGGTTTTTTATTGTCAGCGTACCTTTTCAACAACTGCCCCATCGAAGTTATGCCTGGCCATGTTGGGCCGATACTGAGAGACAACACCAAATTGGTCTTTCACAATTCCCTCTTCTACCACCACCATGTGCACACCTTCGGCATAGCTGCGGAAATAGAGTGTTTCATGTCCCTGCCGTACCCGGACTTGAGCCTGTTCGATTGTCTGCTGAACTGCACCGATCCATTGAACTTTAACAGGATCTTCTGTTCGTTTTTCCACTTTTTTATCGCGTTTCTCTCCTAACATATGAGCCGCACGGTTTTCCAGTTTTGTGGGGAACCCACCTGGGCCTTGTGGATTGGCCAGGGTAATCGTTCCGCCCCAAGGATCTTTTACTTTTGGCATAGAACTTAGCCAATTTGCAATGTGACTCACCTTCTCTTGGAATGAGCCGCGTTTCATGGCGTCAAAAATGGGTCGCTTGTCAGAGAGTTTCGGAATAAAACCTTTCGCGCTCATCCAGCGGTGGCCGGGTTTCACGGCAGCCCAGGAGGTGGGTTTGTCCTGCCGGATGGGGAGGCTGAAGGCGAGGCGAGGTTTTTCAAAACCGTCGGCATCCTGCCCGCTTTCACCTGCGGCCAGAGGGCGGCCTTTGATGGCCTGGTCACGCGCCCGCTGGATGAGGGACTCGACCTGGGCATCGAAGCTGCGACCGCGATTGGAACTGAGGCCGAGGCGGGTCTGCCAGTCGGCCACAGTCTCCCGCAGCAGGTGCCAGAGATCCTGCAGGAGGCCGCGCTTTTGCAGAAGGTCTGGCCGCGCTTGCGCCCGCCGGGCGAACCATTCGATGGCGAGGTCTTGGGGATGGTCACGGAGGTGGGCGTAACCTTCTTCCTCCAGGATGGCACTGAGCTCCCCCTCAGGGATGCGCTGGGCGAGCACCTGGAAACGCTGAGCCTGCGCGGGATTCACGCCTAACAAACGATGGATACCGCCCTCTCCCACCCGCTCATGCAGGATCACGCGGGTCACTGCGGCCTGGTCACTTTCACCGGCCTGGAGTTGGATGTTGCTGGCGAGGATGATGCTGGCCCCGGTGCGTCGGTCATAGAAACCTTCGGCACCTTGGATATCGGCGATCTGAGACTCGGTGAAGGGATACTGGCGGGCGTAGTCAGAGGCTAGCAGCGCCTCCACCGTGGTGAAGAGATGCGTGTGCTCATTGACCAGGCCGGGCTGTTTCTGATTTAGAAACCGGGCCGTCTCGGCAAGGGTTTGGCCTAACTGTTCGGAGCTTCCAAGGGTGGTGCCGAGAGTGGCTCCGCTGCCGTCGGGCTGGCTGTAGAAGAGTTTTTTGTTTTGGAGTAGCGTGAATAACTTGTCGCCAGATTCATCAACTGTTCCTCCTGAGGACTGAATGTCCGCAGACTCCGTACGCTCCAGATCAGGCTTTCCAGATCCATTTGATTGAAGCGCTTGTCGTGCAACAAGGGCCCGAGAAAGTGTCGTCGCACCAACTCCGCTATTTCCGGAGTCCAGTCCTGATACGATAGATTTAAAATCTCTTTCGGATAACCTGCGCCCGGTAACAACATTTATGACAGTATCATCTTGCGGATCCCAGCGCAAGTCTTCCAGGCGGGTCTGGCCATGGGTTTGCATCGCGGACCTGACCGCCTCGTATTCCGCTCTGGCCAGTAGATCGACATTGTGATCAAAAGCTTCGCGAGAATCCCCCTCCCGCCAGCCGGGCATGTTTTCAAAGGCCTCGCCCGTTTTAAGATTGATGCCGTTGGGCATCAGATGCCCGGTTGTGCGATGACGCAGGGCGGAAGACAGCATGTGACTGAGATCTCTCTGCTGGGCAATGTCTGAAACAGACAAAGGATCAGGCCGCACACGCAATCCATTGTTATGCGCATAAGTCATGAAAGCTTGAGTGACCAAGTCACCTCCTTGGACAGGGTCATTTTCGGAGACTCGCATCTCTGTCCGGTCCATCCAGACAGTGCCATCTTTGGCATGGAAAAGGTAAGCATTGCCGCCATTTTTCAGATGGATTTGTTCCACCTTGGAGGCGTGCGGGTCTTGGATGGAGAAAGTTTCATCCACAAAGTCCACTTCCTGAGCCAGTTCATATTCTTGAACAATGCCGACCAATTCCTTGCTCTCGCTAGCCGGGCCACGACGGAAGCGATTTTCATTTTCAGCCAAAGCCTGCATGGCCTGCCCTGGGGTGCGGGGTGGCTGGGCAGCGGGCTGTCCCTGAGTCCCTTCACTTTGACTGAACTGCAGGCGGTTCTCTGAGGTAACACCGTTTCCTGCGCGCTGCTGCAGTAGGTCATTCACGAGACGGTGTTGCTCCGGCGTCATGGATTCCGCTGCGGCCTGCCAGGCCTCCTGGGCGGAGGTGAACTGGGCCTGATTTCCCGCCGCATCGGTGACGATGTAGGTTTCATCCTTTTTACGGACGGTGGGCAGAAGGCCCAGGTGGGTGGCTTCTTCAAAGGCCTTTTGCGCCCGCCCTTGCTGCTCTGTCATGGTGGCCTGGTATTCAGCGGCCACGGCGGGATCTCGGCGGGCCCACGCCTCCTGGAGAGCGACACGGGCTCCGTTCACGTCGCCTTTTTGTGCCAGGTCCACGATGATCATGCGGTCAGCCTCGATGGTGCCCGCGCGGGCCAGCAATTCATTCTGAGAGAGCATCTCCTGCACCCCATGAATGTCCCGAAGGGTGCTGCCGCCCACGCCTAACAAGGTGAGGGGGATCATGCCCATGGCTACATCTGCCCGACCTGCCCAGAAGTTCTTCAGCTCATGATCCCAGTCATACCCAGGCACGTCCGACTTCAGCGCCAGCATGAGCGCCGGAGTGGCGATATCTTGTCCCCCCTCCACCAGATTTTCCACACCGTATGTTAGGCCCACACGACCCACCGCACGGGCGATGAGTGCGTTGGTCAGCGGTTGGGTGATCAGCTTTTTCAGCGCGGGCAGCTTAGTCAGCGCCCCACCGCCGATGCCGTCCCCCAGGGCCTGAAGACCACCAGAGAGCCAGGCGATCTGAGACTTGTCCTCGCGGGACATTCCCGGGTATTTCAGACTTAGTTCTGAATACTCCAGATTTTTGTAACCCACGGCCAGCAGAGGCAGCGCCATGCCGCGGGTGGCCACGGTGAGGGCCAGGGCCGTGCCGCTGGTCCCTAAGGTGGAGGCAAACACGTTGGGAACGGGGTCAGCAATGTCGCCGAGATTGTCCATTTCAAACTCGATCCTCACACCTTTCATCTGCCTGGCCTTGGCCTCTTGAATGAGCTGTGTGGCTGCTGCATCCAGAGTGATGGTTTTCCGCTTGTCTAAAAGGGACCGCATCACCAGCGCCCCTCCAGGGTTATCCATCGAAGACATGGACTCTGAGGTAAACTCTTCCATCATGAATTCGTCCACGTATTTGCGTGCATCTTCCACGGTGCGGATGGCGTCTCCACTGAACTTGATCTGACCTTTCTCAGTGACGTTTTCGATGCGTTTTTCCATTCTTTCGCGATCCTTGAGCGCGCCCCTGCCAAAGCGGAAAATGGATTCCCCCATCTGCTGCCAAAACAGCTCCCCCTCTGGGTTTTCAACCACAGTTCCGAAAGGGGCCACTAGCTGCAGGCCTTTTAGCATCTGCCAGGCACCGTGCTTGTAACCAGTGCCCTTTTTTTCTGACTGGATCAAACCCCGTTTTTCCGCATCCAGCCGCATGGTCGCAAGAACCAGGGGCAGATCCCCATCTGGCACGTCTAGGAGGAGTTCTTTCGCACCTTGCAGAAAGGCATCATCACTGTCCACGGCCTTGCCCGTCATGGTGCGCTCCATGGCATCCATAACGCCCACCATTAGCTCCCTATGTGGAGCCAACTTCTTTTCCGTGGCATTGAAGGTATTGAAAAAAGTCTGCTTGGCCTCGTCCGGAGCGTCCGGAGTCGCGGTCTGCCATTCGCCAAAGGCTTTCAGGAGATTTTGATTCTGCGCGGCACTGCGAAAGGCCGCATTGTTGGCGGCCTTCATGGCTTGGTCGGTCCTTTCCTGCTTCTCGAACTGGCCTTGCACCTGGGTGTAAAAGCGGTGCTCATCCATCTCGGCACTGCCGAATTGTCTCAGCGCGTAGTCGGCTTTGTAGAAGTCATGCTGCTCAGGCTTATAATCGGGGTAGAGCGTCTGCAAAAGCTGGACATTCGCATACAGGGCTCGCGCGCGGTTCGCCTCAGCAGGCTCTCCGACTGAGATGGGGGAAGGCACGGCCTCCAGGTTTTTGTAGAGCTTTTCAATCTGCTGAGAGCGCTCGCGCTGCGCAGCCTGCTCCAGAGGAAAAAGGGGCTGCCCGGACTTTTCCTGCTGGGCGGTGTAGTCCCGTAGCCAGGCAGCGGCAGAGGGCTTTTCCTCCTCAGTGAGGAGGTCATATTCATCGCGGATGGTGATGGCATCCTGTTCGAGGAGCAAGGAGGAAGGCATGGTTAGTGGGAGGCGTGCTGTTGGATGATTTTCCGGGTCTTTAAGATTCCTTCATCGATGCGGCGGATCTCTGTGCTGGCGGCTTCGCCATCGCTGTGGGATTTGTATTTCACGGCGAGGTTGACGTAGGTGGCATTGACCTCCTGAAGGCTGGCTTTTGGATGGGCGCCTAACCAATCTTCAAACTCGGCAATCACTTTCTGCTTTTGCGATGCGGCGCGGTGCTGCGCAGCGAGGTCATCCACCATAAAGGATTTAAAGTTGTATCCTTTGTTAGGCTGATTTTCCCACCAGAGGCGGCGTGCGTCTAACTCCTGTGTTTTCACCAGGTCAGGCTCTTTGGTCAGGCGATCTTCTAGCCCGATATTGAGGCTGCTTTTGATGGCATCCACTTCCATGCGGATCTTCGGCGGCAGCTCGGTTCGAATGGAGGCGAGAGGGCCATGCAGCGCGCCATAGTGGCCATTGGCCAGATCCTGGTGTGACTGCTGGTAGATGTTCTGGACCGTCCGGGCGATAGCGGGGGGCTGGGGCTTTTGGCTGCCTGCATTCAGCTTGGCCAGGGCCTTTTCCTTCATCTCTCCGGAGAGGGACATGAGGACCTGTTCTTTGATCAAGGTGTACTCCGGTGAGCCTTCGCGCTGCTCCAGACTGGCGGCTAGGGTGTAGATCTGGGAGGCCTGCACAGGGTCCGTGCTCAGGGGCTCCCAGGCATACCTCTGCAGGTCTTCACGATCTTTTTCCCGGAGGAAGGGATTGTCTTTCAGGCCCTTTGCATAGGCGGGATCGCGCTGGTCAATGAGTGTCCGGAGCGTCTGCACAGACTCTGCGCGTTTTTCCTGCAGGCGGCGTTCGGCGAATTGGGTGAGGTTCGCGTAGTCGGGGCCGGAGAGCTTTTTTTGGTCCAGGCTGGCCCGCAACTGCGCGGGGGCGAGGTGGGGCTGATCTGTGGCTAGGGCGTAGAGTTGATCGTGCGTCTGCTTCAGCTCAAAACGATGCGTGAGGCTGGTGATCTGGGTGCCTTTTTCCTGCTCACTCAGGTAGGGGTTTGCCGTGACGAGTTGCTTGGCCTTGTCCAGATTATTCACCTCCATGGCCCCATTCACCTCAGTGCCCAGATTTTCCAAAGAGCGCATCTTCACCTGGGCATGGCCGGCGGCGCTGGAGCGGCGGGCGTCTTCGCGGGAGAGGTAGCCGGCATCAGCGGCTTTTTTCAGGTGGGCATCGGCGGTGGCGGGGTCGCCCCGTTCAAAGGCGGTGGCGGCCAGGCCGAGCTGGGTCTCGGCAGCTTTGCGGAAGCTGACTTTCGTCACCTCGGTGGTTAGGCCGATCTTTGACTGTGCGGCAAACTGCTGGTAGCTGGTCTGCAGCGTCTCACGCGCGGCGGGGGAGAGATTTTCCCCGAACACGCTTTCCCGCATCGTTTCCAGGCGGCTGGCCCACTCGCCCTCCCAGGTGGTTTCATCGGGGTTCTTTTGCTTCCACGCGTCGAACTCGGCCAGTTGCTGCTGCATCTGCGCCTGCCCTTCGCCCACGCGGCGGATGTTCACGGCCTCGGCCTTTTTCAGGGCCAGGCCGCCGAGGAGATCAGAGGCATTGCCAAAGGCCTGGCCGAGCCGGTCGTAACCGCTGCGGTCGGCCAGCTCCATGGGCAGGAGGGGGGTGGCGAAGTTCGCCGTGGCGGCATTCAGATCCATGATCACGCGCTGGCGCTGGCCCTGCGGGGCGGGGCCGATCTGCGCCTGGGGGACCTGCTGACCATCGTTAAAAAGGGGGATGAGGGGCATGGGTGGGGAGGTGAGTGGGGACGTTTGTCAAGGGGGGGTGGGCGGAGGCCGGTCGGGACTTTGTCAAGAGGTGGTCAAGAGGGTGATCAAGAGGCCTGGCAGCGGGCCTTTAGGGCAGGCCGGAAAAGGCGCCCTGCTGGTAGAAGTTGTAACCGCTTTGGCCCTGGTTCTGGAGATTGCCAAAGAGCGTGGCGGCCCCGGCGATGCGCGTCTGGCGGGCGCTGTTGAGGCCCACGAGGCGATTGATGTTCGCGCCCACCATGCTGTTGCGCGCAGCGGCGATGGCGCTCTGGTCCTGGAAGCCTTGCAGCACCCCGGCGAACTCCGTCAGCGAGGCATTGCTGGACTCCACATCCGCCATGAAGCGCGTCTTGGCGCTTTCCGTGTTGGACTGAAACAGGGCGGTGGAGACGGCCAGCTCCATGGCCCCGGCAGTCTCGGCAAAGACATCCAGCGGCGTGCCCGCCTCCGCCACGCCACTCTTCGCCAGGCGGGCGCGCTGCGCGGCCTTCATGCGCTCGAAGTCATCGCGGCTGCGGCCGGCATTTTCACGCGCGGCGCGGTCGGCAGAGTCCGCCTGCAGGCGCATGGCCTGGGCATTGTTTTCCTGCTGCGCGGCCTGCTGCTCAAAGAGCTTTTGGTTCGTGTCATGCTGGAGTTTGGAGATCTCCAGTTGCTGGCTGGAGGCCTGCATCTGGGCCTGGAAATTCAGGTTGGCGATGCGCTGCTGCGCTGCCGCCTGCTGGTTGCTGGAGTAATACTGCAACCCTGCGCCGATGGCGCCGACGAGGAGTGAACCAATGGCTAGTACGGTCATGATGTGAGAGGGGAAAAAAGTGAAAGCAAGGGGTGGTGAAACGGCCCCCTTTTCAGGCCGTGCGCGTGCCGATGCAGCGCGCCGTGCTGCCCATGTCCTGCCAGCCCAGGGACTGGATGGCCACCCGCGCCAGGGGGGCGATGCAGTGGCCTAACAATAAGCTGTATCCATGCCCTGCGGCCTCCGCCTTTAAGGTGGCCAGCACCGCGGCCAGGGCCGCCCGCGACTGGGCCAGGGACAGGCCGGGGCGCGTGACCAGCCACTCGACGAAGCCCACGCCCACGGAATTGTCCATGTACAGCCAGCCCGCCGCCGTCTCCACCCCGTCCACCAGCGCCACCACGCCCAGGCGCGGCAGCAGGGCCACGGGGATGTCTGGCATGCCATGCGCGGCGCGCCAGGTGGCGAAGAGGGCCGCCTCCTCCGCCACCACCCAGGCCCGCCCCTCACGCTCCTCCGTCAAGACCGTGCGGCAGGTGAGGGGGTGAGGTGTCAAGGGGTTGTCAAGAGAGGCTGTCAAGCCGTGGTCAAGGGAGGGGGTCAAGTCGTGGTCAAGGGTGGGGGTCAAGGCGTGGTCAAGGGTGGGGGTCAAGGCGTGGTCAAGGGAGGGGGGCAAGCCGTGGTCAAGGGAGGCGAGAGGACCGTGGGCATTCGCTTCGCGGCTTCGCACCTTGCCCGCCTCTAAATCCATCGGGAGCGCAGCGACCCTGTCTTCCTCATCTCGGACCTCGCTCGCTACCAATCCAGCGAACGAGGCCTCACTGGGGCGGACGTTGCGGACAGGAGCTCCGAAGGCAGCCGCCAGGCAATCCGCGCTCCCCTCAGGATCCTTCGCCAAAGCCACCTCCGCATCACCAACGACGCCGAGAGGAGCGTGGGCACTCTTGCCCGCGTCTAAATCCATCGGGAGCGCAGCGACCCATCCTTCCCCATCTCGGACCTCGCTCGCTCCCAATCCAGCGAACGAAGGCGTTTCGGGGCGAACGTTGCAGGCAAGAGTGCCTGCACCACTTTCCACCTTTCTTGTTAGGTCATCAGTCGCCATAGACATCCAGTTTCGCGGTGAGGGCCAGCACGTTCAGGGGCAGCGGGTCGGTTTGGCGCACCTGCAGCCGCATGCTTTCCTGGTGGCGGCCTTCCAGGTAGATCTCCTTTGTCCCGGTGAAGAGCGGGACGGCGGTATCCATGGGCATGGAGGTATCGCGAAAATACAGCGTCTCCCACGGTGTGTCCGGCCCGTGGCGCACCTCGCAGCCCAGGGATTTCCACAGTTGCAGCACCGCGCGGTTGATCCTCAAACGGCGACCACGCAGGCTGCCATCCGGCAGGGGCAGCTCCATCTCATTGGGCTCCAGCAGCGCGGTGAAGGGCAGGCCCACCACCACCACCGTGCCCGGCGTTTGCAGCGTGATGCTGCCCCCCGCCACCGTCCGCATGGGATGCACCGCGCCATCCACCAGCACGCACACCTCACGCCCATTCAGGTGGCTCAGGCCCGTGACGGTGGTGACGGGCGTTTCATACTCTTGGGCGCGAGCGGAGTCGCAGCAGATGAGGTAGGGCTGCAGCTCTGCCTCCACCTTATTCCAGTGCTCGGGGTCCATGCGCTCTAGGTAGCGCTGCGTGCCCGCGCTGGTCTGCCGCCGCACGCAGATCCACACCTCATCCGCCGCTGGGGCCTGGCCACTGACGACGGCCACGGACTCCACAAACCCATCCGTCGGGTGCTGGTGCCAGGCCACCACCTCCTGCCCGCGCTCATACGTCATGCCGATGAGCCGCCCATCTCCCGTCACCGCCCACACGATGGCCTCGGGCTTTTGCGCCAGCGCCATCTGCACGATGCCCCCACGCGTGATGTGCTCTGCCAGCAGCGTCATCCGCTGCGCCACAAAGCCATCCTTTTCAAACGAGTACACAAACTCCCTCACAGTGCGCCGGTCCCCCTCGACAAACAGCACCACGTCATTGCTCAGCAGCGCGGGCAGGTAGGCACTGCCAAAGTTTGACTGCGGGCGGATGTTCACCCCCGTGGGTGTGATGGTGGTCTGCGCCGCAGCGCCAGAGGCCACCGCCTCATCCCCCAGCGTGCCCACCATCAGCGCACTCTGCGCCACCAGCCACTGGATCACATTCGGCTTCCCACTCAGCAGGTAGCTAAACGCCGCATCATCCAGCGTGGCATAACGAAAGTGGTCAAAGTCCCCGATGGTGCTGCCCCACAGATTGCGCGGATGCGCCCGGCTGCCGCCATACAAAATGCGCTGCTCAAAAAACGTCACCGTCCGTGGCCAGCCGCGCGCATCACTCCAGGCCGCCTCACGCCACGTGGTGGTGGGCTGCGTGCTGTGCAGTGGCTTGATTACATCCACCTTCACCTGCGTGGGGGAAAGGTACTGCTTCACCATCACATAGCCCTGCGTCTTAGGCTCGCTGGCCTCCAATGTGGCACGGCCATCCGGCGTCGTCGCATCATCAATGATGGAGTCCACAAAGCGCAGGCGAAACAGCGCCTCCTCATCCTGCGTGCCCGTGGGGTTCACGTTGCGATCATTGTTACCAATGTAGGTGCGGATGACCTCCCACGTCGCCCCATCATCGGTCGAGCGTTCCAGGTACAGCGTGCCCGCCCAGTTCTCATACGTGAAGAGCTGCCACTCCCCGATCACCCGCATCGTGCCCGAGACCTGCAAAGGATCAATGCCCTGCGAGTGCCAGCGCGAGGCCCAGCTCGCACCATCGCCCGGCTCCAGCGCCACCGTCGCGGTGTGATTTGAATAACAATAATAGTACCCACCCTTGTTATGCACCTTATCCCCCTCGGTGTAGGCCTTGCCCAGGATCCAGCTCGTGTTGTAGCCCGATTTATAAAGCCGCAGATCAATGGTGGCCACCTCACGCCGATGCGCGATCAGAAAAGGTGACCCCACATGCCCAGGAACAAAAGTATCAGTCGTCGCCGTCAGCGTCTTGTCCTTGCCAGAGGTCGCATCCACGGACAGCTTCGTCTCCGTCACATTCTCATCGTAAAAAACCGGCCACGTGTAGTCCACCGGCAGCAGCGTCCAGGCATCGTCCGCCAGGCGGGAAAGCTTCTGCGGAGGCACATCCGGATGCACCAGGTACATCACATCATTCACCTGACAAAACTGCACCTCAAAAAGCTGCGCCGTCGTGTAGGGCGAGGGCCTTTCATACACCGTCTGCGCCAGCCAGTGGCTAGCCCACAGCGCCCCGGCCCCCGGCTCCGTATCGGACACGGCAATGTGGGGCGCGAGGCAGTAATACATCACCCCCGCCCGCATCACGTAGTCGCCCGGCAGGTGGTCATGCGCCTTGCTCGTCCACATCGCCCCCTCCACCGGGGCCGCCACCGTCGTCACCGTGCGGGCCGTCCACACCTTGCTGTCGTAGCGCACCTTCGCCCCCGCCACATACGCACTGGCCACCCAGTCAGACCGCAGCTCCCACGCCGGCGTGGTCCCGGGCGACTTATGCACCAGGTCCCCCTGTTTCCAAAAACGCACATAGCCCCCGCCCATCTCCACGATGAGGCTGGTGCTCTCACTGAACTGGAAATCAATCAGGCGTGTCACATCCGCCACCTCCGCACTTTTCGTTAGGCCGCGATACACCAGCCCTGGCCGCGAATGCGCCCCGCCAAAGGTGCGCGGGATGAAGTTCTGCATCTTCCGGCAGCCGCTGCGGTGCTTTTGCACATCCGTGCGGGCCTCCAGCAACGGAGAAAATTCGCCCGAATTGAACGAGTTGATCAGGACGTGCGCGCTCATGCTTCCGTGCGTGGGAGGTTGCTGCCCGCCAGGCGTGCGCCCAGCGTGCGTGAGGCGTGGATCACCCCGTCCATGTAGCTCTTGCGCGGTTTCGTTTCGCCCGCATCCACCCGCACCGCCAGCGGCCGCGTCAGCCGCTCATACTCCGTGCGCAGCTCCTGCGCCTTTCCCGCACTGCCCGTCAGCGCCACCGCCAGTTTGCTGGCCAGCAGCACCGTCAGCGCCTCGCAGAACAGCGGGTCAAATTTCTCCGTGTCCTCGATCCGCGCCACATACCGCACCTCCGCCGCCAGCTCATCCGTCAGCAGCTTCCCGCCTTCGATCTCATACTCCGCGCCCTCCTCCTCCGTATCGCCATTCAGCGACAGCACCCGCAGGCAATCCGTAGGCAAGCTAAACTGCCGCGCCCAACCAAACGCCGGGGCCTGCGCCAGCGCCGAAAGCACCGCCCGCGCCCGCGCAAAATTCCACCGATGCGCCCTCAGCACCTGATCCCGCGTGGGCGCAAAAAGCACCGCACACTTCCGTGCCGGTGTGTTCGCATCCCCCAGCGCCATGATCCGCGCCTCCCCCAACCGGAGCAGCGCCCCATTGCAAATATCCACAGGAGTCATAAGTCAGAAAAGTATCGTTTGTTAATCCATCTCAAATTCCGTCCGCCACCTCCCCGTACAGTATTCATCACTCTCCGAGTGATGCCGTCCGCCCCAGCCAAGCCCCGTCCGCCATGGAGCGCACGCGTCCCGCGTGCTGAGTTCTGCGTCCTCGCGGAACTCCCATCTAGCGCCACGCCCGGCCTTTGCACCCACCCCGAGAGGACCGTGGGCACTCCAGCCCTCAACGTCCGCCCCAGCCAGGCTCGTCCGCCATGGAGCGCACGCGTCCCGCGTGCTGAGTTCTGCGTCCTCGCGGAACTCCCATCTCACGCCCCCGCCCGCCCCATTGCACCCACCCCGCTGCGCATGGGGACAATGCGCCCTACCTTGGCCGCCCTACCTACCTTCCCCTTCCCCGCGCCCTGGAAGGGCGAAAGCCATTAGCCGGGGGTGAAGGTGCGCAGCACCGAGAACCCCCGGATACCCACCTAACTAAAAGCGCATCAAATCCGCCGCGCCCTGGAGGGGCGCGAGAACCCCCCGTCCACCCCATCTCACACCCCCTTCTCCCCGAAGCGCGGGATTCATTCCGCAGCCGCTCATCACCACCGCCATCCGGCCTGCCACACCGCCTCCCACAGAGACAGGGGAAGTCATCAGAGGGCAGCCCGCATCACATCCGCGACGAACCACAGCGGAATGAATCCCGCGCTCCAGCCATTTCAGCTTTCCAATTTCAGCTTTCCAAATTTCCATCTTTCTCCCCCGAGGGGAAAGGGGCAAACGCAGGACCTGGGAAGGGCGAAGAAGTGCCCCACGTTTGCCCCAGACGGCCACCGACCTCACTCCTGCACAAAGGCCAGGAAAAACCGCAGGGTCTGCCCCGCAGCCAGGCCGGTATGGGCCGTGATCTTCGCGCGGATCACCCCATCCGCAGGCACCGCCACCTCGAGGTCCTCAGAGGCAAAGGCGATCCCATTCGCCGTGTGGGCATCCACGGCCCCCACCAGCGTCACATCCGCTGAATCCACCAGCGAAATCGAAACAGCCGAAGCCGCGCCAAAATGAGCCACACGGCTCAGGTGCGGCACCAGCTTCAGGTTCCCACCCGCAGGCAGGCGCACCAGGTTGATCGTATCACCATTCGCAGGCGTCGCCGCCAGCGTGTACGTCTCCGTAAAGCGACGCACCTCACGGTTCAGGCCAAAGCCCTCCGGCAGCCGTGCAGGCACCGAAATCTGGGCCTGGTAAGTCAAAGAATCAGTCAAAGCAGACATAGTCGTTCGTTAAAAAAAAGTTGATAAAAAAACAGAAGCATCCTTGGTTAGGCGTTCGGCAACGCACAGTCAATGCCCACCACCAGCGCCTCCTCCATGCGGGTCGCCCCCAGGTAGCCGGAGGAATAGACCTGCAGGTCATAGTTCTGGTCCGTCAGCTCATCCATGCGCGAATCCCGCCCGCCCTCATTGAAGCGCACCCCGCCATACATCCAGGCCACCACGCGGCGGATCTTCGGGTCCGTCGTCGGCGTACTGCCCGGCAGCGTGCCATCAAACAGCGTCGTCTTCTGGATCTTAAACCCACCCAGCATGTCGGAGCGATCCTCGATCACATCCAGCACACGCGAGCGCAGATTCGTCTCCTCCGGCGCTACCGAGTCATACACACTTTCCAGATCATGCGGCGTGCACGCCAGCACCACCTTCCGTGCATCCGGGGAAAGATGACTGTTCTGCTGCAGCAGCACCAGCGCCCGCACGATCTTTCGATACGTCAGCCCCGCCACAGCACTGCCCAGCCCATAGTTTTCCTCCACAATGTTCGCACTGCCCAGATTCACCGTCGCAGAACCCGCCAGCTTCTCCCCCTCATAGGCCGCGCCCAGCGCCGCCGTGAGGATCACGCGATCACACAAACGGTTATACCCATTTGCGTGAGACTCCACATACGCCTGGGACAGGCCCGTTCCCGCCGCCCCCATCTTGCGTTTGTCGATCTTGTCCATCACATTCGCCAGCGTATAGTCATCATTCGTGATGTGGCGGAAGGACAGCGGCGCCTCCTTGATCTTCGTTTTCTCACGGCGGCCCGTGCGCTTGGTGAACTCTTGAGAACCGATGCGCTGAAAGCGCTCCGACTCGCCCGAAAAAGATTCCCGCATGACATACGGGCCGAAAAGACAGCCCTTTTGTTGGGCCAGGTGATACCAGTCCGTAGCGAACTGAGTTTGATAAGCTTGAAGCTCTGAAGGACTCATAAAAAAAAGAGAGAGATGTAAAAAGATGGAAGATCACTTCCCATCGGCTCCGGTTGTCGCAAAACGCGGGCATCGCCTCCGGCTGTCTCATCAGTCCGCCGGGATAACCAAAAGGATAAACGAATCCTCAAAGCGCCACAGACCACTCGACGCCCCCATCATCCCACTCGGAACTAGAACCGTCAACAAGAAAAAATAAAGAAGTCAGTGTTCCGTGTTCAGTGTTCGGCGCGCAGCGCCATGGAGCGCACGCATCTTGCGTGCAGAGTTCTGCGTCCTCGCGGAACTCCCATCTAGCGCCCCCGTCCGCCCCCTTGCAGTACAGTACTCATCACTCTCCGAGTGATGCCGTCCGCCCCAGCCAAGCCCCGTCCGCCATGGAGCGCACGCATCCTGCGTGCTGAGTTCTGCGTCCTCGCGGAACTCCCATCTAGCGCCCCCGTCCGCCATGGAGCGCACGCATCCTGCGTGCAGAGTTTCGCGTCCTCGCGGAACTCCCATCTAGCGCCCCCGTCCGCCCCCCTGAATCACCCCCAAACCTGACGGCGGGACGCCGTCACACCTTGAACCCCTCCGCCTCCGGTCGTTCTCGAACACTCCCCCCTCTCCCCCCACCTGCTGGCGCAGGCAGCTACGGCCTCGCCCCCCCTTCCCCCGCCCCGGAGGGACGAAAGAAAAATAGCCGGGGGTGCAGTGAGGCACGAGCGCCCCCCCGGAACCCACCTAACTAAAAACGCATCACCACCCGCCGCGCCCTGGAGGGGCGCGAGAAAGGAGCCCCCCCATCACCCGCCCCTCAACAAATCGCGTGACATTGGCGCATTATTTGTTAGTATCGGAACTAGAACCTTGTGCTTTCTTTTCATTTTATGCTAACGGGATCTCAGATGAAGTTTTGTGAGGGCATCGTCTCTGGCCTCACGGGAGTGGCGGCGTGGCGGGCGGCGTATCCAGACTGCTCGGGGGCGGGGGCGGCCTCCACCGCCGCCTCGCGCGCCCTGAAACGGGCCGCCATCCAGGCCGAGATCGCCCGGCTGCGCGAGGTGGCGGCGGGCCTGGCCGGCAGCGCGGTGCTGACGCTGGTGGAAAAGCGCCGCTTCCTGGCCGCAGTGCTGCGCACCCCCGTGGGCGAGGTCACGGCCGAGTCGCCCCTGGCCCAGGAATACAAGGAGGATGCCAAGGGCGTCACCGTGAAACTGCCCTGCAAACTCCGCGCCCTGGAGCTGGATGCGAAGCTGGCGGGCGACTTCCGCGAGGAACCGCCCACCGGCGAGGCCGTGGATGCCCTCACCCGCCTCATGCACCAGGTGGGGAAAGAAAACGCCGCCGAAAGCTCCACGCCCGCGAGCCCCACACCAGCCAGCGACGAGGAAGAAGCCGAGGCCGCCTAACCAAAAGCGCGTCCCCAGGACCGGGGCCCAGGACGCGGTGCAAAAGCATGTAGCCACCCGCACCAGCAGGTGGCCCGCGTAGCTGCCTGCGCCAGCAGGTGGTCTGGGAAGAGGTTAGGTCTAGAGCGAAAGGCAATGCGAAAACCCCACCGAAGCATGAGGAAAGAGCAAGTCGCCGACCGCATCCCTCGGAGTGCGATGAATATTGCACCCGCTCCACGGGGCGTACCTGCCTGCGCCAGCAGGTGGTCTGGGAAGGTGGATAGGTCTAAAGCGCACACCCCTGTTCAAACCTCCGCCCACATCAGAAAAGTCAGGCGAGTTAGAAACTCGCGCTCCCTCCCGCAGCCTGCGTGGCGTCAACCAAAGAAAGGAACACGCGAGATCCGAGCCCCCTTCTCGCGCCCCTCCAGGGCGCACCCTTTTTTGCCACATCGTTAGTTATTCGCCAACCCGGGGGTTCCCGCTCGCCAAGCCTCGCTCCACCCCCGGCTACCTTCCATCGCCCCTCCAGGGCGAAGCAAATCCACCCTCGCCCCCATGTCAACCCACGCACCCCCAAAAACTCCCCTCCTGTGAATCCTGTCATCTTGTTAATCCTGTAAAAAACGCCTCACCCCTCGCCTAACCAATCATGATTCCACCCCCTCCCGCGTCTTCCGCCCCACCCGGGTTTGTCCTCCCAGACCGTCCCGCGTGCAGGACGTGACTACAATACACGGAACCCCAACCACAGCCAACCACAGCCAACCACGCCAACCACAGCCAACCACAGCCAACCACAGCCAACCACAGCCAACCACAGCCAACCACAGCCAACCACAGCCAACCACAGCCAACCACAGCCAACCACTGCCAACCACTGCCAACCCCTGCTCAACGCGCGAAGCGCAACCTCCCCCACCCATGAACCTCGCAGATCCCTTTTGGCGGCTCCAGCACCTCTACGCCTGCAAGCGTGAAGGCAGCGGCGAGTCCGTCCCCTTTCGCCTCCGGACCGAGCAGCACGCCGTGCTCCACCGCCTCCTCACCCGCCCCGAGGTCCCCCTTTACATCGTCAAAGCACGCCGCCTCGGCCTCTCCACCGGCATCGGCATCGGCATGGTGGACCACATCACCTGGAACTGCGGCGCCACCGGTCGCCTCATCGAAAGATCGCGTGAGCTCGCCGGGGAAAAGATGGTGGACATCCTCCGCTTTGCCTACCTCAGCCAACCGCGCGAAATCCTCGAACGCCTCGAGGTAAAGCACAAAGACAGCCCCACCATCCTCGATCCCAAAATGATCGGCCTGGAGGAGGAATCCCGGTCCAAACTCCTCGCCGGCATGTCCGGGCGCGGCGGCGACTGCTCCTGGCTGTGGGTTTCCGAATGGGGCCCCATCGCCCATCAGGACCCCCGCCGCAGTGCCGAGATCCGCACCGGCGCCCTCCCCGGGGCCCGGCGCGGGCGGCGTGTCGTCGAGACCACCTGGATGGGCGGCAAAGGCGGCGACCTCTGGGACCTCGTCAAACCCCTCCTCGAGGGCGACCCCGAGGCCGTCGGCGAAGTACTCTTCTTCCCCTGGCATGGCGATCCCCAGTGCATACGCCTCGACGGCGGCCCCGTAGGCACCGACCAAGAAGACTACTTCACCACCCTGGGAGACCGCCTGGGCCGCACCTTCACCCGCGAACAAAAAAGATGGTACGTCGTCACCGCCAAAGAACAGGGCATCTTCATGAAACGCGAATACCCCTCCACCCTCGAAGAAGCCTTCAGCGCCCCCGTCCAGGGCGCCATCTACGCCGCCGCCGTGGACCGCGCCCGGGCCGAGGGCCGCGTGGTCCCCCGCCTGCCCCTGGCCGATGTCCCCGTGCACACCAGTTGGGACCTCGGCGCCCCGCAAAATGCCCCCTGCTGGATGTGGCAGGTGGTCGGGCGGGAGATCCACCTCATTGACTACGATGTGGGCATCGTGGGAGAGACCATCACCGCCCGCGTCGCCCGCCTCCTCGCCCGCGGCTACGCCTACGGCACCCACTTCTTTCCCCATGACGCCGCCCAGACCGAGCGCAGCGGCCGCACCTTCGCAGGCGAAGCCCGCACCGCCGGCCTCGGCCGCATCGCCATCGTCCCCGCCACGCGCGATGTCTGGATCGGCATCAATGCCCTCCTCGGCCTCTTCCCCAGCCTCATCTTTTTAGAACCCCGCACGCGCCCCGGGATCGAAGCTCTCGAGGCCCACCACACCCGTGAGGAAACCACCTCCGGCATCGTCAGTGACGCCCCCGTGCACGACTGGTCCATGCACCCCTGCGACGCCCTGCGCACCCTGGCCGAAGCCGCCCGCGCCGGCCTCATCAAACTAGGCCCCCTCCCCCCCAGCCCCACCGCCGAAGCCCCCACCTCCCGGCCTACCCATCGCCCCTCACTGAAGCGCAAAGCCATCATGAGCGTGGGCTAGCGAAGAGGGAAATACACAAGAGGAAAGCAGAAAAAAGAAACCACAAAGCAGAAGCCAAAACTGGGATACCCACGAGCCTCCCGATGCCAAGCCTAACCAAAAGCGCGTCAACTCCACTGCGCCCTGCAGGCACGCGCAAAGCCTCCGTCCGCTGTACAGTATTCATCACTCTCCGAGTGATGCCGCCCGCCCCAGCCAAGCCCCGTCCGCCATGGAGCGCACGCGTCCCGCGTCCCGCGTGCTGAGTTCTGCGTCCTCGCGGAACTCCGTTCTAACGCCCCCGTGCACCCGCCCCAAACCTGACGGCGGGACGCCGTCACTCCTTGAACCCATCGGCCTCCGCCCGCCCGCTCCCCGTACAGCACCCATCACTCTCCGAGTGATGCCGTCCGCTCAAGAACGCCCCGTCCGCCCTGGAGCGCACGCATCTTGCGTGCCGAGTTCTGCGTCCTCGCGGAACTCCCATCTCACGCCTCGTCCGCCCTCTTGCACCCGCCCCAAACCTGACGGCGGGACGCCGTCACACCTTGAACCCTCGGCCTCCGTCCGCCCACTCCCCGTACAGTACTCATCACTCTCCGAGTGATGCCGTCCGCCCCCGCACCCACCCCGCTGCGCATTGGGACAATGCGCCCTACCTCCCCCGCGCCCTGGAAGGGCGAAAGCCATTAGCCGGGGGTGAAGCGAGGCTCGGCGAGCGAGAACCCCCGGACACCCGCCTAACCAAAAACGCGTCCACACCCCTTTTTCACGGCTCGGGATTCGACGATTCCTTTAAGTTTCTAAAATATTCGTCACGCTTACGGCGAAGCTCTTCAAGACGCTTTTCCACTTCTTCAGATTTCGGCTGATTTTCCATTTTTGGCTCGTCCTTCTTCAAGGTATCATTGCTTGGCTTGGGCAAATCGGCAGGTGAGGATTCTGGATTCTTCTCAAAAACATGTAAGTCAGGGTTTTCATGCTCACTGATAGTCTTGATTTCTGGTTCAGAAGCGGCCGCATTAACCATTTCTAACGACACCTGAATCATCTTATCAATTTCAGATGCATGGTCATAGTAATAGCAACGCACTGCTTCTGGCATACAGCCCTGATACCTCACCATCATTTTGTCTTTATTCTCGGGCTTAGTGCGCTTTATCTCCTCTGCCATCATCTCTAAGATAAGCTTCCGATATTGAATGGTACCAATGTCTGCTTTCCTGATCCAAAATCTGGAAATCCGATGGGCATGATCTGGTGCTAACTCTTTCAACTCCATCCAACTGCTGGGGCTCTCTCCAAGAAAAAGGACTTTGACCATCTTCCAATCAGAATCAAATTTTAGTAAAGAGTCTTCATGAATCTCATCAGTGTCCGAACCATGGGATATCGGACTCAAAATCAGGAACAGCAGCAAGAGCAGAATGTGGCGCATTTAAAATAACTACACTCGTTGTCAATAGGTCTCTTTGTTACTATCTCCGCCGGATAATCCGTTTTTTCAGAAATCCTAGCTACCCCAGGCAAGTCCACCCCCCCGCCCCAGAGGGGCGACGGAAAGTAGCCGGGGGTGTAGCGAGGCTTGGCGAGCGAGAACCCCCGGACACCCGCCTAACCAAAAGCGCGTCCACACCCGCCGCGCCCTGGAGGGGCGCGAGAAGCCCACCCCGGCCCCCACATCCACCCCCTCCACTCCTACCACGCCGAAGGCCCGCAGACGGAGCGCGAATATCCTATTCGCCTAGCCCTCCCAGCGCGCCCGGATTCCATACCCGCCGCCATTCGCTAAGAGGCCCCCCCATCCCCAAAAATCCACGCTTCGAACCCTCGATCCGCGTGTGTTTTCCCCGGTCCCCGTTCCCCCCTTTCCCACCCCTTCCCGCGAGCCCGCCAAACTGCGCCACCCGACCAAAGTCAACGGTCAAAAAAACCCTCCAGTAATACCGCCAAACACTGGTCAAAGAGTGATGTTCACGCGAACATAAACCCATGTCAGACAGCGCACCGCCCACCAGCCCCCACCGCAGCCCGCTGCCCCGTGGCCACCCCTGGGGCCGCCTGCGATAAACCGCGCCCCGGGGCACCAAACCGCCCCTCATTCGCCCCCTCCATCCTCAGCTCCCACAAAGCCCCCCTCCCCCTCTCCCAGGAAGGGCGAAAGCCCATAGCCAGGGGTGGAGCCAGGCACCAGCGAGCCCCCCAGTCCCCAGCCTAACCAAAAACACGCCCACACCCGCCGTGCCCAGGAGCCGCGCGCGCCCCCCCCCCGCTCGCTGAAACATCCCCACACATCCCGTTAGGCCACCCCCCCAGACCGTCCCGCGTGCGAGACAGGACGACCATGCACACCCCCCAATCCCCACCCCAACTCCCCCTCCTGTTAATCCCGTCAATCCCGTCAATCCCGTCAATCCCGTCAATCCCGTCAATCCCGTCAATCCCGTCAATCCCGTCAATCCCGTCATCTTGTTAATCCTGTAAAAAAACGGCACCCCACACCCTCCCAACCACCGCTCAACCACGCCAACCACGCCAACCACGCCAACCACGCCAACCACCGCCAACCACCGCCAACCACCGCCAACCACCGCCAACCACCGCCAACCACCGCCAACCACCGCCAACCACCGCCAACCACCGCCA
>NZ_JACHIF010000017.1 GCF_014203045.1 Prosthecobacter dejongeii
ACATTACATACATCCGATTTTAATATCTTGACATCGTGATTCCTTGGAAATTCAAGGTTTCCAGAGCCTATATTGAGCTTGAACGATGTACTTTATCTAGGGTTTTTAGTGGCTTTATAATCGTCTTTCGTCGTCTTGTCTAAGTGCTTTATCTGGATTGTAGCAGAGGAAAGACCGAGTCAAAAGGGTTTTCGGATCCTTCCTAAATTGCTGGTTTTCGAGCTTCTCTAAAGTCGAGTCTAACAAACGATGCTGTGCGCGCATTTCGGCCAATCTTGCCGCTTTTTCGCGGACGTTTTGCGCCTCCTGCAATTCCTGGGTGGAAAGCTGTAACTGGCGTATTTGGTATAACAATAAATCCAACAATTTCACCCCATTTTCTCCGATGTGAACCGCGCCCTTTATTTAGGGTATATTAAGCATTTTGCAAGCGTGTTTTGGGGTGGCTAGGGCCTTGCCGGACAGGCCCACCGACGCAGGACCCGCAGGGCTGACGATGCGGGCACGGCTCCGCCTTTCTGTGCGCGTCCATTAGCTAGGCTAGCCCTGTAACAACGGGCCAGCGCCGAGCCTGTCAGCTCGTCAACGGGTTTCCAGGTCTCCATAAATGGACCCTCCTGGAAACCTGGCCCTTATGGGCCACCAAAGGCTTTTGACTAGCTGACGGACGGCCCGGCACCTCTGCGAGGAGTTGGAGGCTACGCCTCCGAAGGAATGGTATTCCATCAGTTAAAAGGGACAGGGCACACGCCCCCCGCTGGTGGACCGCACGAAAGGACTCCGTCAGTATGAAAATCAGCAAAGCTCTCTCTGTCTTGTTACACATGGCCCACTATCGCGCCTGGGTGGCCGATGGAATCAGAACCTACCGCCAGCACCTGCGGAGGGGGCGCATCGAGCGCGCCGTCACGTGGCGCAATGAAGTGCAGGCCCGCTACGAAGCCCTCAACGCCTGGAGGGCCGCAGCGTGAACGCGTGCCTTGCCTACACGGTGCGGATTCTATACCGCTTCAATGGTGCAGAGGCCAAACACGTTTATGAGATGCACGTGACGGCCAAGGATGAAACCGAGGCCAAGCGGGCGGCCCGCCTGGTCTGGATCGACACCACCCCCGCAGGCCAGGGCGTGCAATGGCTGGGCTCATCGGCTGAGGTGGACAACGGGCAGATGCATTTGCTATGACCCGTAAACTGACTAAAGCGTCCTGCTATACTTGCGGTGCACCCTTCAGGGCGCACCGCAGCGACGCCCGGACGTGTGGCCCCCGTTGCAAGAAGGCCTTGCAGCGGGCCATTAAACGCGAGCTGGGCCAGGCGACCGACTGGACGGCCCGCGATGTTACGGGGGGCATGCCATGGATTCCGGCCAATCGTGGGGCAGATCCAGCAGACTGCAGGATTAAAGGGGACAGCGCGGACGCTAACGCAGTGCTGAAAGCGTGGCCACATGGAACGGCGGTTTTGTTCCGCACAAAGGACGGGGAGCCGCTGAAACCTGGTCGCGTCAATTGGCTGTCCAGGGCAGGGGAGAAGCTGCGATCCAGGCCGAGCAGCCAGCCGGATGTGATGGTGCCCGTTGAGGACCTGCTAGGCGTGCACGTTTGTGAGTGGTGCCACGTGCACAGGGCATAAGGATTATTTAAGTTATCTTAACTAATGGGCAAAATCTGGAAATTTTCTACCCGCGCCGCGCGGCACGAGATCCCGTCACCCCAGAGAGCTAAAGATGCCTGCCACTTTCTTCACCAGCCAGAAAGCCAGGCGCACACCGATGACAAGCGCCCCCATTTTAACCAGGCCTTCAAGTGCTTCACTCATCGCGGAAGGGGCTCTTGATGACGCGAGCAACAAAGGCCACCAGAAGCAGGATAGACCAGGCGACCGTGAACATGGAAAGACTCATGGTTAGGCAGAAGGTGAGAAAGTTCATGTCCCTTTGATTTGCTGGATTGCTTGGTTAATGCCCTGATCTATTGGAGTCATCGGGGTAGGCGTTTCTTGGGCCATATTCTGGCCGGGAACGGTGACTGGGGGCAGGGTTTCGCGCTCTTTGGTGCGTAGAGGTCGAACGGCAATAATCCGCCCGGTGGTGGTGCGGAAGTAGTGCCAGCCTGCATAAGGAACATACTCGATAATTGGAGCACCTTCGTAGTTGAGACCAACAGCAAAGCGGAGGCCCCCGCGAGCATAGACGACGGCGCCAGATGAGGTATGCACGCGGCCTGCTAAGACCCATTCGTCTTGCTCGGACCATTCCAGCTCACGCAGGCCCCCGGTGCCTGGGGTAAAGTCGCCTGATTTGGGTTTGTCCCCTTTATCCGTGCCGGCTTTCGGATCTACGACCGGAGCCGCTTCTTTGGGTTTGGTCTTTTCTCCGAAGAAGTCCCTTTTAATTCGCCAGCCTGCCACGCAAAGGAGGGCCAAGCAGAGCAGGGGACCACCGACGAAGAGCAGGAGGCCTTTCTTTTTGCCTGCGTCCAAGCCCTTGCTGCTGCGGGTAGCATCCACCCGCATTGCCACAGATTCGGCCATTCCGTGGGTCTTGTAGAGCTTGCCCACGGCTGGATTGAATCGGTGCCAGGATTTGAGCCAGGGGGCTTTACTTTGGCCCTGGTAAACGACCCGGCAGAAGTCGCCTAAAATGTATTGAGCGAAGATGCCAACCAAGGGAATGCCCACGGTCTTAATGCACTTCGTGCGGTTCTGCGCCAAGCGTCGCAGGTCTGCAGACACGTTGTCTTCATGCTGGGCAATGAAGATGATTTCTAGACCAACGTGACGGGAAAGGGCGATCAGGTCGAAAACGGGTTGATGCTTGTCCTTGTTCTTCGCCTGATCTTTGACCCGAAACACAATGGAGGCTTCGTCAAAGACCACGATGTTTTCGCGGCCCTCAGCACCCCCGGTGATGCAGTCCGAGGTGGGAACCTCGGTTTCCTCTCCGTCGATGATCTTCTTTTCAAAGCGTATCCATTTACTCGGCTCTTTGGGCAAAATGACAATCTTGTCCCAGAGGCCGAGGGCCTCCCATTCTTCCTGCACCAATGGCAGATTGGTGTGCACCATGGCCCCTTCCTTGGCTGCCTGGAGGCAGGTTTCCACGGCGAGATAACTTTTCCCGCCGCCCATCAATCCAGTTATCAGCGTGAACGACATGCTAGAAGACTTTGGCCAGGAGTTGCAGGATTGCGGAAATCAGCCCGAGGAGCAGATTGAAAAGGAAGATCAGGATGCGAATCCCAATCACGATCAAATGCAGGGCCAGGAGAAAGCCCATGAGAGCAAGAAATTCGTTGATTGGAAAAATGCGGTTGAGCTGGGCCATGACGCCCGCCACTGGCAGGCCACGGACGAGGCCCGCCGCCGAGTTCATCACGTCGGCAATGCTTTGGAATGCTGCGCCCACATCGACGATTTCCAGCACTACCAAGAAGAGGCTCCAAGCCAGGCCGATGGCGGCCGTCATGGCTGCAAAGAACCGGGTAACCGTGGACACAAGCGAGCCGAAGAGGCTATTCACCCAGGCTGCGAAATCGGCCCACCAGACTTTAAGAAAGTCAAAGTTCATGAAAAGGCTCCTTTCAGGATTTCGACGGCCTTAAAGGCCGTCTGGATGGATAGGACGAAGACCAGGATTGCACGCACAATCTCAATCCAGCCGGATGCGAAAGAGTCCAGATCTAGCGTGACGTTCCCGAACGGCCCGACCGGGATTTGCCAGATTAGTGGGGCGGTTCCGTGCTGCTGGGTAAGACCCAACGCACCCACCAGGGCCTGCGCCCCTGTGAGTGCTTCGCCCGCACCTTGGCGGATGCTGCTTATCTTGCCACCGATGCCGGACAGCTCCCCAGGGACGTTTCCAGCGGTGCCGCCCGTGCCGGGTCCAGGCAAGGCGAGATGGCCGGAACCCCCGGTGCCGCCCTCTCCACCTTCGCCGCCTTCGCCGTCTCCTTCACCGTCGCCTATGCCTTTGGTGTTTTCGGCAATCTCCCCGGTGTTTTCTGAGGTTTTACCTGCTGCGTCCTTGATGCTACCTAACAAACTATTACCTTGTGCGGCGTCCCCTTTAGCTTGGTTTGCTGCGTTGGTCACGGCGGTCGTGACTCGGTTAACCGCGGCCAATAGCTCTTGGTGGCGAGCTTCGGTGTTTGGTTCTCCCTCGCCTGGGCGTGGTTGCGGGGTGATTTGGGGAGGTTCGGCAATGGGATCTATCTTGATGCCGCCGCCGCCGCTTGGCGGGCCGTCAGGGCCTCCCGGTGTTCCTGGGCCTCCGATTGGGGGTTCGTTCGGGTCGGTTTCGTCCACGGGTTCACCTTCTGAAATCACAGGAGGATCAGCAGTATCCTGACCATCGACCATGGTTGTCAAAGTGATCGTGAAAGGTTTGTGATAGTAGCACCAGCCGGTGTCATACCAAGTTTGCGGGGGCACGTTGGCCATTTTCTGGCGGATGATTGAGCCCTCGCTTGTCCAGACCTCTTTGACCGTGATTGGGTAGTTGGAAGAGTTCATGACCGCCGCTTGGGCCTTGTAGCGTTTGGGCGGCTCCTCGGCTGGGTTGCCGTCGTTGTCCACGGGGTCGCCGCCTGGGGTGACAGGATTCCCGCCAGAGTAAGGGCCTCCTTTGGGCGGCGTTGTCTCGCCGACTTTGCGGGCTTGCTGCCAGAAGACCGGGATAGGTGCCGCGCCGTTGGTGGTATCTACGAGAATGGTAAGACGAACGGCAGTCACGGTGTCACTGGTCGTGAAGGTGACTGCATTTCGATTGCCCGTCTTTGTGCCAGGTCCAGGGCCTCCAGAGGAGAAAACCCCAGAGGGGCCGTTGACGATTCCCCCGGTGCCTTCCCATTGATAGGTGCAGGTGCTGCCCGCATTGGCGGGCCTTGTAATGCTATACGTGAAGGCCGGGACCTCCCAGGTGATGTTTGCAGCCTGGGCGGATGCACAGGCGAGCAGGAATAACAAAAAGCGTTTCATAATCAGACATGACGACGGAGCCAGGTCAAAGCGATTAAAAGGGACACGACGAGGGCCACGGGTAGAGCGATGGCTAGTTCTTCGCGGAGGTAGGGCAGGAGCTGGAGCCAATCGGCTCCCACAAGCAGATATTCGCCACTGGAGACGAAATCCCCGCCAATGCTGTACACTTCAAAAACGAGTTCCATGGGGCCTGCTATGGTTTCCACTTCGCCAGGGTCTGAACCTTGAAGCTCGATGGACTTTCCAGCCGGGATGATAAGCCTAACCATCTTTATAAATAGGAAAGGGGCGGGGGAGTGATCCCGCCGCCCCAGGGTTGTGTCAGCCTATCGGGCGCCGCGAGTCAAGAAGCTCTTAGCGAGGATGAAGACTGCGATCAGGGCGACGACTGACAGGGCTGCTGTGCCCAGGGTTGTCACGTTTGCGCCCATTCCGCTGATTGCTGATTCTGCTGCTGCGACCATACTTTTTTCTTTCTTGTTTCCCTCTGTGTTTCTGCCACCCGCGAGGGTAGGGGGCAGGGGTCCCTAGCTATGGGACAAATGCCACTTTTTAGCGCCCCTCTCCCGTGGCCCAAGAGAGGGGAAATTGTCACGGGAGGTGACCCCTTGGGCCTGCCTTCATGTCGAGATTACGATAGCGGTCGTTGTAAGCGTACCGGGCAAAGAGTTGGCGCTCTTTGGCCTGTGTCCATGGCTCATCGTCACCGCTGCCGGAGATCATTCCTTTCGCGATGCGGAAGAGCAACAGCGTCGCAAGTACGCCGAGGGCGATGATTCCCACCTGCAAGGATTCAATTTGTTGGGTTGCTTCTTCGATCATGGCTTGGCGGTCTAACTAATTATGCGTTGGCGTATGGGCATAGCTCTTCCTACAAGGACCGCGCCTGCGGCGCGGAACCGCGCGGAATCCTTCCGCATCGGTTCCACCCCACAGGCGGGAGCCGCTCTAACGGACAAAGGAGGCACCAGCCGGATGCATTCCCAGCCAGTTGGACCGTATCCGGTTCTCTAGCTGTGCTGGTGTCTCCTTTGTCCGTTTGCGACCCTTCGCCTTTCGACGAACGGACAGTGACCGCCCCGTGATTACGGCAGATCCGGTCCCCGATGAAGCCCCTGGCTCTTTGGCACCTGTCGCCCATTTCCGAAGAACCTTTGTCCAGGTTCTAACGCAGGTGTCGGCCAAGATCGGCATGCAGTCCCCTTTATCGACGAACTTGCCTAGCTCGTAAGCGTTGGCTCCTTCGTGCGACCATTGCTCCAGCCCCTTTAACACGTACGACACCCCATCGAGTCCGGTGTCATACATGCGCACATCGGCAATTCCTCCGCCACACTCGCGCCAGATTTTACACTGGACGTAGGCCTCGGTTGCGTTGTGCCTCTGGGCTGGCAAACCTGCCAGCAAAATATGGAAATGGTGACGCCCTCCCAGTTCTCCCTGCTCCTCTCGGGCCAGCCATAGAAGGTTGTGCCAGTTCACGCGGTGCGCTCGCTCGCCGTCCTTCGTTTGGTAGTGGCCCAGGCCAACCCGTCGAAGGAAGGCAAAGAGCATTTTCTTGCGTATCGGTGCAGGCGGAACAGCCCCGCCGCTCCCATCATGCCCATACGTGAGCGTGATGAAGAACTGCCAGGGCTGCAAGCTTGCGTGATAGGCAAGGGGGTTCATGGGTCGGTATGTCAGCTAATGACAGAGCAGGGGAGTTCAGGGTCTTTTAAGTCCTGGGCGGTGTATCGCCGCTGAATCGCAGGACAGGGGGCACCTTGCCCGCCTTGACCATCCTCCCCGATGTTCACTAGGCCGCTTTTTTCTGCGTCGGCTCAGTTTGGGCGAGTCGCTTCTTGGCTTCCTCGGTGGCTTTGTCCGTGGCTTCCTGAGAAACCAGCGGTTCAGCTTCGGAGTCAGACCCAGGAGGGAGAACGGCGCGGGTGACGGCCAGGGCATTGATTTGCTCAGGCGTGGCCCATCCTTTGATGATTTCGCCCTTGAGCTTGATCATCGTACCAGACCCAGCCAGGTCTTTAACCAGGACGGTCACGGGCTCTTCTTCGATGCCGAGCGTCTGCCAGTATTTCCGGTAGCCGTCGGGCATGAGGTTGAACACGAAACGCGTCTGGGTGCGGAACATGGCGGGCTTTGTTTTGTCCGTCATCACGACCTGAATCATTGTTACCGGGCCTTTGTCGCCCTGGAAGGTCGAGGGAACTGCGCTTTCAACTGAGAGGTGGAGTACCATAATAGGTTTAGTTTTGGGTTTGGCCTTTCCGGCCTTTTGAGGTGCCCCGGTTAACAAATGTCCCCATGCCGCCGAGGCGCCAGGATGGGTGATTCGGGGATGCTCCCCCAAAGTTGACGCCGCTCCCGCACGGTTCGGGTTTCGGGAACGGCGGGCACTCGGAGGCGGTCGGCTGGGCCGATTGCATCGCCTCGTCTGTGCCAAATTTGTTCGGCTCCTGGGCCTGCTTGGTCACAGGGTCCAGAAGCCGGGGCCGAGGTGAACGGGTCGCTTTCCGTTTCTTCGCTTTCTCGGCAATTTCTTCCCAGTATGCAGCCAGCGTCAAACGTCGCCGCGCTGGCATCATCTGGGGGTAAATGGGTCCGTCCTGACTCTTAGCCATTGGACGGGCAACCGGGCGGGAGAGGAGAATTTCAGCCGTTTTTCTGCGCTTCCTCATGTCGAACCTTCGGTTGCGAAGGGCACGGAAACGGCAGCAAGAGTTGGATGTCCTCTTTAGGTTGACCTTTGCCCAGATCTTGCCGGGTAGGTCTTAGCACCCGCTCAAAAAAGAGGGGTCTAATACGCGAAATCCCATTGGGCACGCGTCGCTGTGCTTCCGAACCTTTCATTGTTTTGCTGATCAAACCCGGCTGCTACACCGAGATCACTGCTACGTGACGCTCCTACCGTGAACGGAGGGTGGCTATTCTGTCAACAATTTTTATCGATTATACTGCTTGGGGACTACAATACTGTTTCTGTCTTTTCCCGCATGGCCATTTCGCAAGGCCTGCCCATGGACGGAATTTTCATGAACATCCTCGTTGCCCCATTGATGCCAGCCATCGCGAGGAAATCGCGCGAACATCTCTAGGTAAGGGCCGGGGGAGCAGCTCTCCACAATATCGTAAAACTCGTCAGGTTTCCTGGAGTGCTCTCGTTTCTGAGTGGACAGCAGGTTTACCTGCGTTCGGCCCGGCTGGAGTGTTCGCATGCTGCCACGAACGCCGAAAAGAACGATCTCAGTTACGTTGCGAAAATAGAAGCCAACGCCACGGCCATCAGGCCCTCCATCCTTCCTGGTTTTATACCATATAATGTTAGACTTATATTTGAAACCCCAAGCTTTCATCACGTCCAAGCCTTCCTGCAAAAGAGCATTTGGAACCCATAGATATAGATGCGCATTCGGAGCGGCCAAGCCGTCAACTGGTAGAGCTTTGATTTCATTTAGCTCCATGGTTGGATATCGAAGCAGTCGTGTATGCTCGGGGGCCATTTTGCCTGTCCGATTTTGAAACTGCCAAGGTGGGTCCGCTAGAATCGTGGAGTAGCGGAGGGGTGCTTTCAGCCCCAAATCTTGAGGAGGGAGCTGATTTGGAGCTCTTTCAGTCTTCGACATATAATGTGTCCTTTATTCCAAATACGAGCACAGGGCAACCGCCGCCACCACCTTCCAAACGAGGCAAGAGCTTACTCATGTGCGTAGTAGATTGCCCAAAACTTGTGCCTCTTCCGAGCCTATCAAAGATGGCCTGGAGGGTGTCACAACGTGTAATAATAATACCAACGGAAATGACGCGTAGCTCAAAGAGCAGCCGGAAATTATTCAAGTCTCTATCGTAAAATGGGTCCTTGTTGTTCCATTCAATTTCCAAGGCAATTCGATCCTTGTAACAATCGACTGCGTGGGTCGGGCTCTCTAATCTTTTGCCATCTACCTCTACGGCAGTGGAGAATTTCTTTTCAACCCAACCTCTAGAATTTAACTCATCATCAAAGGCCTGAGCGACGCCTGATTTCCGGCCTCCTGGCTTGATAATGGAGCTTTTTAGAAGCCTGAATTTTTCCAGTGTTTCGGACACATCTATCCACTGTTCGGGGAAATCACGCTCAAGAATTGCTGTCGCGTGTCTCCATTCATGAATCTCGTAATGATCACGAATGAATTGGGAAAAGCGTTGTGTCGGCATGTGGCGATGCTTGAAAACAAAACGCCCCGGAGGTAGCAGACTCCGGGGCGCTGTGTCTGAATGGCCGAGGCCACCAAACGGGGCTGAAAGGTTCGAAGAATCAGCGAGCCGATTATTGGAGACAAAAAGTCAAGGCGCAAGCAATTCCCGACAAAATCAGTATGCATTTCACATTACATACAT
>NZ_JACHIF010000018.1 GCF_014203045.1 Prosthecobacter dejongeii
TCAAAGGCGTCCACCAAGGCGGCGACATTCGGTGCGGTCTGCGGTGCCAGTAACCCGGCTTGCGCATCCCCCACATGCAGCACTTGCAGCGTGAAACGGCTGACATTGAAGAGGCTCAGCGTGTTGCTCGTCTCATTGGTCACCGCGATCATCGGCTGACCATTCGGAGACTGAGCGGCACTGATGAAGGTGATGCCTTCAGGGTTTAGATCCGTCGGTAAACTGACGAAACCCGCCTGCACCACACGAGAAGGATCCGTGATATCAAACACCATCACGCCACGGGCTCTCTCAAGACCCACGAAAGCATAAAGACGTTTCTCGATTTCACCGATGACGACACCTTCCGGTTCTGCGGCCTTGTTATCGCTGCGACCATCGTCATACCAAGGTTCACCCAAGCTGGCGACGAGGCGCTCCATCAAGTCAGCGCTGTCATAAACGATCTCGCCCGCAGCATTCAAGATGGAGATAGAACGGCCGCCGTAAGCCAAGATACGATCCACATCGCCATCATTGTCCGTGTCACCCCGAAGACCTGCCGAATTCGACACGGTCAAGCGGCCTAACCGACTGTTTGCTTTCAGCTCCGCAGCGTTCGGGAACACCGTAGGATCCAGCACATAACCTCCAGCGCCCACGCGGATGGTTTCGGTCTGAAAATCGTCTCGGTCGTCGCCTTCATTGGCCGTGATGTAGTAGGTTTGCCCATTGGCCTGGAAGGCGGTGATGGCATCCGGCATGTAAAGACCAAAGACCGGATTGCCCGTGGTCAGTTTGATGGCACCCGTGCTGCCACCTTCGGCATCGCGGTCGCTGAAGTCCGCCAGCAAGGTGCTGAAGTCTTTTTCGCCCAAAGGTTTGATCGAAGTGAAGGTCTTGCTCGTGAGGTCTAAAAGAGCTACGGCGTTTGCTTCCTGCAAAGTCACCAGCGCGGTCAAGTTGTCTGGAGCCACCGCGATGTACTCGGGCTCAAAGTCGAGCGAAGGCAGACGCAGAATGCCAGAGCCTGGAGGGCTTTCAAAAATGCGCACGCCTTGAGCTTTCAGCGCAGCGGCCTGAGCATCAAAGGCGGTGAAGCCGACTGTCGTCACCGTCGGTGCGGTGAAGCCACCAGCCACCTCAATGATGGAAACTGAGCCCGGTGCTGTATCTGCACCCCCAGCCTGCATTTCCCCTTCATTGGCTGTCAGCACCCGAGCAGCATTCGGTGTGAAAGTGATCATGTCAGGCAGCACACCTACTGGAACGATGCTGAGCAAAGTGCTATCGGCTGCGTTAAGAAACACCACACTGCCAGGCTGGCTTTTCACCGCGTTAGGCACTGCCACTGCCACCACGCCATTGCGGCTAGCCACGCTCGTGATATCCGTCGAGCTGAGGTTGAATGGAGGCAGGGTAAAATTAATCGTCCCGAGGTTCACAGGAAAGGCTGCGTCCTGCATGGCCAACACCTGGAGACCCACACTGCTGGTGACAAACAGACGCTTGCTCGCAGGATCGTAAGCGGAGATTTCCGAACCCGCCAAGGGCACGGTGGAGACATGAGTGAACTGCAAAGGTCCACGCGTGGTGATGGCTGGCGCGGGAGGGAGAGTCGCTGCACCATTGATCACGCCGGGTGAACCCACATCTGCCCCGGTGACAGCAAACCGCCCGCCTAAACGGTAACCATTCGCAGCCAAATAACGAGGAGCACCGAGCGTGGAAGCTGGGTCATAAACCAGAGCGGTAAAATCATTGGAGGCACCTGCTGAAATACCTGCCTGACCGCCTAGTGAAGACAGTCCAAAAGGACGCGTGAAGGCATTGGCGGCATAACTAAAAGTGAAGACTTCCACCTGATTGTTGGTGTAAAGTGTGATGCTGTCATCGGCATCCAGCGTCGGTGCACCTGCTGTCTGCTGCACCTGAACGGTATCCGAAAGCCCCCACCAGGCACGGAAAGCAGCGGGATCACCCGTCGTCAGGATCAACGATTCACCGGCTGCTAGAGAGACGCCCGCAGGCAGTTTCCAGGCCTGGGCCGCTGTCACATCGCGGCGGCTGTCATCCCATGTATAGCCGCCTAAAGCCACAGCTTCAGCACTGAAATTTGTCAGTTCCCAGTAATCAGCGGCACCCGTGGGTGCGCTAGGCGATTGGTTAGACTGCACCTCCGTGAGGCGGAGGTTTGGTGGAGGCAGGTCACCATCATCCAGCACGGTCAGGTCCTGCCGGGCCAAGGTGGTGCCTGACGCGAGTGCGGCAACTTGAAGGCTCTGCGCACCATCCACCAGGAAATCATTCACCGCCGTCACGTCAAAGTTAACGGACGTTTGTCCCGCAGGGATCGTCACCAAGGAAGGCACGGTGACTTCTGAAGGTTCACTGGACAGAAGCGTGACGTCCAAGGCAGCCGAAGTATCACCGCTGCGGATCAGGGTGCCTGCACCAGCAGGGTTAGCCACGCTCTCAGAAAAGACTTTTGGGGCGATGGTCATGGAAAGCGTCACCGTAGGCTCCTGAACGGCACCACCGCCATTTCCTGGAGATCCCACATCTGCACCCGTGACTGCGGTGACACCTCCATGAGTGCCTGCCCCAGAGAATGTGTAACGTGGCTGGATGCGCCCAGAGGTGGCATCCCAGACCAGAGCTGCCGTCGCGGCCCCACCAGCGGATTCACCCGCCTGTCCGCCCAGAGCGGACAAACCATTCACACGATTGAACCCGGCCTGCGCATAGGAAAGAGAGGTCACGACCACACCTGCGCCATCGTAAAGGGTGATGCTGTCATTGGCATCAAGATCAGGAGCACCCACACTTTGAATCACTTGAACTGTCGGCTGCAGGCCCCACCAGGCACGATACGCTGTGGGGTCCATCTTCGTGAAGATGACCGACTCACCAGCGGCGATGGAGGTGCCATTGGCCACAGCCCAGGGTGAAGCGGAAGCAAAGCTGCGGCGAGAATCATCCCACCGATAACCCGCGAGTGAGATAGGTGCAGCACCCGTGTTCGTCAGCTCCCAGTAATCTGCGGCGCCCACTGGGGCTGTGGCAGACTGGCTAGACTGCACTTCTGTGATGACCAGCGGAGAGACATCCCCAATCTGCACTACCACCGCTTCTGAAATGGTGACCAAACCGGTAGCATCCGTGGCAACGGCGGTCAGAGAATGCGCCCCCGTCGCTGCACCCATCCACTCAAACGTGAAGGGAGCCGCAAGCACTTCACCGAGTTTATTGAGTCCTTCAAAGAACTCCACCTTCGCAATGGTCCCGTCCACATCTGCGGCACCGGCTGCCAGGAAGATGGAAGCACCTGGCAAAAAGCGAGCACCGGAAAGAGGTTGCGTGAGAGCCACCTGCGGCGCTTGATTCGTCAGCACAGCGCCAGAAACCCAAACAGGCCCATTGACCAAAGTTCCGCGAGTGCGTTTGCCGGCGCTGCTGGAAGTCTGAATGCCGCGACCATCATCCAAACCCAGGCGACCAACCAACCCACCTGCATCCAAAATGGATGCATCGCGGTGACTCAAGATATCTGCGGCAGAGCGCGCGTAGTTCCAAATGCGCACCTCATCCACCACACCTGGGAAGGCCCCCTGAGGGACACCGTCTGAAGTGAAAGCCGTCGCAATGCCAAAAGGCTGAATGCTGTCATAACGTGGCAGTGCTCCTGGCGTGCCCACCACAGTGCCCACAGGCGCACCATCCAGGAAGAAGTTCCACGTGCCCGTCGTGCCATTGTAGCTGACTGCGGCGTGATGCCACTGCCCATCCACGATGGGGGTATGTGTCGCGGTCGCAGAAAAATCCGCTCCACCTGTCACACCATTGACAGGGAAAGCTTCAAACTGCGCGCACAAGAGTCCTCCAGCGGTAAGACCGAGACCGTAGTTAATATCCAGCGTGCTATTGTCAGCCTGACCACGACCTTTGCTGATGAGAGGCAGCAAGTTCCCCAGCCCACCCGCAACAACGCCTTGGCCTTCTTTGCGGAACCAGCATTCCAGAGTGAAGCCATTGGAAGGTGGGCCGCCGACACCCAGTTCTGGAGCGGTGCCGAGTGTGAGGTAATCATTCACGCCATCAAACCATAGGGCCGTATTGGCTGTCGGGACATTTGGGTCCAACTCGACCGCGACCTGGACCGGAGTACTACTCACCACGAGGCCATCCGTATCCGTCACGCGGGCGAGGTAGCGGTAGCTACCTGCTGGCAGGGCATTTTGAGGGAGTTCATAGGGAGCGATTGTGTCCGTGGCTACCACCACACCATTGAGGAGGAATTCCACCTGGGCGATGTCGCTGTCTTCGTCAGTCACCTGTGCCTGAACGTTAAAAGTGGCAGGCGTGGTGAGGGTATCGCCCTCCACAGGATGGGTGAGGGTCACCTTTGGTGCTTTGAGACCACGGAAAAACGCAAAGCTAAACATGTCCTCCGTGGCCGCCCCATTCTGGAGTGCTGGCAAAGCGGTGGCATCAATGATATCGCGGCTTTCGACGATGTAGCGGCTATTCGCCTCATCCCACTGGTAGCTGACGACGTTATCGAAGTTGTTTGCGCCACCACCTTCCGGACTAACTAAAAGTGTGCCTGTGTTCGGATTGTGACCCGTGATTTTAAGGTACCATTGTCCGGTGCCACCTTTGGTCACCTGGACAGGACCGGCGACCACATCCGTCGTGGCATTGCTATTCACTCGCCCCAGTGCGATCAAACCTTCTGTATTGAGTGCTGAAGTAGGCACGTACACGAAGGAAATGGGGTCCTGCTCATTGGCAGCGCCGGTGGCAGCGTTGTCGCGCACAAACAAGTTGAAGGTACCATCGGTATTCGCGCGCGCGGTGGCATAGTTGGCTTCATTCTTAGCATGGGTGACCAGGAGCACTCCATTTTGCGCCGAGTGGCCGCCTACCGCGCGAAGGTCTAACAAGAAGACCCCACTGCCCAGGGTACGAAATTCCGTACCGAGGCGAATGCTCGCGTGGGAGCGGAGTTGATCCGTCACCCCACCATTCGTGCCTGCTGCGTTTCGGGCAAATCCACCCAGCCAGCGACTGTAGGGGAAGAACCCCGCGCCGATGTGCATGTTCACTTCGCCCAATCTCGGAGTGTCGTTGACTGGGATGAAAAAACGCGTGCCAGAGATATCCGCACAAGCGGTGGCGTAAAAGCGACCGATGGTGTCCCCGAAGGCCGTGTTGTCACGACCATTTTCTGCCACACAAGTCACCAAAGTACCTGCGGCTACGTTGTCCGCATTGCCAAAGGCAATGTCAAAGTCACCTCGGTTGCCACCAGCAATGTTGAAGAAGGAAGAACTGCCAGCAGTGGCCGTCAGCGCGACCGAGGTCGCAACATTGCCTGCGTCATTTTGTTGCACCAGGATGGTGCCCACTTGGGTCGTCTGCGCCAAGGCACTGGCCACAGGCAGAGCAAGGCTGAGCAACACCAGGAAAAGGGGGGGTCTAACTTTCATCTTTCAGGAGATTCAAATAAAGGGTTGGTGGTCAGCAAAAGATCAGCGTTGCAGCAGCAGGGACGCCGTTCGGAATTGCCCTTTCTTGCCAGATACCGGCACGCGCAGGATGCCGCCTCCCACACTGTTATCCGTTAGGCCGCGAAGCAGGATACCTGTGGCTGCCGCTTTGCCAGCCAGGGTATTGGCGCTGGCAGGCAATGTCAGCGTGCCGGTGAGACCGCCATCGGCCTTATTGATTTTACCCGTCCAGGCAGCAGGTGGGCCACTCACGGGTGTCTTTGTTGTCAGTGCAAAGCTGGAGGCCAGGGTGAAGGACGTCGGCAAGATAATCGGCACGCCGGTGATGCTACTCAGACCTGCGCCTTGGATTTCCACATTCAACGTCTGCGCCGTGAGACCCAAAATCGTTTCTAGATCCGCCGAGGTTTTGACGGGGTCGAAGGCCGTCGCAATGGCTGTGACGGATAACGGAGCGGCAAAGCCAGCCTCGTAGCTCAGCTCCTTCGCATCCGCCGCTTTGAACCAAACAGCACCCAACTCCAAAGCCGGCAACATGGATGCAGGCTGGCCCAAATTTGGCACAGGCAGCACACCGCCAAAGTAAGAGTCCACCTTATTGCGATAAGGCTGCACCCAGGCCAGGGACTGACCTGTGACGCCCAAGCGCAGGGACAAGGTCATCTTCTGCCCATCCCCCAATTCACCAGCCAAGTTCACGGCACCTTTATTGGTCACCGTTCCTTTGGCCCAGCCGAGGCCCGCAGGGTAGGCGACGCCATCTTGCTCCCCAGCATCCAGCACCATGTTCATGCGGCGTGTCGTCGGTGGGCTAGCACCAAAGGTTGCCATACGGATACCGCGCACCGCACCCACCGAAGAAACGATGGAGTAGGTGCCACTCACCTGAGGACTATCAATGTCCAAGATCATCTGCACAGTGGCTTCCTCCGCTGTTTTGCTGCCTTTGAAGACCATCGGCAAATTCACCTGGCGGCTGCCTGCCATCAGTTCAAAACTGCCTTTGGAGGAGCGACGTGCTGTGCCGCGTACATCCAGGGTGGCAGACCAGAGACCCGACTGAGTCACCGTCACACGCACCATGCCCTGAGGCACATCGTTGGTGTTTTCCAGGAGAGCCTCGTAGCTGCCCAAAAGACGCGCAGGGAAAGCCTCCACCACCAAGGGAACAATGACTGTTTTGACGATCTTCCCACCGGAAATTACCTGGAGTTGCAGGTCATAAAAGGCGGCTGTTCCCCCAAGCACTCCCGTGAGACGATTGGTGGTTGCATTAAACGTTAGTCCTGGAGGCAGACGGCCCACGATCTTCAGGGTCTGGCCAGCCTGAGCATACAAGCCGAGGTTCAGGTCCACACGCTCTCCGACACGTAACCGCGTGGTGGAGTCTCCGCCTAGCAGGATCTCTTCATAATCAGACAAGCCATCGCCATCGCTGTCACGGCCTGCCACTGGGGGCACTGTATCCCCTCGCTCATTCACGTTCTGGATCCGTGTATCCAATGCCTC
>NZ_JACHIF010000019.1:0-3275 GCF_014203045.1 Prosthecobacter dejongeii
CATTACTGCGCTTGCACCCGAGACCTATCAACGTGGTAGTCTTCCACGATCCTTCAGGGAAAATTAATCTTGGGATGGGCTTGGCGCTTAGATGCTTTCAGCGCTTATCCCTTCCGCACATAGCTGCCCAGCGATGCTCTTGACAGAACAACTGGAACACCAGAGGTGCGTTAATTCCGGTCCTCTCGTACTAGGAATTAAACCCCTCAATTTTCCTACGCCCACAGAGGATAGAGGACCGAACTGTCTCGCGACGTTCTGAACCCAGCTCGCGTACCGCTTTAACCGGCGAACAGCCGGACCCTTGGGACCTTCTCCAGCCCCAGGATGCGATGAGCCGACATCGAGGTGCCAAACCTTGCCGTCGATATGAACTCTTGGGCAAGATCAGCCTGTTATCCCTAGCGTACCTTTTGTCCGTTAAGCGACGGCAATTCCACATTAAACCGCCGGATCACTTTGGCCCACTTTCGTGTCTGTTCGACTTGTTAGTCTCACAGTTAGGCTGGCTTATGCCAATGCACTCAACACGTGATTGCCAACCACGCTGAGCCAACCTTCGCGCTCCTCCGTTACTCTTTGGGAGGATACCGCCCCAGTAAAACTGACCGGCTGACATGGTCCCACGCCCGGATGACGGGCCGCGGTTAGATCGTTCAATACCTAAGGGTGGTGTTTCATTGATGGCTCCATGTTACCCGAAAGTAACACTTCAAAGCCTCCCACTTACGCTAAGCATAGAAACCAAACGACCAGTGACAGCTTACAGTTAAGGTGCATAGGGTCTTTCCGTCCTTCTGCGGGTAAGCAGCATCTTCACTGCTATTACAATTTCACTGAGCCCCTCGTTGAGACAGCGGACAACTCGTTACACGATTCGTGCAGGTCGGAACTTACCCGACAAGGAATTTCGCTACCTTAGGACCGTTATAGTTACGGCCGACATTCACGGGGACTTGGGTTCAGAGCTTCGCCTTACGGCTAACCCCTTGCCTTAATCTTTCCGCATTGGTCACGTGTCACATCGTATACTTGGACTTTCGTCTTGGCACAATGCTGTGTTTTTGATAAACAGTCGGTTGTCCCCTTTCACTGCGACCCTCCTAAGAGGGCATCCCTTCTTCCGAAGTTACGGGACTAGATTGCAGAGTTCCTTAACGAGGTTTCACTCTTACGCCTTGGTATATTCTACCCACCCACCTGTGTCGGTTTGCGGTACGGGCGGCCCTGGAAAGGGGCACAGGCTTTTCTAGGCGCTCAGTTCAAGAGACCAGGCTTGGATCGCTCCGCACCCTTCTGCCACTTTCAATCGGCATGCTCTCTCCCCTGACGCGAACCTGTGCTTTAACCAAAACCGGTACAGGAATATTAACCTGTTGTGCATCGCCTACGCCAAACGGCCTGGACTTAGCTCCCGACTAACCCTGGGATGAAAATCATTGCCCAGGAAACCTTGGGTTTACGGCGGACGGGGATTTCACCCGTCTTATCGTTACTTATGTCTGCATCCTCACTTCTGTAAACTCCACGGTCAGTCACCTTCACGCTTCAACGCTTACAGAACGCTCCCCTACCAAAACATTGCCCTTGGACAATGTAGTCCAGAGCTTCGGTATAACGCTTATCGCCAATCATTTTCGGCGCAAGACCTCTCGATGAGTCAGCTATTACGCACTGTTTAAATGGTGGCTGCTTCTAAGCCAACATCCTCACTGTCAATGAGATCTCACTTCCTTTCCACTGAGCGTTATTTAGGCACCTTAGCTGCTGAGCTGGGCTGTTTCCCTTTCGACAATGAAGCTTATCCCCCACTGTCTTACTGCCATGCTTCGTTCGAGGGTATTCGGAGTTTGATTGAGGTTGGTAGGCGGGTATGCCCCCTAGCTCATTCAGTGCTCTACCCCCCTCGATAAGCGCATGACGCTGCACCTAAATACATTTCGGGGAGAACCAGCTATTACGGGGTTTGATTAGCCTTTCACCCCTACCCACAGCTCATCCGAGAACGTCTCAAGGTTCACCGGTTCGGTCCTCCACGTCCGATTAAAGACGCTTCAACCTGGCCATAGGTAGATCACCACCGCTTCGGGTTCAGCCCGTGCAACTTGTCGCCCTATTCGGACTTGCTTTCGCTCCGCCTCCATCCCAGAAGGACTTAGGCTTGCCACACAGACTGACTCGCAGACTCATTTTGCAAAAGGCACGCCATCACCGGACAAGCCGGCTCTGACACCTTGTAGGTATGTGGTTTCAGGTACTATTTCACTTCGCTCACGGCGGATCTTTTCACCTTTCCCTCGCGGTACTTGTTCACTGTCGGTCACCAGCGAGTATTTAGCCTTATGCCGTGGTCGGCACAGATTCATGCGAAGTTTCACGTGTATCGCATTACTCAGGGTACCTCTAGGCGTTGTTAAGTTTTCGGTTACGGGCCTTTCACCCTCTGTGGAGCGACTTTCCATCCGCTTCACCTAACTCTTCAACTACCACGTCGAGGCCCTACAACCCCAGGAGGAAACCTCCTGGTTTGGGCTGTTCCGCTTTCGTTCGCCACTACTGACGGAATCGCTTTCGCTTTCTTTTCCTCGCCCTACTGAGATGTTTCACTTCAGGCGGTTTAGCGTCTCTGCTCCTATGTATTCAGAGCAGAACGATACGGTATGAACCGTATCAGGTTATCCCATTCGGAAATCTCCGGATCAATGCCTGTTTGCGGCTCTCCGAAGCTTATCGCAGCTTACCACGTCCTTCATCGCCTGCTGGTGCCAAGGCATCCACTACATACCCTTTAAATCTTGCATTGCTCTAAAACCATTTCAGTGGCTTCGCTCCGAAGAGCTAACCGAAATTGGATTTAGAACACACTTACTTTCATTCATTACTTGAAACCTTTTTCAGGTCTCAACGTCTGACTCTAATAAAATTGTTTCTTTACCCTGTATGCAGTTGTCAAGGAACTATCAGTTCCACAAAAAACAGTCTCACATCTTAATCAAATGGTGGGCAGGACTGGACTCGAACCAGTGACCCCCGCCTTATCAAGGCGGTGCTCTAACCAACTGAGCTACATGCCCTTTTGGAGTTGATCACTTGGTCATCAGCTCGATTAAGCCTAACCTCGTCCAACTTGTGGTGGAGGTTAGGAGACTCGAACTCCTGACATCAAGCTTGCAAAGCTAGCGCTCTACCAACTGAGCTAAACCCCCTGCTCAAGATGCTCTAACCAAAAACGAAAACTAAATTGTGCGCTGCTGCATTTCCTGCACAGATAATAT
>NZ_JACHIF010000019.1:3369-5355 GCF_014203045.1 Prosthecobacter dejongeii
AACATTGTTTGTGAACGCTTTCACGTTTCACACACTTTCCTCCACATCGCTGCTTCAGTTAAGTGTCGACCTTGTTCATATATCGAGTGTGAGACACTCATGAACATTCTCCATAGAAAGGAGGTGATCCAGCCGCAGGTTCCCCTACGGCTACCTTGTTACGACTTCATCCCAGTCACCAGTCTTGCCTTAGGGCGCTGTCTCCTTGCGGTTGACTCACGCACTTCGGGCGAAACCAGCTTCCATGATGTGACGGGCGGTGTGTACAAGACCCGGGAACGTATTCACGGTACCGTAGCTGATGTACCATTACTAGCGATTCCAACTTCATGTAGTCGAGTTGCAGACTACAATCTGAACTGAGCCCAGTTTTACTGATTTCCTCCACCTCGCGGTTTCGGTTCACATTGTGCTGGGCATTGTAGTACGTGTGCAGCCCTGGTCGTAAGGGCCATACGGACTTGACGTCATCCCCACCTTCCTCCTCGTTGATCGAGGCAGTCTGATTCGAGTGCTCCGGTAAACCGGGTGGCAACAAATCACAGGGGTTGCGCTCGTTGCGGGACTTAACCCAACATCTCACGACACGAGCTGACGACAGCCATGCAGCACCTGTGCAAAGCGAGTATTGCTACTCTATCCAACTTTCATTGGAGACACAGTGCATGTCAAGACCAGGTAAGGTTCTTCGCGTTGCATCGAATTAAGCCACATACTCCACCGCTTGTGCGGGTCCCCGTCAATTTCTTTGAGTTTTAATCTTGCGACCGTACTTCCCAGGCGGCATACTTAACGCGTTAGCTCCGGCACAGGAAGGGTCGAATCTTCCCACACCAAGTATGCACCGTTTACTGCCAGGACTACCGGGGTATCTAATCCCGTTTGCTCCCCTGGCCTTCGTGCCTCAGTGTCAGTAACTGTCCAGTGACCTGCCTACGCCTTTGGTATTCCTCTCGATATCTACGCATTTCACTGCTACACCGAGAATTCTAGTCACCCCTCCAGTACTCTAGCACAGCAGTATCGGATGCAATTCCAAGGTTGAGCCCTGGGCTTTCACATCTGACTTACCATGCCACCTACGCACCCTTTACGCCCAGTGATTCCGAACAACGCTTGAGACCTCTGTATTACCGCGGCTGCTGGCACAGAGTTAGCCGTCTCTTCCTCTTGCGCTACCATCAATTTGCACAGTTATTAACCATGCAACCTTGTTCGCGCATGACAGGAGTTTACAATCCGAAGACCTTATCCTCCACGCGGCGTCGCTCCATCAGGGTTGCCCCCATTGTGAAAGATTCTCGACTGCTGCCACCCGTAGGTGTCTGGACCGTGTCTCAGTTCCAGTGTGGCTGGTCGTCCTCTAAGACCAGCTACCCGTCGTAGCCTTGGTGGGCTTTTACCCCGCCAACTAGCTGATAGGCCGCGGACCAATCGGGAAGTGACAGGCCTTGCGGTCCCCGTCTTTAGTCTTTCGACCACATGCGGTATTAATCCAAGTTTCCCTGGGCTATCCCCCGCTTCCCGGAATGTATCCACGTGTTACGCACCCGTTCGCCACTGAACATCACTCATATTGCTACTCGTAATATCCCGTTCGACTTGCATGTCTTATCCACGCCGCCAGCGTTCGTTCTGAGCCAGAATCAAACTCTCCAAAAATTGGTGCTGACTTTAGTTTCCTAAGTCAGCTAAATTGACCTTGCCATTCTTTCAGGCAAGCTGCGCATTCCATAACACGCAGCGCACAATTTAGCTTTCGTTTTTGTCTCTTCAAACCCTCAAGCAAACTCAGCTTCCGCTTCGCCCACTCTAGCAATCTGAAGATGTTGTTTTCTGAAAGATCTTTTTCTGAACTCAAACTCCACAAACAACTTCGTCGCTCGCTTCGCTTTCCTCAGCCGCTCCTGTTTCGGTGGCGGATTGGAAGTATGCCGAGCCCCAGATTCCCCGCAACTCCTTTTTACTCTTTTTTGAAGGTTTTTT
>NZ_JACHIF010000020.1 GCF_014203045.1 Prosthecobacter dejongeii
GTTCCGCGAGGACGCAGAACTCAGCACGCAGGATGCGTGCGCTCCATGGCGGACGGGGCTTGGCTGGGGCGGACGGCATCACTCGGAGAGTGATGGATACTGTACAGCGGACGTGGGCTGTGTTGGGGCGGATGGAGGCCGAGGGGTTCAAGGTGTGACGGCGTCTCGCCGTCAGGTTTGGGGGGGGATGCAAGGGGGCGGACGGGGTGCTAGATGGGAGTTCCGCGAGGACTCAGAACTCAGCACGCAGGATGCGTGCGCTCCATGGCGGACGGGGCTTGGCTGGGGCGGACGGCATGACTCGGAGAGTGATGGATGCTGTTCTGCAAGGGGGCGGACGGGAGGTTTCTGCAAACTGAACACGGAACACGGAACACGGAAGACGGAAGACGGAAGACTGAAGACTGGGGGCGGGGTCATCGCTGGTCGGGGCAGAATTCGCCGATGTCTTGGGGGGTGTGGTCGGTGGTGGCGGCGGCGGTGGTGTAGGCGGGGTGGCGGGGGTGGGGGGGAAGGCGGTGACGGGTGCGGGATGCGGCGGCGGTGGCGGTGGCTTGCTGGCGGTCGGCCTGGCGCTGGCGGCTGCTGTGGGTGTAGGTTTTGAGGTCGGCCTGCCAGTTGGCTACGGGGGTGGTGCTGCCGTTGCTGCTGCGGGTCCAGCCGCTGGCTTCGCGGGCGTTCCACCAGGTTTCGGCTTCGTCGGGGGTGAGGCCGAGGCTGGGGGCCTGGCTGCGGGCCTGCGCCAGGGTGGGCCGGGGCCGGGGGCTGTTCACTCCTGGATGGCTGCTGAGTTGGTTGTTGGTTCCTGGTTCTTGGTTCGTTCGAACGATCGTTGGGGTTTCCGTTGCAACGTTCGTTCGAACGAACGTTGAGGTGTCCGTTGGAACGTTCGTTGGTGAGTCGTTCGTGAATTTGGGCCGACGAGTGCGGCGGGCGATGCCGCTGGCGCGGCCTGCTTGGGCGGTTTGGTCCGCTTTGGCCTGATAGGCGGTGAGTTCGGCCTCGACGCGTTTGTGGCGGTAGCCTTCGGGGGTGGGCTGGAAGTAGGTGCGGAGGATGTGGGCGACGGCGTCGCGCTCGGCCCGACTGAGGGCGCGGATGATGCGGCAGAGGGTGGGGAGATCGCTGGGCAGGGGGCGGGCGGAGACATAGTATTCATCGAGCAGGAGGCGGTAGGCGCCGTGCTCGAGGATGGAGAGGTGGGCGGTGTCGCGCCGGTAATCACCGATGTGGTGCGGGTAGTAGTGCATGGGGGTGGGGAGGGGAAATTTGGGAAATGAGGAAAGCGGAAAGTGGAAAGCGGAGGGGTGTGGTGGATGGGGGCGGACGGAGGTTTCTCGCGCCCTTCCAGGGCGCGGCGGAGGTGGACGTGTTTTTGGTTAGGCGGGGTTCCGGGGGTTTTCGGTGCTGCGCACCTTCACCCCCGGCTAGTTTTCTTTCGCCCCTCCGGGGCGGGGGGAGCGGGTGCAAGGGTAAGGTAGGGCGCAGGGGCCCCGGGCGAAGCGGGGTGGGGGTGAGGGGGCGGACGCGGGCGTGAGATGGGAGTTCCGCGAGGACGCAGAACTCGGCACGCGAGACGCGTGCGCTCCATGGCGGACGGGGACGATGATCGGAAAACTGAACACTGAACACTGAAGACTGCCCCTAGATCTGAGGTCACGGCTGATGCCGGTGGGGGGCGTTTTCGATGAGCTCGTCGTAGGTGATGTGGTGGGCGGTCATGAGGGTGGTGAGGGCGTGGTGGAGGCAGGCTTCGGGGGAGGTGCGATCTGCGGGGGTGGTGGGGTGGAGGTAGATGTGGCGGACTTCGCGGTCGGTCTCGCCATCGGCGCGGGTGTCGGTGCAGGTGTATTCGATGATGAGGGGGCCATAACAGGCCTGCCGATGCTGGGTGCGGGGCTGCCGGGGCTCTGCTGCCTGCCGCTGGCCGATGCGGGGGGAGGGTAGGGGGAGGTAGAGGGACATGGCAGCGAGGGGGAAAGTGGAAAGGGGGATGGCGGGATGGTGGGGCGCATGGGGATCATGCGTTGCGTTGCGGGGGGGGCTCCTGGAGATGGGGCTGGGGGGCGGACGGGGGGTTCTCGCGCCCCTCTGGGGCGCGGCAGAGGTGGACGTGTTTTTGGTTAGGCGGGGTTCCGGGGGTTTTCGGTGCTGCGCACCTTCACCCCCGGCTAGTTTTCTTTCGCCCCTCCGGGGCGGGGGGGGAGGGGGTGCAAGGGTAAGGTAGGGCGCATGGTCCCCATGCGCAGTGGGGTGGGGGTGAGGGGGCGGACGCGGGCGTGAGATGGGAGTTCCGCGAGGACGCAGAACTCGGCACGCGAGACGCGTGCGCTCCATGGCGGACGGGGGGCTAGATGGGAGTTCCGCGAGGACGCAGAACTCAGCACTCGAGATCCCGCAGGCGCGGGACAGGCGCATGTGCGCTCCATGGCGGACGGGGCTTGGCTGGGGCGGACGGCATCACTCGGTGAGTGATGGATGCTGTACGGTGCGCTGCGTGCTGAAGGCTGAACACGGCACCGCTCTCACCGTCTGTGGCGGCGGCGGGCTTGGTCGCGCCAGTGGGGGCGGAGGGCGCAGAGGAGGGCGGTGAGGGTGAGGAGGAGGCTGCTGCCTAACCAAAGGAGTGTCAGCGGCCAGGTCATGATGCCGGCCCAGCAACCGAGCGCGGCGATGAGGCTGAGGACGGTGAGGGTGACGAGGCAGACGATGCACTGGCGCGCGCCGGCCAGTTCTTCTTCGGCACGGATGAGGTGGAAGTGGAGGCGTCTCATGCGTGGGCCAGGGCGCTGGTGGTGAAGGCGGCGGCGGGGGCGGTGCTGGGCGTGGGGGGAAAGATGAGGATGCCGTGGTATTGGGCTGCCCAGCGGGAGGCCTCGGCATGGCTGACGCGCCAGCCGCGTGTGCCGGGGATTTTTTCGGCCCGCAGGTGCCCGTGGCGGATGTGCAGGCGCAGGGTCTGCGGGGTGCGCCGGGTGAGGGTGGCGAGCTGGGTGAGGGGAATCCAAAGGTGCGTGGCGGGGCGGGGTGGTGTGGGGTGCATGGGAGGACAGGGGGAAAGCGGTGGTTGGCGTGGTTGGCGTGGTTGGCGTGGTTGGCGGTGGTTGGCGGTGGTTGGCGGTGGTTGGCGGTGGTTGGCGGTGGTTGGCGGTGGTTGGCGGTGGTTGGCGGTGGTTGGCGGTGGT
>NZ_JACHIF010000021.1 GCF_014203045.1 Prosthecobacter dejongeii
ACCACGCGGGAAACCCTCATCGAGCTGGCCGTGCGAGACACCCTGCAGCGGGACCGCAGCGGCCAGCCCACCGGCCACGCCGCAGGCAGCCTCACGCAGGCGCTGGATACCGCCATCGTCGGGGCCACGCGTGCGGAAGACGCCCGCTCCTTCAGCCAGCTACGCGCCTACTTCCGCGCCGAGGGCACCCGCGTGCGTGGTGTGCTGGGCACCCTGGGCCAGCTCAAACGCGCCCAGGCCCAGGGCCACCTGCCCGCTGGGGGAGACTGGGCCCAGTATGTGGATACCCTCCTGGGCCTCACCCCCGGCTCCAGCAGCCTCCAGGGCCGCCCCATCGCCCCCGGCACAGCCTTGAATACCGGGCCCACCTTCAGTCTCACGTTTAAAAATCTGGACCAGGCCGAGCAACACCTGCGCAGCTTCTCGGGCAAGCCACTGACCACCGCAGATGGCCTAACCGCCAATGTGTCCAACCAAACCGCCGCCAAAATGGCCAGCGGCTCCGCCGTCAAAAAATCTGCCGACATCCGTGCGCACCTCGCCGCCATTGAAAACTTTGAGACGCTCTTTCAAACCGGCAAGGTCATCGAGTCGAACCCTGACCGTGCCGAGGACCTGAACATCACCGCCATTCATCGAGTGCATAGCCGGATGGAGATCGAGAACACGGCTTACAACGTCAAGTTCACGGTTAAGGAGCTCCTGCATCCCCTAACCAACCGCATTTATTCCATCGAGGCCATGGAGCTAGAAAGTGCGCCACCCGCAGGGCTGTTGGTTCACGACACCTTCAGGTTGCCGGCATCAATCCTCACAATGAGAAATCTTATGAGGAGGTGGCCAACTGGCGGGAAGAAAAAAGCCAGGCAGACTTCGAGCACAACTTCAACCAGCTCGTCCTGGCGGAGATGGAATAAGTGCAGCAGGAAATGAGCCGCCACGGCCAGACCCGCCTGGAAGACTTGCGCTGGGATCCGCAAGATGATACTGTCATGAATGTTGCTACCGGGCGCAGGTTATCCCCAGGAGATTTTAAAGCTATCGTATCGGGATTGGACCCCCGAAACAGCGGAGTTGGTGCGACGACACTTTCTCGGGCCCTTGTTGCACGACAAGCGCTTCAGTTGGATGACGCTCAGAGCAGTCGTAGCAAACATTCCAACGCTGAGGACGGTGACAGAGGAGGAGGAATTCCTGATCAATCAGGCGTACCTTTATTCAGACTACTTGGAAAAGAACACCTCTTCTACAGCCAGCCCGACGGCAGCGGAGCCACTCTCGGCACCACCCTTGGAAGCTCCGAACAGTTAGGCCAAACTCTTGCCGAGACGGCCCGGTTTCTAAATCAGAAACAGCCCGGCCTGGTCAATGAGCACACGCATCTCTTCACCACGGTGGAGGAGCTGCTAGCCTCTGACTACGCCCGCCAGCATCCCTTCACCGCAGAGCAAATCGCCAGCCTGCGCACCGCCGAAGGCTTCCATGACGGGAAGACCGGGCACAGCATCGTCATCGCCGAAAACACCCGCCTGCTACCGGGCGAAAATCCCCAGCAGGCCCTCAC
>NZ_JACHIF010000022.1 GCF_014203045.1 Prosthecobacter dejongeii
CCCGGACTATGCAGTAGAGTAGACCAGAGGTGCGGTTAGAGTCTCGATTTTGCTAAAGATGGCGTCCATCCAGGGGCGTTTTTTGCGGGGCAGCGAAAGCTTGAGCACCGTTTTGCGCGCGTGCTGGCTGACCCAACCGCCTATTGCAAAGCATTGGGAGCGTAGCGTGCCCAAGGTGGCCTGGTTGTGGCTGTTGAGTCCAAAGTGCCGGAACAGGCTCACTAGGTTGTAAGCCACCATGATGAAGCGGAACGATGCCTCGGTGGCCCAGAAGTCCTGTAGGCAGAACGCATCCAGCCCAAAGTCTTGCTTCAATTCCCGGATGCGGTTCTCACAGTCCGCCCGGCTGTTGTAGATGTTCCAGACTTGGTCCAGCGGCAGCTCCAAGTTGGTCACATACAGGCTGAAGCGGTAGTCGGGCAGATCCTCAAAGAGCAGCTTGCCTCCGGCCAGTGGACGGCGGCTGACTTGCTTGCGCACCACGATATGACGCCGCGCCTTGGCCCCGGCAGCGGCGGGCTGATGCCGCCACTCCTTGACCGCGATGCCTGGGCAGACCTCCACCCAATCCTTCATGCCATGGATCTCGTTTTTGAGGTTGGCGTAGGCTCGTGCGGCAATGATGTAGCCCAGGCCGCGCTGCTCCAGCGTGCTTAAAATCTCGTGGGTGTAAAAGCCGCTGTCGGCCCTCACCAAGCCCACCTTCACGCCCTGGAGCGCCTCGTCGAAGGTCTCGCGCATGAACTCCACGCAGTTGGAGCAGGCCGCCGTGTTGCCTGGGCGCAGCCAGGCGTTGGCCACCATGCGTGTCTGGCTGATGAAGGCCATGAGAGGGTGGTGCGAGTTGCGCCCACGCCGGTTGGGGTTGTAGCCTTTGGCGGAACCTTCTTGGCTGCCCTCCCGTGTGATGACCGTGCTGTCAAAGTCCACCGTGACAGCACCCACGCTGATCTGGGAGAAAAACCAGCGCTGCAATGGAGGGAACACCGCCGTGTTGCGCGCCTGGGAGAACTTGCCAAAGAATCGGCTGTAGGTGCTCTGGCTGGGCAAGGTCTGATGCTCAAAGATCGCCGCCAGGCTCTGGTCCTGCCGCAGCCAGTCGCAGTGGATGTAGCGGCTGGCACCCGTCCAGATGCCCAGCCAGAAGCTCTCGATAATGTGCACAGGGTCATAAGCCCGGTTGGAGCCTCCCTGCGGCAGGTCCAGGGTGGCCAGATGCTTGAGGATGCCGGTCTGGTCGACAAAACGCTTCATGAGCGCCATGCCGCCAAAGGGCGTCACCGGCTTGTCAGAATACTCAATGGGTAGCTTCACCATGAGGGTGAAGCATGCCATAGGTGTCAATCCCACACAGCGTCAATACCTTCGCTCACAACACCTCGCGCCTATTGCATCATCCGGGTT